>OZ001293.3:5146511-5493022 GCA_963921275.4 uncultured Hormoscilla sp. | reverse complement strand
GTGATGCCTGCACCGTAGAATGAGGCGGTGGCTTGGATCTCGGGTAGGGTGGCGGCAAGATAGGCGACGTGACCCCCAAAACAGAAGCCAATACAACCAAAGCCCGATCGGGCCACCTCTGCGTGCTGTTTCAGGTAGTCTATGGTGGCCTGGATGTCGCTTTTCAGTTCAGAGGCCTTGGTTTGGGCTTTGTATTCCTTGCCGATTTTGATATCTTCCGGGGTGTAACCGACTTCAAAACCCGGGGCTATGCGCTGGTAGATGGCAGGGGCGATCGCCACATAGCCATCCATAGCGATCCGTTCGGTCACCTCTCGGATATGAGCGTTGACTCCGAATATCTCCTGTATGACTACCACAGCAGGGAAGCTTCCCAATGCTGTGGGTTGGGCCAGGTAAGCGTCGAGGAGTAAGTCCCCGTTGGGTACTTGGACTTGGGCGGTGCGAATTTCTGGGTCGGCCATCGGTCTGGTGCGCGAGTTTGACTAGATCGATTTTATCGCGCTCGCTAGGAAAACTCTATCCATGCAGCAGAAAAGGCATAATTATTTTATAGACTAATAGCACTGACCAAGCTCATCGGGTAGCCAGGAGATTGCTTCGGGGGGAACTCCGATGGGTGCTGCCAATAATTGCAGTTTGGCCCCCTCGCTCCGGACAGCTTACATCGGGTAGCCAGGAGATTGCTTCGGGGGGAACTCCGGTGGGTGCTGCCAATAATTGCAGTTTGGCCCCCCCTCGCTCCGGACAGCTTACTAGGTGCCATTTTTCTATAGACATAATTACTCTCTCAGCCAGCCTGGAGGTTATCGAATGGTGCAGTTTCAGATTCAGCAAGATAGTGACATCCCCGCATCCAACCAGCTGTTTAATCAAATCCGGTTCGTGATCGCCTCCAGGCAATATCCCCCGGGCCACCGGCTCCCCAGCACCCGAGCTCTAGCGATGCAGACTGGTTTGCACCGCAACACGGTAAACAAGGTGTATCGACAGTTAGAAGAAACTGGTTTAGTGGAAGCGCAAGCGGGTTCTGGGATTTTCGTGCGGGCCGAAGGACTGGACGGAAAAGCGTCACACAAGTCTTATCTGTTGGAAAAATACCCAGATGCTGAAAAGGTGGTGCAACAGAGCTTAAATGAGCTGCTCGGGCAAGGTTGCTCTCTCAATGAAGCCAGAGAGTTATTTTTGGCAGAAATTGACTGGCGCTTGCGTTCTAGTGCTCGGGTACTGGTGACTGCACCGCGTCATGATCTCGGTGTCGGGGAGTTGATGACCCAGGAATTGGAACAAGACCTGCGAATACCGGTGCAACTGGTGCCTTTAGAGGATCTGGCTGAGGTGCTAGAGCGGATTTCCTCTGCTACTGTGGTCACTAACAAGTATTTTATTGGAGAAGCCCAGAAACAGGCGGCTCCCCAATCGGTGCGGGTAATTCCGGTGGATATCTATGACTATGCTGAAGAAATTAAGCTGGTCAAAAGCTTGCCCAAGGACACCTGTTTTGGGATCGTCTGCCTTAGTGCTGGCGTGCTGCGAGCCACAGAGGTGATCATTAATAGTCTCAGGGGAGATGAGATCTATGTGATGAAGGCTCAGCCCCAAGATAACTATAAACTAGATGCTATAGTGCGCGCTGCGCAAGCGATCGTTACTGATATGGTGAGTTATGATGCGGTCAAGGCTGCGGTGGCCGCTGCCAGAGAGGACATTATTCGTGCTCCTCGGATCTATCCCTGCGAGAATTATATCGATTCTCAGTCGATCGAACGGCTGAAGCGCGAACTAGGTTTAGACTGAGTTGGAGTGATTATGACACAACAGCCTGCAATTAGCTTACAAGAGGCGATCGAGCAGCGGCGTGCGGCTCGTTCTTTCCGCCCGGATCCTATTCCCCAAGATACTTTAACAGAAATTCTGCGCTTGGGGGTGCGATCGCCTTCTGGATTCAATTTACAACCCTGGCGTTTTGTGGTAGTCAGGGAGCCACAGAATAAGGAAAAGCTGAGCGCCTGTGCCTTCAACCAGCGTCAGGTAACGGAAGCACCTGTAGTGCTGATCTGCTGTGGCGATCGGCGGGCGAACAGCAGCGAGTATATTGAAGAGACGATCGCCCTGGGGAAAGAAACTGGTGCGGTGAATGATAAGTATGCTGATGCTATGCGCTCTGCTATTCCCCAGCTATTTGAGAATCACCCCTGCTTTGAGTCGATAGAAGCTTGGACAAATCGCCATACAATGCTAGCGGTTGCCCATATCATGATTGTGGCGAAAAGCTTTGGCGTTGACAGCTGTCCGATGGAAGGGTTTGTGGCAGCACAGGTAAAGGAAGCGTTTAATATTCCGGCGGAAGTAGATGTCTGCTGTCTGTTACCTTTGGGTTATGCTCAGGAACCCTTGAAGCTGTATGGCGGACGCTTTGGGTTGGATAAAGTCTTCTACGGCGAGAGTTTTGGAGCAGCATTTAAGCTGTAGGGTGGAATGGCACTGACTTAAGGAACAAAGTTGTTAATGTCATTGCGAGGGGGGGGTGCCAAAGCGAAAAATCATCATCTTGCATTAGCATCCCCCCCCCGAAGCAATCTCCTGGGGAGCTGTTGCTGGGGAGATTGCTTCGGGGGGGGGTTAACTCATAAAGTATAAGTTAACCGCTACGTTCCCCCCCCCTCGCAATGACTTCTAGGAGATTTCAGCTTAAATCAGTGACATTCCCTGTAGGGTGGGCACTGCCCACCAGATGTTAACTTAGAAACCCGGTTTTTACGAAACAACCGAGTTTCTTAATTCACCAGTCGGATAGCAGCAAAATTATGATGTATTGGTATTGCTTATGGTACTCGCAATTGTAGCTGAACCTGCACCACTAAAAATTACGGCATGTGGTTCGGGTAGGCAAAAATCGCGTAACCCTTGACACGATAGTTGCGGTATTCAAACAAGGAACAACGGCAGAAGAAATTGTTTATCGCTATCCGTCGCTGAAGCTGGCTGATGTTTACGGGACAATTGCCTTCTATCTCAACCATCAGCAAGAAGTGGAAGCCTACTTACAGCAACGGCAGCAGTAAGCCCAAGAAGTTCGGAGGATGAACGAGGCTAAGTTCGATCCGCAAGGTTTACGTGATCGATTACTTGCTCGCAAAGTTGAACGGGAAACATGTTGAAATTATAGAGGTAGTTATGACGCTATTGCTAACTCCAGAAACGGAACGGGCGATCGCAGAGCAAGTGGAAAGGGGTCGCTACTCCACCGCAAACGAAGTGGTGCTCGAAGCCCTGCGACTGCTTTCAGAACGCGATCGGGCTGACGACGAACGGCGACTGGAAGAACTCCGCGCTAAGATCGCGATCGGGACAGAACAAATTGCGGGGTTGCACAATTACGGGATGATAAGGGCTGCTAATGGCTAATACTCAATGGTTAATCTCGATAGTCATAATCTTGTCATGAATAGATGGATTTACTCTTTTCAATTAGCCAAAGTGCAATTTTCAACCATTGGCTGCTATCATCCCAAAAATGTGCAACAAATTGCTAATGGAAAAGTGACTGATGGGGAACTGGTTATCGATAAACTAGAAAATTAAAGCTAATGATATGGGAGAATAAAAGAGAAGCGAGTAACTCAAAAACTAGGAGGTAAATTATGGTAAAAGTAGCGATAGAGAAAGAGGATGCGATCGCCCGGATATCGGAGATGACAGAGAAATTGATTGCTTCCGAGAGCTTCTACCAGGAGAGATTGGATAGAGATGAAACGAGCGAGCGTATGATCGAGGTGTTTGATGAATTTTCGACGGAATAATTAAAAGAGATTGGCGATGAAGATATAAGAGAGAGAATAGATAGTATTCTGACTCTCTATGCAGTTTCGGGCACGTTAAACGATCTGACACCAGAAGAACTAGAAATATTTGATGCCGCAGTGGAAAATAGATGGTAATGCTGTGTGACTTTAACTGTGCTGTTCGCGTAGCGCGCAGCGCAATCGCGTGAGTGAAGTATATGCATCTGATGAAGTATTCAGGCAAAGATGGTGAAAATGGCATGAGTAAGAGTTATCTGTTGGATACAAATATCGTCTCGGCGATTTTAAGGAAGAATGAGAAGATCGACCAAAAAATGGAGCAAGTGCGGCGGCAAGGTATGTCAATGTTTATCAGTGGCATTACATACTATGAGATAAAAAGAGGATTGCCGGCGACCAATGCGACGAGAAAGCTATTGGACTTCGAGTTCTTTTGCAGAAAATATCAAGTTTTACCGGTGTTAAACGAGATAGAGGTTTTGGAAAAAGCATCAGAAATACATGCAGAGTTAAAACGTCAAGGGAGGCGGTTAGAAGATGCCGAGGGCTCTCCCATTGCGGTAGAGAAGTTATTGGTTATGATATCATATCGATCGCCCCGCCCGCTTGCATCCCTAAAGATGTTTTTGCCTGTACATTATAATCATGCCCCGGAGCGATTGCGCTGCGCGCACACGGCTACGCCTACGCGAACGGGTGCCGCGACCGACATCTGGGCGCGATGCAAGCTAAGGGGTAGGGAAGTTATTGGTAATGAGCTAACGATCGTTTACAGTAATCTGCCAATCATCATCCACTTCTTCAACATGGAGGCAAGGAATAGTCGAAAGTAACTCAATCAATGTCATGTCAGGGCATAAGCTACGTCTAATTCCCCGTATTGGTTTCCCCGTATTGGTTGCCCATAATAATAGTAAAACTTTTGGCTCAGTACTGCAATTGTCACAATTAATTGAGAATTATTTGCCGTCAAACTTTTAATAATCTCTATCAAAACAGACTCTAAATCATTTACAGATTTAATTTCTGAAACTAATTTAGGTTGATATTCTGAGGCTGTTATTATAATATTTTCGGATGAATAGGTGTTTGGGCTCTCTTCACTCCCCTCAGCTTCTTGACTCTCGTAAGATGTTGCAGTTGACTGTGACTCTTGACAATCAGGAACTATGTCATGCAAAAAAGCTACATAAAACTCTTGAGGATTTGGATGGTTATAAATTGAAAACCGTTGGCTAATACTTTTGAGAAAGTTTTCTAAACTGTCGCTATAGCCGTTCAATTTTATCTCCTGTTCAAGTGTTGCTCCATACTTATTATAAAATAATTCCCTGAGTCTAGTTGCCTTAACCCAAGGATTGCCAGTTATTTGGGATTCAAGAAGGATCGAGTTCTCCAGTTCTTGGAGTATTTGTTCTGGCAATAAAGACAAATCTTTATCTTGAGCAAATTTATCCATTTTGTTGAATCGCACCCAAGTAATAATGTTATCAATATATAGCTACAGATATACTGCTGCTGATTTCGTAATTCTGGGAGTACGACTTTCCTCATCCATGGGTCAGAATGTCCTCTAGGCGATAAAATATTCTCTAGTGTCTCTCAAGCGAGCGTGTCCCGCTGGTAACACGCTGCGCTACCAGGAGGCCCTACCTCCGGTGACGGGAAACGGTGCGAATATGCCCGCAGCAAGCTTTTCCAGTTCCCTTAGTATATCATATAATCACCTTTACCAGGTCTGGATGGGGTCGAGCCGGGAATCGCTTCCCGACCCTCCCTTGAGGAACCGGACTTGCGATTTTCACCGCATCCGGCTACTGGGTACTAGGCCCTTTTCATAGGTAGACTTAATAGGAATTACTTCCGTTAGCCCTTGCCGCCTGTCTTTTCTTCCCTTTCCTGGTTTAGCGAGTGGTTGTTCTGATAACCGTTAGTATCACCATTTTCAAGTCAGTTTTACCAGTTATCCATACCTTATCCTCCACTTGCGTTTCGGATTAGTTCCGTGGCTTTTTAGGATTACTCATTCCAGCAGCTTCCTAGTATCACCGACCCACGTCAGCGCTGGCTACCCAGCATCATCTACATTACTGTAGATGTTATCCCAGGAATTACCCCGGGCATTCGCTTCTTGGGCCATCCCTCCCCCCGTGGCTTGCGCTTAACATCTAACTTGTCCTGATGGACAGCACACGAGAGGTTACTTCGTTCCCTAACAACATTTCGCGATACCTTTAGGTCCACACTATACCCCGGGAGCTATTTGAGTACTATATTAGCCAGAGTCTAAAACTAATACTAGCTACCATTTCCTTTTTAGGCCAGCGCATATAGCCTTATTTCGCTGGTTCCTTATAACGAGGCTTGCACATGTTTGCCTGCTCTAACCTTGGATATCTTTCCTAGCGGCGTCACCGGCTTAGGCTGCCAGTTATCCTACATTTGAGTCCTCGCTTAGCACCACGATGATGTCGCTTCGTAGCACCGAGGACCGGTATCACCCCCGTACCTGGGGGGAGGGGAATTTAACCCCCATGCGGTCAGAGTTCCCGGCTAATGAAACCGGGCTAGCGTTCCGTGTTTGACCACGTTAGGCTAGAACGAATCGCACAGACCCATGAAAATTACAGGCATCCATCATGTCGCCATCATCTGCTCTAACTATGAAAAATCAAAACACTTCTATGTGGAAGTTCTCGGTTTCTCCATTATCCAAGAAACCTTCAGAAAAGAGCGCAACTCTTACAAGTTAGATCTGCGCGTGGGCCCAGGCGACCAAATTGAACTGTTTTCATTTCCCAACCCGCCCCACAAATAACCCAGAAGCTTGTGGACTCAGACATTTAGCTTTTGCCGTCGAAAATCTCGATGCCACAGTTGAGCACTTAAAATCTCAGGGAGTGGCCGTAGAAGAAATCAGACTTGATGAAATTACAGGCAAGCGGTTTACTTTCTTTAAGGATCCAGATGACTTGCCCCTGGAAATATATGAACAATGAAGATCCTACCCCAAACCCGGGAGGCGGGGAAGCACTAAAGTGCTTACTACAAACGGGGGCAGCACTAAAGTGCTTACTACAAACCTCGGCAGCACTAAAGTGCTTACTACAAACGGGGGCAGCACTTTAGTGCTTACTACAAACCTCGGAAGCACTAAAGTGCTTACTACAAACCGTTTACATTTCTTAACAGAGATTGATTGATTTTCAATCTCTGCTTTGTCTATTAGGATACTGTTATTTCTAGATAGTCAGTAATACTCTGATAAGATGCAAGTTAGCACGGAGAGAGATTCATGAGTATTCATACTGAACAACTGCACGCTTCACAAAGAAAAGTAGCTCAATTGATGAGTGAGCCAACATTCTACTACTTTGCCTATGGTTCCTGTATGTGCCCAGTAGACTTAAAGCGCACCTTCTCAGAAGATACCCATAGTTATGTAATTGGTCCAGGAAAAGTGTCAGGCTATCGACTGCGCTTTAGTCGCCGTTCCCTTCGTCGCCAATGTGGTGCCCTCGATATCGTACCAGACCCCACTTCCCATGTGGAAGGCGTGCTTTATCAGCTGCCCTGGCGACTCAGCGATCGCCTGGACGAAAGGGAAGAAATTCCCCGTAACGGCTATCTACGGGAAGCGATCGCGGTAGAATGTGGCGGGCAGATATATGAAGACGTGCGGACCTATGTCGTGGTGCAGAAACTGCCACAAGAACTGGCCCCCAACGACTGGTATTTCCATGTCGTGATGCGGGGTGCGGTTACCTGCGGACTCTCGGAGGAGTATTGCTGGAAATTGTTCAATCACATGCATCAACTGCAACAGCGTCAGTGGGGAACGCAATACTGGCGATCGGCGTAGAACGGGCATCTTAACTATCCGAGAACAAATGCAAATTAAGAAACCAGGTTTTTTGTCAAAACCTGGTTTCTGGGCTATAGCAAAAACTTTGGAGATAGTAGATCTTTTGACAGTTCCCTATCCCCAGGCAAATATATAGCAACAGGAATATCCATTGCGGTTATATACTTACACATTAAAGGACCAACATCCTGCCACTCCAACTGACCTAAACCACATCCCAGGGCGGGCAAAGCCAGAGATTCTATACCCTAGTTCCTTAAAAATGGATGATTCGCGTTTATAAAGAAATGGTTTTCCTATTTGTAAATCATTATGTTTGCACGCATCTTGATATTTAACATAAAGATCGGGAAAACGGTATTTTGCTGTCGATGCAAGTCCTCTTCCCATAGCTCCAACACAGTTAACACTAATAGTCAGAGTTTGTTTATCTGAAAAAAACATATCGCCCCGAATCATATCTATATTGCTAGTTAAAGAGGCTCTCCAATCGTCCAAAAAGAACTTTTAGGTTCAACAACAAGTTCAGGACTGTTTGAAATACCTGAGTCAATGATGACTTTTTCTAATTTTTTCTGGCTTCATCATGAGCTACATAAATAGAATGTATAAACTTTGCTGGTACAAATTCAGGCACCAAGCATTCAGCCATTATTTTTCTTTGAGATCCATCTTCTGCGTTCCACCATTCTTTATCAATTTCATCCCTAATCTTAGATAAATATTGTTTACCTTCTTTTATAGGAAGTATCTTATAATTTCTATGTGCAGCATTTCCAGTTGCGATCAAAATATTCTGTCGATCCAGAATATTTCTTTTTATACAAAGAATTGCTATTTCATTTCTTATATCTTTCAATGAATATAGCATTGGATTTCGAGGTTGAAAATAAAGATTGGCAAAATTCCATAAAGTTTTATCTCCTTGAACAACCTTCGTCGAACGCAGATTGACAATCTCTCTATTATAAATTGGGGTAAAGTTAATTTTTTTCTTTTCAACCAGATCGTGAGATAGAATACCATTTTGCAAAATTGAAACAACATTGCCAAAATGAGTTATGTAGTATAGTCCTTCTATGCCAACCTTACGAGCCAGATTTTTTACCCTATCTAAAAAATCTAACAAAAGTGCCGCTGGCGTTCCCGGAGCCAGGGAACGAGGAGAGAATGGAGAATGAGGCAATTCTCCATTCTCCATTTATATCCTACTTGCCGCCATAGTAGAAAGCAATTTCCTTGTCTTTCGCAAAGTCTGCGTCCAGAAGCATTTGATTCAGTTCCGCTTGCCCGATGTGCTTCGCCCCCGTGACAATGCGCGATCGCATGGTATTGGAAACCCCACTGCGCTGCCTGCCCGCCTCCAAGGCCATCACTTTATGATACAGTTCCAGTTTAGCAGGGGGAATGGCCGAACCGT
Source organism: uncultured Hormoscilla sp. (assembly GCA_963921275.4). GTDB lineage: Bacteria > Cyanobacteriota > Cyanobacteriia > Cyanobacteriales > Desertifilaceae > Hormoscilla. The sequence continues at coordinate 5,483,931 of OZ001293.3, read as the reverse complement.
CCAGGTCGAGTCCTTGGCCGATCGCCTCATCGACTGCATCTGCACCAAGCTGTTTGGTGAAGTTGTTTCCGAAGACATATGAATATCTGTGCTTGTTTACCCTAGATTATACCAAAGATCTGTCAAAATCTACCCCCTGCCAAGAGTCAGGCAGCAGTGGCGGCATTATACCATACCTAGACCTTCCCAGAGCCAAGCCCGATCGGGCAGAGGGTAACCAGTGCTGGCAGCAAGTAAAGAGGGGAGATAATCAGCCCAGGACAAGATCCTATATAATGATATTATAGAGACCGACCTGCTGCGGACCAGAGAACGGGTCTAGCGGCTAAGCCACCCGCACGATGAAATGACCGTGTCACGACCTTGAATTCTATCATCAACATAAAATCCAATGTTCTGTCCAATGCAACTTGACTGTAAATCCATGACGGGGATAATATATAACTGCCCCAACTTGGACGAATGCTTAGAAAATTCACCCCTCTTGAGGATGGAGGCAATTAGGCTTTATTACCTCAATCAAGGAGTAAAACCGGAAGAACTGCAAATCAATGCTCGACCTTACCACCGCAGAACCCAGAGGAACCATCCGCCAGCAGAGGTCAGACGGAATTTTATCTACAATACCTATAGTGACACCAGAGATCGGATGATATTTGGGGCTCCGGTTCAATGGGGAGAAACCTACGGTGGAGTCAAGAATTTCACCAATTTGAGTGTAGAAAAATTGCAACAGCTGATTGCCCAAAGATTTGCCGACCCAGCAGCAGGACATAATAACTCTCCCACAATTAGGGAATTTCTGGAATTCGGCCAGCAACAAGCTGCGAAGGGGTTTAATTTCAGTTTTGAGGGTTACGCAGTTAGTCCAGACCGTGGAGATTATCGCGTCAGCATTGATGGTATTCTATTTAATGGCAGTTGCCCCCATCAGTTGATTGTGGAGTTCCAGGAATTTGTCGGCGATCCAGACGAACTAGACCTGGATCCATATTACCTCAGAGCTTGGTGGGATTAGTACAGGCAAGCTCATGGACTTGTGGTAACATCAAAAGAATAGTACGCCATATCCGATTATGTTTGACGCCCTGGCCGATCGCCTAGAAGATGCCTGGAAAAAACTCCGGGGACAAGACAAAATATCTGCGACCAACATTAAAGAGGCTTTGCGAGAAGTCCGTCGCGCCCTGCTGGAAGCGGATGTTAACCTGCAAGTGGTTAAAGATTTTATCGCCGAAGTCGAAACTAAAGCCCAGGGGGCGGAAGTTATCGCTGGCGTTCGTCCGGACCAGCAGTTTATCAAAATTGTCTACGACGAGCTAGTAGCGGTGATGGGAGAAACTAATGCTCCCCTCGCTCGAGCTGACAGCCCTCCGACCATTATACTCATGGCAGGTTTGCAAGGCACCGGGAAAACTACGGCCTCGGCTAAGTTGGCTTTGCACTTGCACAAGTCGAATCGCACCTGTCTTCTGGTGGCTACAGATGTCTATCGTCCAGCGGCGATCGACCAACTGGTGACCCTGGGAAAGCAAATCGATGTGCCGGTGTTTGAAATGGGCTCGGATGCAGACCCGGTAGAAATAGCTCGTCAAGGGGTGGCACAGGCCCAAGCCACGGGCATCGATACTGTGATTATCGACACTGCCGGACGCCTCCAGATCGACAAAGAGATGATGGGGGAGTTAGCACAAATAAAGGAAAATGTCAAGCCCAACGAAACTCTGTTAGTGGTAGATGCCATGACGGGGCAAGAGGCGGCTTCTCTGACCCAGACTTTCCACGAACAGATTGGCATTACTGGGGCGATTTTGACCAAAATGGATGGAGATAGTCGTGGTGGTGCGGCTTTGTCAGTGCGCAGGATCTCCGGTCAGCCGATCAAGTTTGTCGGTGTGGGGGAAAAGGTGGAGGCACTACAGCCATTCTATCCCGATCGCATGGCGTCCCGGATCTTGGGCATGGGGGACGTGCTCACCCTGGTAGAAAAGGCCCAAGAAGAAGTAGACTTGGCAGACGCCATGCAGATGCAGGAGAAGATTCTAGAGGCCAAGTTTGACTTCACCGACTTCCTCAAGCAGATGCGCCTGCTGAAGAATATGGGTTCCTTCGGCAATGTGATGAAGCTGATTCCCGGCATGAATAAGCTGACTGGCGATCAACTGGAACAGGGAGAAGTGCGGCTGAAACAGGTGGAGGCGATGATCAACTCCATGACCAAAGAAGAACGCCGCAACCCACAGTTATTATCCAGTTCTCCAGGCCGCAGACGCCGGATCGCCTCTGGTTCTGGTCATTCTGAGTCAGATGTCAGCAAGCTTGTAAGTGAGTTCCAACGCATGCGATCGATGATGCAGCAAATGAGCATGGGAGGGGGCTTTCCCGGAATGCCCGGAATGCCCGGAATGGGGGGAATGCCCGGAGGTGGAATGGGCGGACGGCCCCAGCAGGGATGGCGGGGCTACAGCGGCGGGACTCCTAAGAAGAAAAAGAAAAAGAGCAAGAAGAACAAAGGCTTTGGCAGTTTTTAATCTATAGCCAGTAGGGTGGGCCGTGCCCACTGTCAGACTCGACGCTCACCTGTATATACCTTGAAAGGGATCGACGAGCGCAAAATGGAGAAGACGGTGCGATTCGTTTAGCGTAAACCGACTTGACACGGGTCAAGAATGGGGACCGCTGGCAGGGTTTATTAGCCCTGACAACTTACAGATGATGGTGGTGAAAGCCCACCCCTCCAGGTGCTCTCGTGACAGCACCCTCCCCACGGTAGCGATGGCATCAATCCATGAAGCGGGAAGGAAAGGCGCTCTAACTGGTAGCCTAAACCGGTCATCGCCAAGCAAGTAGTCATGATGAGCGAAAGCGAAGGTTTATAGATGTCGTTACCATTAACCAGCGGAATAAGGCTTATACGCTGGCCCAAAAGGGAAAGGATACAGGTCATTGGCGGCCGTCTCCCGACCAATAAGCACTGACCATAAACCCGGCATATAGAACCCATCTAAAACTACAACCAATCATCTGTAGGAACGAAGTAAACCAGATATGCACTCTCTACCACCGGTCGATAGGTAGAGTAGCCACCACAGGCGCAACCTCTGCTTCCATCAAGCAGGTCATATCTGGGAGAGATTGAGTGGAAAAGCAAACACCTACCGTAACGGGTAGGATACGCTGACGCCCTCACGGTAACGTCAATTGTGAAGTTGCAAGTAGCAGTGAATATGTCATGAGCACGATCGAAAGACCGATGAATGAATGGAAGGACACCCCCTGGCGGAAGCTAGAACGGGTGGTCTACAAGCTGCAAAAACGAATTTACAGAGCGGCACTGGAAGGTAATGAGCGGATGGTTCGCAGGCTCCAAAGGTTACTGGTTAAATCCCGGGCTGCCAAAACGCTAGCGGTACGACAGGTAACGCAAGATAACCAGGGCAAGAAGACGGCAGGAGTGGATGGTGTGAAAGCATTAACCCCAGAACAACGTCTAGAACTGGTAGGACAAATCGAAATCTCAGACAAGGCCAAACCTACACGACGTGTATGGATACCAAAGCCTGGAAGGGATGAAAAACGCCCATTAGGCATACCAACGATGTACGACCGCGCAACACAAGGGCTCCTGAAGATTGCGCTCGAACCCAAATGGGAGGCACATATGGAAGGGAACTCCTACGGCTTCCGACCGGGAAGGGGATGCCACGACGCAATTGCGGCAATATTCAACAGCATCAAACAAAAACCCAAATGGGTACTAGATGCTGACATTGCCAAATGCTTCGATAAAATTGACCACTCAGCGCTACTAAGAAAACTGAATACGACATCACCAATCCGTAAACAGATACGGGCATGGTTAAAAGCCGGGGTGATGGACAACGGTGCATGGCATACAACTGAGGCAGGGACACCCCAAGGGGGAGTCATATCACCATTACTGGCCAACATAGCCCTACATGGACTTGAGGAAACAGTAATGAAACTTACCAAAACAAAAAGAGAGAAGGAAAAACTGACAGTAGTCAGATATGCCGACGACTTTGTTGTAATGCACGACGACAAGGATGTAATAGAAAGGGCGCAAACGACAATAGCTGAGTGGTTAAAGGGAGTGGGACTAGAGCTAAAAGCCGAAAAGACAAGAATAGCCCACACACTGGAAGGTGAGGAACCAGGATTTGACTTCCTAGGATTCAACATCCGACAGTACAAAGTGGGAAAACACAAATGCGGCAAACAGTCGAACGGAACCCCCCTAGGCTTCAAAACCTTAATCAAGCCCAGCAAGAAATCCATAGGGAAGCATAAAGAACGGTTAGCGCAAATCGTAACCAGCCATAAAACGGCACGACAAGCAGCCCTGATTAGCAAGCTAAACCCGGCAATACGGGGATGGTCCAACTACTTCAGGACAGTGGTAAGTAAGGAAACTTACGCCGACATGGACAACTACCTATGGAACATCCTATGGCAATGGGCCAAAAGGAGGCACCCTAATAAGTCAAGTCATTGGATAGCCCGTAAGTACTGGTCCGTAAACCAGGATGGTAAATGGCGATTCCAATGTAAGACAGGAGAGGGAGAGATAACGCTGCGCAAACACTCCGAAACTGAGATAGTCAGACACGTAAAAGTGAAAGGAATAGCAAGCCCATATGACGGGAACCTTACATATTGGAGTACAAGGTTAGGCAAAAACCCCGAATTGAGTAAGAGGGTAGCAACGCTACTTAAGAAGCAAAAAGGAAAATGCCAACACTGCGGACTAACATTCAAGGACAGTGACAAATGGGAAGTTGACCAGATCAAGCCCCTTTCATTAGGAGGTAAGGACCGGTATGACAACCTACAATTACTGCACAAGCATTGCCACGACTCAAAGACTGTCAACGATGGCAGCAAAAACAGCCGTACCCATGACAAGGGTGATGTTGCCGAGGAGCCGGATGAGGTGAAAGTCTCACGTCCGGTTCTGAAGACGAGTCGGTCCGGTGACGGACTGGCTTAGTTTAATTGCCATTGCGAGGGGGAGCTCCCAAAACCGTAACTGTGGTATGCTTCAACTTTTGACCCCCCCGTTAGCGCAGCGGCGCGACGGCAGGATCGCTAGCAATCAAAGGCTCAGCGCTCGGGAGATTGCTAGCCCTCCGGAGCTTGTTGCGAGGCACGAAGCAATCTGCCGCTGCGAAGGTCAGGGGGTGTTACTCTTAACTTACAAGGATATCGAAATTTAGCTCCCCCCCAAGTATCACTTGACATGCGTGATATGATATATGATCGCGCTATGTCAAGTGATACTTGCCTCGCAATGACATATGGCCCTAAGAACAAAGGGACCCTTCGCAGTATAGCTGCACCAGAAATGGTAGAATAATTAATTCAAGGTCTTTTCATCAGCAAAGCACGAACATGATCAAGCTCCGATTAAAGCGATACGGCAAAAAGCGGGAAGCCAGTTACCGGATAGTGGCGATCGACTCTCGGGCCAGGCGGGACGGGCGTCCCCTAGAAGAACTGGGCTTCTACAATCCCAGAACTGACGAAACCAGGCTAAATGTCCCCGGACTGGTGAAGCGTGTCAAGCAAGGCGCTCAACCAACCGATACTGTCCGTCGCATCCTGGAAAAAGCCCATGTATTCGAACAAGTCAAAGCCACTACCGCCGAAGGATAAGAAAATGGCTTCCCAGTCGCCAGGTCCAGACTACGCCGGACTCGTCCAGTTTTTAGTGGAACCCTTTCTAGAGTCACCAGAGGCATTATCGGTGGATTGCGAAAAATCATCGAGTAGACAGCGAGTTTGGATTCGTCTGGCTTTTGATGTCGCTGATAAAGGACGAGTCTATGGCAGAGGCGGACGCAATCTGCAGGCAATTAACAAGGTGCTGACCGCTGCGGCCCGAGCAGCAGGTCATTCTTTATACCTGGATGTGTACGGTGGCTTTAAGGAAGCTGAGGAAAATAATGGTTCGGCAGGGCCAATTATGCCCAAAGGTAGAACGGTTGCCAAACATCAAGGTCGTGGTTCGCCAATTCTTAAGCCTTCTCGCAAGTCCCAGTCCCCGGATTAGTCCATCAGGGTGATGAATACAGACAATGATGAACGAGCAATAATTGAGCTGAATAGTCCCGATAGCGCGATCGCTCTGGGGGGGTATGGAGAAGAAAATCTCAAAACCCTGATGAGGCAAACGGGGGCGCAGCTGGTGCTGCGGGGACAGGATTTGGTGATTTCGGGAACGGCCAAACAGGTGGAAATCTGCTCCCAGTTGGTGGGAGCGCTTGCGGATTTCTGGAGCAAAGGTAAGATGATTTCTGGGGCGGATATCCTGACAGCGCGTCACGCCTTAGATACGGGACGCCAAGAGGAACATCAAGACCTGAAGAAAAATGTCTTGGCGCGTACCCGTCGGGGGGAAGAGATTCGCGCCAAAACCTTTGCTCAAAAGCGGTACGCAGAAGCAGTCCGCACCCAAGACATGACTTTTTGCATTGGTCCGGCGGGAACGGGGAAAACCTATTTAGCAGCTGTGCTGGCCATCCAAGCATTGCTAGATAATCAGTACGAACGACTGATTCTGACTCGTCCCGCCGTGGAAGCTGGGGAAAAACTCGGCTTCCTCCCTGGGGACATGCAGCAGAAAGTAAATCCTTTCTTGCGTCCCCTATACGACGCTTTGTATGAATTTATCGAGCCAGAAAAAGTAGCGAATTTGATGGAACGAGGGGTGATAGAAGTTGCGCCCCTGGCCTATATGCGGGGTCGCAGTTTGAATAATTCTTTTATCATTGTAGACGAAGCTCAGAATACTACGCCCGCTCAGATGAAAATGGTGCTGACAAGGCTGGGTTTTCGTTCTAAAATGGTGGTAATGGGCGATATCACTCAGACTGATTTGCCAGGGAACCAGATGTCAGGATTGGGATTAGCGCAGAAAATCCTGCAACATGTCGAAGGAATTGCTTTTTGTAAGCTGACTCAGGTGGATGTGGTGCGCCATCCTCTCGTGCAGCGGCTCGTGGCCGCTTACGAACAATACGATAAATGAGATAAGTAACTATGAGCAAAATCGCAACGGCTGTATTTGACAGTGAAGTTCTGCGATCGTCCGAACCACTGGAACTGGAACCAGGGAAAAGTTATGCGATCGGGGATGACAGGGAACGGGTAAGTAAAGAACACATTGCCATTCATCCGGACTATTGTTTTGGGAAGCCGCGCATTATCAACAGGAGAATGTATGTGGCGGCTATTGCGGAAATGTATCTGGAGATGGGAGAATCTCTAGAAGAAATTGCGGCTGAGTACGATCTATCTATAGCATCAGTTCATGCAGCGATGGCCTACTATTACGACCATCGGGATCGATCGTCGCACCGCAGAAAGCGAAGCCTTGGTAGAAGAAATGAGACGGAATAGTCCTCCATCCCGTTTTCAAGAAAAGTGGAGGGCAATTCTAGGTGAGTGAAAAAATCAGGTTTCATTTGGACGAACACGTAGCTCCTGAAATTGCACTTCAGTTGCGCCGTCGTGGCATTGATGTAACAACTACTGTTGAGGCTCGATTGCGCAAGCGACGAACTCCAATTAGCCTATATCAGTCAAGAGGGTCGCGTAATTTTTACTCAAGACAGGGATTTTTTAGTCATTACCAGTCGGACCAGGGAGCATCCCGGGATTGTCTATTGCAGTGCGATTCGTTTAGAGTAAAATGACTTGACACGTGTCAATAAATGGGACCGCTAGCAGGGTTTCAATAGCCCTGACAACTTACAGATGATGGTGGTGAAAGCCCACCCCTCCAGGTGCTCTCGTGACAGCATCCTCCCAACGGTAGCGATGGCATCAATCCGTAAAGCGGGAAGGAAAGGCGCTCTAACTGGTAGCCTAAACCGGTCATCGTCGAGCAAGTAGTCATGATGAGCGCAAGCAAAGGTTCATAAGTGTCGTCAACATCAACCAGTGTAATAAGGCTGAGACACTGGCCCAAAAGGGAAAGGATAATGGTCATTAGCGGTTGTAATCCGACTAATAAGCACTGACAACAAACCCGGCATATAGAATCCATCTAAAACTACGATTAATCATCTGTAGGAACGAAGTAACCCAGCTAGGCACTCTCCATCACCGGTCGATAGATGGAGTAGTCACCAAAGACGCAACATCTGCTCTCATTTGGCAGGTCATAGCTGGGAAAGATTGAGTGGAGAAGCAAACGCCTATCTGTAATGGATGGGATAAGCTGACGCCCTCACGGTTTTGTCAATTGTGAAGTTGTGAGTAGTAGTTAATATGTCACGGAACTTAGCCGAAAAGCAAGAGTATGAATGGAAGGAGGTGCCCTGGCAGGAGCTGGAGCGCCGATCGCGCTAGCGTGGCGCCAGCCATGTCTTCAAGCTACAAAAGCGAATTTACAGAGCGGCACAGGAAGGCAACAAGCGGAAAGTTCGCAAGCTCCAAGGGTTACTAAATAGGTCATGGTCCACGAAGATGATAGCGGTGAGACAGGTAACACAACAAAACCAAGGAAAGAATGCGGCTGGTGTGGATGGTGTGAAAGCACTGACTATGGAGCAGCGACTGGAACTGGTAAGTCAGCTCAGAGTATTCAGGAAGGCAAAGGCGAAACCTACACTGCGTGTATGGATACCTAAGCCAGGAAGGGACGAAAAGCGGCCACTAGGAAGACCGACGATGCACGACCGCGCACTTCAGGGATTGGTCAAACAGTCGCTTGAGCCCGAATGGGAAGCGTACATGGAAGCCAATTCCTACGGATTCAGACCAGGAAGGGGATGCCACGATGCGATCGAAACGATATTCACCAGCACCAACAAGAAACCAAAATGGGTGTTAGATGCGGATATTACGAAATGTTTCGACAAAATTGACCACTCAGCGCTCCTAGAGAAATTGAATACAACATCACCAATCCGTAGACAGATACGGGCATGGCTAAAAGCCGGGGTGATGGACCAGGGAATATGGCAGGACACAGAAGCCGGAACTCCTCAAGGCGGAGTAATATCACCATTGCTAGCCAATATAGCCCTACATGGGTTGGAAAAGGTAGTGATGAGTCTTGCCCGCACAAAGAGAGAGGAAAAGAAACTAACGATAGTCAGGTACGCCGATGATTTTGTGGTAATGCACGATGACCGGTCAATGATTGAGCGAGCACAAGGAGTGATTGAGGAGTGGTTGAAGGGAATAGGACTAGAGCTAAAAGCCGAGAAAACCAGATATCCCACACACTGGAAGGAGAAAACCCCGGATTTGACTTCCTAGGGTTCAATATCCGACAATACAAAGTAGGGAAACACAGAAGCGGCAAACTCAGCAACGGAACCCCCCTAGGATTCAAGACCCTAATCAAGCCTAGCGATAAATCCATTAGGAATCATAAAGAGCAACTATCACAGATAGTTCGCCGCCATAAATCGGCACCACAGACAGCCTTGATAGTCAAACTAAACCCAATGATAAGGGGATGGAGCAACTACTTCAAGACGGTGGTAAGTAAGCCAGAGATTACGAAAGAGCCCGGACGTAAGCATGAGAGTGATTAACCTGCTCAAGAGGCAGGATGGCAAGTGCCAGCATTGCGGACTAACGTTTAAGGACGGCGACAAATGGGAAGTGGACCACATCCTGCCAACCTCACTGGGAGGTAAGGACTGGTACTCCAACCTACAGTTGCTGCACGACTACTGCCATGATTATAAATCTGCCAGGGATGGCAGCAAAGGCCGTATCCATGACAAGGATGACGAAACTGAGGAGCCGGATGAGGTGAAAGTCTCACGTCCGGTTTTGAAGACGAGTCGGTACGGTGACGTACTGGCTTAGTTTAATAACAGAAGACTCGTTCGATTGGTGAGATTATCAAAGGTCTAGTTTTGATTTATGAAGTATACAGTTCAGAAGAAATGGTGGGTCGTGTAGGGTATTTGTGATGGATGGAGGGTGCGATCGGGCAGCGACTACGCAGCAGGATCGCCCTCTACTCTCAAAACAGTGAAAAATTAAGTAATAGGTAATCCTTGCTAAGGAGAATGGCAGATGTACTACAGCGAATTTACCTCTCTAGAACAACTTGCTTCTTTAGGGATTGATACTATAGAGACTGTTTCTGAGTTAATAAAAGCAAAACCTATTCCCCCGAGTGACTTTCTTAAGGAAGCTCTGAGACGCTTCGTCCCACTGGCGACGGCTATTAACACAGAAAAAGCTCGCTCTGAATATTTGATTGCTCCTATTTTGAGCGAAGTTACCGCGCTCGACTCTAGACTCAGTCTATTTTCTGGTAGAAACTTTAACGTCGACTCAACTACTGACTGGAGATTTTGACTTCATGCTGACAGATAACCCAGATAAGCTGACGATTAAAGCTCCAATGGTTGCGGTGGTGTCGGCGAAACAGGACAGGCGATTCTTGGCTCTGAGAAACGATCTGAAGGCTATGGTAGACTTGAACGAGCGCTATCTAACTCCTGTAGATGAGTTGTTAGGCATCCTTGTTACTTTAACCGCTGGCAAATGAAGAGTGATATTGTTAAGAATTATCAATTATGCTTGCGATAAAAAGCGCAACTGTAGGTTGGGTTTGTGCGATTCGTTCTAGCCTAACGTGGTCAAACACGGAACGCTAGCCCGGTTTCATTAGCCGGGAACTCTGACCGCATGGGGGTTAAATTCCCCTCCCCCCAGGTACGGGGGTGACACCGGTCCTCGGTGCTACGAAGCGACATCATCGTGGTGCTAAGCGAGGACTCAAATGTAGGATAACTGGCAGCCTAAGCCGGTGACGCCGCTAGGAAAGATATCCAAGGTTAGAGCAGGCAAACATGTGCAAGCCTCGTTATAAGGAACCAGCGAAATAAGGCTATATGCGCTGGCCTAAAAAGGAAATGGTAGCTAGTATTAGTTTTAGACTCTGGCTAATATAGTACTCAAATAGCTCCCGGGGTATAGTGTGGACCTAAAGGTATCGCGAAATGTTGTTAGGGAACGAAGTAACCTCTCGTGTGCTGTCCATCAGGACAAGTTAGATGTTAAGCGCAAGCCACGGGGGGAGGGATGGCCCAAGAAGCGAATGCCCGGGGTAATTCCTGGGATAACATCTACAGTAATGTAGATGATGCTGGGTAGCCAGCGCTGACGTGGGTCGGTGATACTAGGAAGCTGCTGGAATGAGTAATCCTAAAAAGCCACGGAACTAATCCTCCACTTGCGTTTCGGATAAGGTATGGATAACTGGTAAAACTGACTTGAAAATGGTGATACTAACGGTTATCAGAACAACCACTCGCTAAACCAGGAAAGGGAAGAAAAGACAGGCGGCAAGGGCTAACGGAAGTAATTCCTATTAAGTCTACCTATGAAAAGGGCCTAGTACCCAGTAGCCGGATGCGGTGAAAATCGCAAGTCCGGTTCCGAAAGGGAGGGTCGGGAAGCGATTCCCGGCTCGACCCCATCCCGTGCCTCAACTCAACCTAAAGTATTAGTGTAATACTATTTTATTAAACATATTCGGTGACTTGACTCTGCACGGATGCATAGATAGGATACGAGGCAGGAAGAAGACCGTTCCCAGGTAGAACCTGGGAACGAGAGGGTAGCAGTTTTTTCTCTATCACAACGCCAAATAAATTGGTATAAATTATTCGGATGCGATCTAAAATGTTGAAATGAGCAATAAATTAGTAATTTATGATGCCGAAAATAAGCAATGGCTGCGCTTCCGATCTCCGGAAATGGTGGTGAGGGCAGATCGCCTGTCAGAAGTAGTGCCGAAGTTCGCGGAAGTAAATGCAAGGATCCGCGCTCGCAAGCTGTATGGGGCGGGTTTTATCAGTTATGAAGCTGCACCCGCCTTTGAGGAGTCTCTCCATACCCATTCTCTGGACTCATTTCCCTTACTCTGGTTTGGACTTTACCAGAAACCGAAAGTCATTCAACTTCCAGAGGCTAATGGAAATTATAATCTGAACTGGTATTCTTCAGTCAGTCGGGAAGAATACGATCTGGCGCTCGCAACTATCAAGGAACAGATTGCCCGGGGGGAAACGTACCAGGTAAATTATACCCTCCGCCTCCATGCCCCTTTTGCGGGCAACCCCTACTCATTGTTCGGAAAATTGGCGCGATCGCAGCAGGCCAATTATGCCGCCTATGTGGAGACCGATCGGTTTACCATCTGTTCGGCATCCCCAGAACTATTTTTCCGTCTATCAGGCAAGCAGTTAACCTGCCGTCCGATGAAAGGGACAGCAGCACGGGGTCTGACCTTAGCTGAAGATAACATGATGGCGGAGTGGTTGGCTTATTCCGAAAAAAACCGGGCTGAGAATGTGATGATTGTAGATATGATCCGCAATGACATGGGGCGAGTTGCAGAGATCAACAGCGTGGGAGTTCCCAGTTTGTTTGATGTAGAACGCTACCCCACCCTCTGGCAAATGACATCTACCGTTACAGCCACCACAAGTGCCTCAATAGATAATATCATGGCTGCTCTTTTTCCTTGCGCTTCTATTACCGGAGCACCTAAATCTCGCACCATGGAGATTATTCGCGATTTGGAAAGGACACCACGTCGGATCTATACCGGATGCATCGGTTTTATCTCTCCCCAGCGTCAGGCTCAATTTAACGTCGCTATTAGAACTGTATTGATTGACAAACAAGCAGGCCAAGCCGAATATGGTGTTGGTAGTGGCATTGTCTGGGACTCAGTCAGTCAGGAGGAGTATGTAGAATGTCAGGTAAAGGCGGGAGTTCTCACGATAAATCGCCCCAACTTCTCCCTGCTAGAGACCATGCTATGGACGCCGGATACTGGCTACTTTTTGCTAAGTTATCATCTCCAACGTCTGCAAGATTCAGCTATTTATTTTAGCATCTCCTGCGAGCTCGAAGAGGTGAAAAATCAGCTGGATACATTGGCAACATCCTTGCCCCATGAACCCCATAAGGTCCGGCTACTTGTAGCCCAAGATGGTAATATAACCTGGGAGGCGACGACCTTAGATGCAACTACTGAACCAGTAAGACTGAGTTTAGCTGCAAGCCCAGTTGATGCTACTAATACATTTTTATATCACAAAACTACTAATCGTCAGGTATACGATCGGGCCCGTTCTGCTGGTCTTGACTGCGACGATGTTCTCTTGTACAATCATCGGGGCGAGATTACAGAAACCTGCTTTGGGAATATTGTCGTGCAAATGCACGGCGAACTGCTGACGCCGCCAGTCAAGTGCGGGTTGTTGCCCGGTACCTTTCGCGCCCATTTGCTCGCACGGGGAAAAGTCCGGGAACAAACGATCGCCCTAGAGGCTCTGCCAAAGTGCGATCGCATCTACGTCGTAAACTCAGTGCGCAAGTGGTGCTCAGCAATTTTGAATAACAGTCATCTGCCAAGACAATTTTGTCAAGGGTGGCTACAATCATTTTAAGCATCATGTTTTTAGTCGGTTTTAACCTATCGCAGCCCCAATCGAGGGAACGCAGGAGTTATAATTTATCTAGATGTGGAGGTAACAGCGAGCAGTTTCGAGAAAAGAAAACAGAAACTAGACGCAAGTCTGAAAAAAAAGCTAATCGCACTCAGTTTTTGGTCTATGCCGATGGAGACAAGATTCGCTGCCTCGTCAATGCAGCCAACTATTTCGATTTTGCCATTTCCATTAAGGATATGGATATAGAGATGTAATGGAAGCGGCTGATGCGGGCTTCAGTCGAACTACTGCTGTAATTTTCGATCGAGATGATGTCAACCGAGTAGACATCTCCAAAATAGAAATTTATGCTATAATAAGATTTGAAAATTTAATTTTGTGACGAGTATTACCTGGACATATTTGCAAGCCAAGCCTAAAGAAGCAAAACGGCTCATCGGTATCAGCTATGAAAACTTAATACAACTTATTGCAATTGCTAAAAAATTGGATAAAAATCATAAAGAAAAGGTGGAAGAACACAAAACTAGATTGATACGTCGTGGGGGCGAAACCTAAATTATTAGTATAAGAGCAAATAAACTTTGATGTGTCAAGGATTAACATTTCAAGTATTAGGTATACTTTTTGGGTGAAAGCTAATGAGATTTTTAATTATTGGCAAGATCTTTTGCTGTTTACTTGAACAAACAAAAAAAATCGAGAAGAATATTTATCCAAACACAGAATATGAGTTGATAGTCGATAGCGCAAGCCATACCAAGACCTAAAGACTATGAAGAGCAGAAAAAGTTTTACTCAGGTAAGAAGAAATACTTTGAAAAATCAATTAATTGTTTTACCTGGTAGCGTGCATATCTTGTCGATGTTGTATCTGGAGAAAGAGGCCCAGCAAGCGATATAAATCTTGCGAGCGTCGTTTTCGATCCAGATCAAATTTTTGCAGGGGATAAAGCCTATATTGGAGAACCTCAAATAAAAACAACCGAAAAAACAAGAATTAACAGCTAAACAAAAAGAAGAAAATAGAGATTTTTCTTCCCGTTTTCGTTGAACAGGTCATTGGTAAAATTTTTCCGGGTTGCCAGCGAGCGATTTCGGTTAAATATTGATAAATATGAATCGGTAATTTCGACAAAAGTTGGGTTGGTTAGATTGCGCGAATTTTAGAAGTATTAGAATCTGTTGATAGCTCTGAAAAACTTGAGATTAACCAGTACCACCTTTGGATCTCTTTATTAACAGGAAATCTATCAAACCCCGATTCTGCCGTTTGAGTAACATATGTGAGCATGGGAGGTAGAGCTTAAAACCCAGAGCTGACAAGGGTTTTATTTTTGGAGATGTCTAGTAGCTACGCCGATCGGACGATACCCTGAAGCCGGGGCCTACTAGGCCCCCATAGCTTTAGCTGAGATGTTCACAGAAGGACCGATTGGGGTGCATCTCACTTTTGCATCTGTGACTCATCATAGATAAATATCTATGATGAGTCTTCGATATTTATCTAATAAAAACTTGCAGTCTTTTGGATATTTATACATTATCTATGATAGATTGAAGTTATTTTCTTGCTGCTATGAACCCAGAACAACTTTTTGATATGGAGGAATTTGAAATTGACGAATGTATAGACAAAAACAAATTTGGCTCTACTGGTAAAAATTTTCCAAGGAAAATTTTTAAGATTTAGAAATTGAACGATTTTCTGCTCGAAAGAGTGGGTCCAGAACTCACAAATTATTGAATACGGGGATAAAAACAGGAAAAAAACGTCAATTGACATGTGGGAAAGATATCAATCACCAATCGACAAGCTAATTATTTTGAAGTCTCATGTGAAATCCAGTCCCAAAATGGAGAAAAATGCTATGTTAATTTGTGCGAATGAATCTTATCAAAAGATGATTTAGCAGAGCTCACGGGAATAAAAATTAGTCATAGTACATTACATAGATTAGTTCAAAGGCAGGATTTTGAGTTGCCAACATCAGTATTGGGAGTGAAAGAAGTCGCCTGGAGGAAAAGCAAGGATTAGAACAGAAGAAAAAGGACAAGCTTGTGAATGGAAAGATTATAAAGCAGTCAGTGGGATATATTGCGGAGCATTTTTTCAAGCCAACTGGGTAAATTGTCAAAAACTTTTGGCTCCATTTTATTGTCTAGGAGATGGACATGCAAGGAATTTGGAAATTATTTAAACAGATAGGCGAACCAGGCAAGAGAAGAGAAATATTAGATTGGTATCATCTCAAAATCTTCATAAAGTGGGAGGCTACGAGGATAAAAAAAGCTAAAAATATCCTCTGGTCGGGAAAAGTTGATGAAACAATACTATTATTCAATCGGATCAAAAAGAAACTCAGAATTTATGTAATTATTTGGAAAAACATCGTTTTTGAATAATTGATTATCAGTATTATCAGTTAGAATCAGTGAGTTATATCGGTTCTGGTTCAATAGAATCAGTGATTAAACGTATTGGAACACGGATAAAAATTTCAGAGGCTCAATGGAATATATCCAACATTTTCCAAATACTTTCTTGACGTTGTGCTTATATAAATGGGGCCCTTTCTACATGATGTTTTTGCAAAAGTAAGATGCATCCTTGGCAAAAGCCAATAAATTTTATCTATGATAAAAGTCTATGATAGGTCACAGATGCAAAAGTGAGATGCACCCAGGACCGATTGTCTGGTAAACGATGTCGGACCGCCCCAAGGTTTTTATTTCCTCAGAGCGCTCGGGTGCTATTGAACATTAACCTCTGATGTTCACAGAAGGACCGATTGCCTGGTAAACGATGTCGGACCGCCCCAAGGTTTTTATTTCCTCAGAGCGCTCGGGTGCTATTGAACATTAACCTCTTTAGCCTACCTACTCCAAAGATGCTCGCCGCTGCACTACTACTGAACAACAGAAAATTATGAAACCATTATTTATCCCATTGAAGCGCCAATACTTTGAGGATTTTCAAGTAGGCAAAAAGCCTGTCGAATACCGCAGAGTTGGCAGGCAGTTCACTTTTGATAATTGCGGAAGAGAGGTCACTTTATCCCTTGGGTATGGAACACGCGATCGCCTACACGGCACTGTCGTCAAGGCTTGGGTTGAACATCATCAACACCAGATTGAGCGAGTGATGTCTCCGGAGTAGTGCGAATACTGATTGCTACGGTTCAGACCCCATCGATATCCTGGCGATTGAGATTCTGGTAGATCGAGGTTAAATGTCTGGACGAGATGGCCGCCCAGCGGTGGCGATGGGCATTACTAAGAACAGGGCTGTTAGCAAAGGTAGCGAGGCGTGAAGCGTCATAGCAATCACCGGTCTATCAACATTGGGAGTTAATTAACCTGTTAAGCTTCGCAGCAGATCCCACCCAAGAGGCGATCGCGACTGCCAAGAAAACCCTGGAATCTTGGGTGCGGCCGATAGAGGTGTGGGCATGTTAAACATGCGATCGCTTTCAATTAGCTTACGAATCAATTACGAATCATCCGAATCAGTGAAACAAAGCCGGTGACAGGATTTGAACCTGCGACAGGCTGATTACAAATCAGCTACTCTACCCCTGAGTCACACCGGCATTTATATAAACACTATAGCAAAGCCTCGGTCCGATCGGCAACCCTATTTCAGGATTATTTTACTTTTCTTTACATTCCCCCACGCGAGTCAAAAGTAAAAATGCTCTTCCCTAGTATAGCATGGCGAAAATAAATGACTAGTAGCCCACACCGCAAATATATCTGATAATATAGCTAGCCGAGGCAATAACTCGCATCAGGATTGGCTGAAACCCTTGCCGGGCCATAATTTCAGTGGTGCTCCCTACCGCAATAAGAGCACAAATGTTGGCTAGTGTGTTATAATCACAGCTAAGTTACAAAAACACAAAACGAAAGAACATGGCCCGACCGACGAAACCGCTCAACCTCATGCCAGAACACTCCCGAACTGCTCTCAGGGATTGCCCGCAGTCGTGAAACGCCGCACAGGTGGTGCGGACACAGATTGTCCTGAAAGCGGCCGCCGGCGATAATAACAAAACGTTAGCCAAGACGACATGTGGGAAGATCCTGTCGGTCTTTGGCGGAAGAGGTGGATAGAGGGTGCCCATGAGGAACGAAAAATTCACGGGTAAGTCTAAAGAATTGCGGGTAGATGTTTCCCCTTTTGTGCGACTACGATGTTTCCCCTTTTGTGCGATTAGCGCTCCCGGGAAACATCGAGCTCTCGGGAAACATCGTAGCGGATTGGCAAGCTAAAGGCAGACAAACCGCGCCCTGGAAGCCCTGGCATATTCAGGGCCGGAGCGAGGGGGGGAGTAAGGCGAGTCACTTATGCCTTCATAGAGTTACCCCCCCCCGACGCAATCTCCGACATATTACAGTAATATGAGAACTGCCATATCCGCTGTGGAAACCGACCCCCAGGGTCAATGGATATTTATTTGCGACCAGTTGAATACCCACAAAGAAGAAAGTCTGGTTAATCTTGTGGCTGAGTTGTGCGGCATTGAAGAGACATTAGGTTTGAAGGGGAAGTCGGGTATTCTCCAAAGCATGGCTTCCCGTGCAGATTTTTGGCAAAATCGCTAGCCTAGCATCCGCGCAAGTGTATACTCTTAAACATTGCTCATGGCTCAATCAGGTGGAAAGAAGGTTTGGGATTTTGACCCGCCGCTTGCTCACAGCTGGCAACTTCACGTCCATGTCTCCCCTTTTGTGCGAGTACGATGTTCCCCAAGTAGTGCGAATATGATGTCTTGGGGGTGGTGCGCCTAGCACGTCCCCTGGTGGGGGGACATCAAGCTCCCGGGGAACATCGAGATCCCAGGAGACATCGAAGGTTGAAGAACTCATGCATTCGTATTCTCGCATTCATTGATTTCTTTAATGATACCTTAGCTAAACCGTTTCGCTGGACTTATATCGGTAAGCCGTTGCTCATCTAAGTTATCGGAATTATTTGCGGCGTGGTCTACTAGCAGGCCGCAGGCGCGGCGCTCCAGATCGAACGGATCTCATAAGTAGTTGTGCAAAATTATTTTTATATTTGTGGTTTAGGCGAGCTTGCAAGAAAATTATGACTGAAATCCCTATCCCATAAGGCTTTCATGGATTTAACTTCTATGGAATTGACGGCTGGAAAAAATATCAAAATAATTTTGCCTATGTACTTAGCAGGAATCGGAGTGCGATTGCTGACTCCGATCCCTGGTCATCCTATTTTCAAGCCATATTATTTTCCATGGCCCAGCGAGCCAATTCCGTGCGGTTATGCAGGCCAGTTTTACCCAGCATATTGGACACGTGGCTTTCCACTGTCCGCTGACTGATATTCATTTCCTCCGCAATTTCCCGATTCGCCATCCCCTGGGATACAAATTGTACCACCTTTAACTCTGTGGGGGTCAAGGTTACGTCCGCAGGCACGTTCTGGAATATTGATTCTGTCGAAATTGCCCTCGGAGGCTTGTGAACCAGCAAGCGCAATGCCTGCTTCAGGGATGATTCTACTTGCGCCACCAACTCTTCTGGCTCAAAGGGCTTCGCCATATAGACATCAGCCCCCCTATTCAATCCCTTCACCTTGTCTGCACTGTGACCTTTCGCCGATAGAAATACAAATGGGATTAAATTTGTTTTCGGGTTTTCCCTCACCTGTTTTACTAGTGTGTATCCGTCCATTTCCGGCATCATCACATCGCAGATAATCATGTCCGGATATTCCTGTTCTAGAATCTCTAACGCCTGTCTACCATTATCTGCCGTCATGACGCCGTACCCTCGAAATTCTAGATAGTCCCTGACTAGCAAGATTAGGTTAGGGTCGTCGTCAACCAGTAGCAGTCGCTTCTGATTTTCCATCTTCTTTTCCCTCTTTTTGCTTTACTCGCTTTATA
Source organism: uncultured Hormoscilla sp. (assembly GCA_963921275.4). GTDB lineage: Bacteria > Cyanobacteriota > Cyanobacteriia > Cyanobacteriales > Desertifilaceae > Hormoscilla. The sequence goes on along the minus strand of OZ001293.3, from coordinate 5,464,550 downwards.
TCTATTATACAGTATTAACGGGGTTATACCTATTCTAACGTGTTCTTTTTCCTATGCCCCGGTCTCTGAACCTGTAAATTCCTCAGATTCCTCAGATTCCTCAGATTCCTCTATGGCCATTTCCTGTTGGCCGGGCGCTACTTCTGGTAAGGGGTGGGTCAGGAAGGCATATTCCGACAGTACCTCCCCACCCAGCAGATGGGATGCGATAATCCGCTCCAGCACTGCGGGCGTGCAGCTATGATACCATACTCCATCGGGGTAAACAACTACAATCGGTCCTTGTTGACAAACTCGCAGGCAATTGGCCTTCGTGCGGAATATGCTACCCGATCGGGCCTCTGTGGGCCTATCAAGTTGCAGTTCTTTCAGGCGCTTTTTCAAGTAATTCCATGATTCTAAACTCGCTTCTTTATCGCAGCATTTCGGCACTGTCTGATCTGCACATATAAATACGTGACGTTCTATCGCCGACATAGACAATGCCTTCACGCATTCTGCTAAAGAGTCGCAACTCATAGTTTCTTTAATATCTGTCATCCTCTTCTCTCTGCTACTACCCTTCCGCTTCCGACTCAAATTCCCTGACTTTCACTCTTCTAATTGGCATATTTGCTATTAATGCTGTCGCCCGATCGTTGTTTTCGATCAAAAACTCCAACTCTTCGGAATTAATTTCCACGTAGCGAGATACTACCTCTAATATTTCCTCCCTCATTTTCCTCACCATCTCCGGGTTCAAACCCGCCCGATCGTATGCTAGCACTACTTTCAGGCGACGCTTTACTTCCTCGCGACTATTCGGATTGCTTGTCCAGGGAAACAATTTTTCTAATATTTCGCTTAGCATCGCTGGCGGGGGATATTTTTACAACTTGTCACTGCTTTACCGAACTCTTCAATGCTTGTTCCACTATTTCCAAAACAGGCGTTTGATCCGGGCTAAGAAACCTTCATTTTGTTCTTTGAGCTCCAGAAAGTCAACCTTTTCCCCTTCCAGACGGCCAGCAATATTGGCAAATGCCGCCTTCGGGAGGGAACTATTTGCCGATAAGACTACAGGTTCTCCCTTGTTAGTAGATACAATCACGCACTCATCGTCGGGAATCACCCCCATGAGGGGAATTGCCAGAATTTCTTGCACGTCCTGTACTGACATCATATCATTCGCTTCTACCATTGCTGGTTTCAGCCTGTTGACTATTAAATTAATTTTTTTGATATTGCTTGCTTCTAACAAGCCTACCACCCTGTCCGCGTCCCGGACTGCCGCTATTTCTGGCGTCGTCACGATCGCTGCCTCCTCCGCAGCGGCGATCGCATTTTTAAAGCCCGTCTCTATGCCAGCGGGGCAATCTATGATAATGTAATCGTAGCCACCTGCTGCCAACTTTTCGATCAACTGGGCCATTTGCTCGGAGTTAATAGCATCTTTCGTGCGATTTTGAGCTGCTGGCAGCAGGGTCACCCGGGGTTCGCGCTTATCTCTGACTAAAGCTTGTTCCAACCTGCATTCCCCAGCTATCACTTCCACTGCCGTGTAAACGATCCGATTTTCCAACCCCAGCAGTAGGTCCAAATTCCGCAGTCCAAAGTCAGCATCCACCAGTACCACTTGCCGACCCCGCTGCGCTAGTGCCATGCCCAAATTGGCGGTACAGGTGGTTTTTCCCACCCCTCCTTTCCCAGATGTGATCACAATGATACGGCTCATGATTCTTTCCTTCGCTGCTCGTCCGTTGGCTTTTTCATAAAATCCGAGGCTCTGGCTATTCTAATCCCCTCTGTGGTCGCGTAGGCAACTTCCGGGTAATATTGGGCTGGTGGTTCCTGGGGCGCTCTGGCCAAATAATTAGCGATCCGCAGTTGGGTTGGTTCCATTTGCAGGGCCATGATGAGGCAGTCGCTGTTCCCATCTACTCCTGCATGGGCCACTCCCCGCAGACGCCCCCATACTAGGATATCTCCTTGGCAGATTACTGCACCCCCTGGGTTGATATCTCCTAAGATTACCACATTTCCTGGGTGACGGATCTCTACTCCTGATCGCACGGTTGTTTCCAGATATAGTGGTTCTGCTAGGGGTTCTGCCTCTGGTGCTTGCTGTAGGTGACGATCGGGTGATATCTGTTCTACTGAGTAGCCACTGGTGGCCGCTGCTACTGCCGTTTGCCTCCGACTTGTCTCCACTCGCTTCAGTTGCAACTGCACTTGGGACAGGGCGTCCGCGATCGCCTGTAACTGCCGCCCATCCAGTAACCTTTCTCTGGCCATCAGATGCACTTGACTTTGGGGTTGCCAAAACTTTACTCCCCCTTGAAACCGCAGTTGCAACTGCTGCCACAACTCGTTCCAGGTTCCCCCGAATTCTGTTTCTGGAGGCAGCATTAACAGCAGGTGGTCCCCTGCTGCTTTCAACCGTACTTGCAGATGCAGATCGCCTGTTGTTTTTCCCTGGATTTTTTCGGACGACTCTGGAAGTTTTTCCCCCGACTCTGGTGCCGACGGCGACTTCGAGGCGCTAATAGTCGCCGCTTCCCCAGACCCTACAGCATTTTCTGCCTCTCCCTTATTCTCCACATTTTCAGCCGACTCTTTTGTTTCCATGGATAGAGAGGATGCTGCCGCCTCCGACTCCTGTTCGGCATTCTTGACAATCAATTGCTTTTCGGCATCTCGTTCATTGTTCATTGTTCATTGCCATCAACCATCAACCGTTCGTAAACTGTGACCAGCGCGTCTGCATCTCCGACATTACCAGGAAACAGCACTACTGGCAAATTGGGAAATTGAGGATGGTTTATGGGTGTACGGACCATCGAACATCCGGGGATAATTTGACCCAGTAGCCTTGCCGATTGTAACAGCAGACCTTTGGATAAGGTATCATTAGAGGTAATGCCACCCTTACTAATCAAATAACCGATATCCATTGGCAGACCCCGCAGGATATCCATCAGCAAACCCGAGACTGCTGCCCCAAATTCTAACCTAGTCTGTACATCTGAGAAGGTAATTTCCTCGCGACTCGTATATACTACCGGTGTTTTCCCCGTGCCATGGACTTGCCGCACCTTGATGAGGGTCTCATCCAACAATTCCTCTCGTTGTCCTGCCGACTCTGTTAGCAGATCGGTAACCTTCACCTCAATCCCTACTATACCTGGTTGGGGCAGCAAACGTTCTAACTGCTGGCTAGTTTTTTTCACGTGGGAACCCACTATCGCTATACCCGGTTTGCCTTCCCGCACATATTGATTCATATGTGTGGGCATTACTGGTTGTGGTGGTAATGCTGCCAGAGAGGTTAAAATACTCGCTGCACTTCTAAATAGAAAACGTTTCCCCTTAGCTGCTGTTGCCAGGACATCAGCGGCAAACTTATCTAAGTCTCCTTGGGTTTCCCCATCCACTACTACACATTGGTTCTTTTCCAGTTGCATCAGGCGCGACTGAGTACCGCTGCGAATATCTGCCAGTAAAAATTTTTCTACCTTGTCGGCAGGAATTTTTCCTTTTGTCTTTTTCTCTACATAATCTGGGAGATAGGAGTTATGGTAGCCAAAAACTGAATCTCGGGCAAATTCTGTTTCATGTACTGGCGTCTCGACGCCGTTTGCCGTCAGGTAATGTATGCTATCCCGGGTTATGCGCCCTCCTTCAAAGAATGCTGGCACCAGAAAATGGGCGTCGAAGGGACCGACTTCTGCTGCTATGACATCCGTTTCTATCGGATAATGTCCCCGCAGGGTAGAGTCCGAACGACTGACTACGAGGAAATCTTCTATTCCTTCTAGGGCGATCGCCTCTTTAAGATTCTGGCATACAATTGAGGTCACCGCCTCAGCTTTTTCTGGTGTCAGGGCCCGGGTATTCGTCAGCACAAAGAAGATCGGCGCTTCATCAGCAAGTCCCAACTGCAAAGTTTCCACATCCCACCGCAACAGCAGCAAGCAGCTATGTACTGTTTGAGAACCTGTGGGGTCGTCATCTATTACTATTATCTTTGGTTTCTTGCTCATTGTCAATTGCTCATTGTTCGTTCTCCTCGTTCGTAGTAAGCACTTTAGTCCTTCCCTCCGTTCATAGTAAGGACTAAAGTCCTTCCCTCCGTTCGTAGTAAGGACTTTAGTCCTTCCCTCACCCCTAACTGCTTGAGGACTGAAGTCCTCACTACGAACCTATTAGATCAAATCCGGGGAATTCCCCACAATTAATAAAACCAGACTCTCACCATCGATATCGTCAGCAAAAGCCAGCAACCGATTGGGTTGAGGCACGAAACCAAACCTACAACTTGGGAATTTTTTATTATGGGTATTCAATCTGATTTGATATTACCTCTTTTATTCTCGCGATCGCGAACTCTTTTTCCAAGTATGACAGCAGTCCTCCTGCTTTCGGACCCCGTTCCTTGCCGAGCAAGGACAAGTAGATTGCCGGAAAAGCCACATTGAGTTTAATCTCCAACTCTTTGGCCGTGGCAAAGATCGTGGTTTGCAAATCTTCTGCATCCCAGGTTGTCGCCGCCGACAACTTTTCTGCTAACTTACTCAGGTATGTCAGCTGTTCTGCCGCGAGAGATCGGGCCTGTTCGGGCACCGCATCCCAATATATTACCAGCTTTTCCTCTTCATCAGCATAATCCGCCAGCCATTTTTGGGCCACAGCGATTCTTTGGTTTAATATGTTCCAGTCAAACTCACTCAAGGGTTTGCCGATCCGTTTGGCCACTTCTTGCTTGATTTCCAGACGGGGAATTTGCAACAGGGAAATAATCGTGCTCAACTCAAAGGGCTGGTAAGTTTTAATCTCGGAGTCCAACTGGGAATAAAAGAGGGGCATTAGCTCTTGAGACAACTCTGGCCGTTCTTGATACTTACTATTAAGAGTATCATAATCTCGGAACAGGCGAGTGATGGTTTCATAGTTGGGGGCAAAATTAATCGCCGTTTTGGGTTGAGTCCGCAGCATCAAAAACCGCAGTTGTTCGGCCGGTAATAATGCTGCCATCTCCTTAGCGGAAGAACCTACACCCTTAGACGAACTCATCTTGGTGCCGTTCACGAGGATAAATTCATAAGGAGAATGGAACGGCGGTTGTTTTTGTAACACCTTTCGGCAGATGCCGTTTGCCACATCCCTGGAACCGCCTTTTTGGGAGTGGTCCTTACCTGCTAGCTCGATCGTCACCCCCAACAAATCCCATTTTGCCACCCATTCTACCTTCCAGGGCAGCTTGCCGTTGCCATCAAAGGAGGAAACCCAACCGGAATGCCCGCAACCTTGCACCCAATCTGTCCCGTCCGGCTGGCAAGTGTAAAATACTTCCGAACCATTGTAGTCCGTGACGGCGGTGGTGGCAATTTTGCCGCAATTCTCACAGATCGCCTGAAAGGGATACCAGTTCTCGGCCCGTTCTGCCTTAGACACCTGTTTGTATACTTCTCTGACCAGATGGGCATTTTGCAGAAACTTATCTATATAATTGTTCAGCTTCCCCGTCCGATAGAGGTCTCGCAGGTAGTATACTTCTGGCTTAATGCCCAGATAGTCAAACACTTCCAGGAACTCACCCATGAAATACTTCGCGTAATCGCTAGCGCTGTCTCCTGGGGAGGGCACGTTGCAGAGGGGAAAGCCTAGATAAGGGGCAAACTTGCTCTGGTCCAGATATTTAGGTACTGTATCCAGGGCGTCATAGTCATCGCAGCCATATAGGAACTTAGCAGGTTTGGCCGCCTGTTTCAATGCCCGGTAGATCACCTCGTGAATGACTACACCCCGCAAGGATCCCACATGAACCCGGCCCGAGGGGGTCTTGGAGTCGTTGACTACTTGGTCGCCTTGTGCGTCTGTCGCGATTTTGTCAGCCCAAAACATATCTTAACTACGATCGTCTGTTACAGTCCTGAGCCAAGTGTAGCAATAAACTTGCCGTTCGTAGTAAGCACTTTAGTGCTTCCGGGTTCGTAGTAAGCACTTTAGTGCTTCCGGGTTCGTAGTAAGCACTTTAGTGCTTGCCAGGCGCGAAAGCGCCTAGGACATCCGTCAAGTAGAAGCTAGAAACCGGGTTTATGGTGCGGCCATCAACGAAATATCAATACTCTGACAAAAGAAACCTGGTTTCTGACCGACGTTCTAGACCTCTAGAGATCCCTCCCGCATCTCAATGAAAGCTGCTGGCATATTCGCGCAGGAAACCAGAAAGCAGGTTTTTCGGTGGAATTGAGAGCGTGGCTACATTTTCACGCCTTGTCGAAAGTGACAATCGTACCTAGGGTGTGTCATCAATCAAATTGCTTAACAGAAATAGATGGATACGGTATGGAGTCCTTATCCAGCAATAACAATCAAGAGGGCATGATATGAGACGCTATGGCTTGCGAGACGACCAGTGGGAACGGATCGAACACCTTTTACCTGGTAAAGAGGGTGACCCAGGCGCTACAGCCAAGAACAATAGATTATTCGTGTTCTGCCGTGTTATATCGATATCGTGCTGGCATTCCCTGGCGGGATTTACCGGAGTGTTTTGGGGATTTTCGGGTTGTTCATACCCGCCATACCCGTTGGTCTGAAAAGGGAGTTTGGAAGCAGGTATTCGATGTCTTGGCCTCAGACGCCGATAACGAATACGCCGCGATTGATGCCACCATCCTGCGTGCCCATCAACGAGCGTGCGGGTGCAAAAAAAAACACCCTCAGATACGTGCGAAACCCAAGCCATAGGCCGTAGTAAAGGGGGACTATCGACAAAGATTCATGCCACTTGCGATTGCCCAAGGCAATCCCACAGGATTTCATCTTACCCCTGGCCAAGCCCACGACGGGAAAGGCGCTGACGTGCTATTGGATAAAATCGGTGAGATTGGCGCGCTGCTTGCAGATAAAGCCTATGATGCGGAACAACGTGTGCTCGAGCGCCTGAAAGAGGCGGATTGGATGGCTGTCATTCCTCCAAAAAGTAACCGCACAGAACACAGAGAATACGATGAAGAAATGTACAAGTGGCGGCATCTAATTGAAAATCTATTCCAAAAACTCAAGCAATACAGGGCTCTGGCGACACGCTACGATAAAACCGCTCGCAATTTCTTGGGTGCCATCTACCTCGCGGCAGCTGTAATATGGCTTAATTGATGACACGCCCTACGAAACGTGGCAACAGCAAATTCAATCGTGGTGGACGAACGGCGGGATGGCACTGTCACTTCATGGTCAGTGATGGAGCTTTCATCACTGATTAAACTGGCCCTAGAAGGCTTGAGCTGTACCAGCGTGCCGGACTTGTTTCATGCCCTACGCGATTTAGGCCAACCCTTGGGCAGTGCAATTGGTAGTCAGCTCAGCCAACTGAAAAAACTTTCTTCAAAAACTGAGCGAGCAATTGGCCAAGACTATCAATGAGACCAAGGGTACTCAACTCATGGAGCTGCTAGAACAGCTCACTATGCAGCGGCAAGCAATGGAAGTCCACCCAGATCACCTATCACCAGACCCTCCATGCCATCACCCAGGCGATTCATCCGTTTAACATTACCACTCCTTGGCTGGCAACTGAGGCCGGAACTATCTAGTTGTCTGAGTTCTTCCCTCTCACAGCTGCGTTCCCTGGCGATGCGCTACGGCATCAACAAAGCCCAAACCGCCATTGATACCTTTGAACGACACATTCCTTCCTTTGCTGAAGGAATTCATGCTCTTGTGCGCTGGGTCAGCGAAGCGCTCCATGCCAAAACTGACGATTTAGAGTTGCAGCAGTGGGTGGTGGAACTTTTGTTGCCCTGGGCCTATTGGCATCAACAAGCAGACAAAACTAGACAAAAATGAGTCAAACTTGTCTATCAGGTGGCTGCGGAGCAAGCCAAGGAGCGCTTGCTTGCTCACCCTCTCACTCAACAATTAGAGGCGGCGAAGCATCAACAGTGGGTAGAGTGGGCAAACTGGATCGCTCTTAAATATCAACGCACCACCTCAGCCGTGGAAGGGCACAATGGCTATTTGTCTGGTATCCATCATAGCTCTCGCGGTTTCTCTGTTCAAACTTTAGCCGTGCTTACCCTCATCCACAATTTTGACATCAGACGAGCGGATGGTAGCACGCCTGCACAAGGAATATTTGGGCATTCTTTTCCAAATCTCTCAGAGTGGGTGGTAGACCATATGGGTGAACTCCCCCGACCACGACAGTTATCTTTAGCACAACCGCCGAATCCCTTACCCAGACTGACTGTCCCGGCTTAAGTTGGTAGCCCTGACAACCAACAACTGATAACCAACAACTGACAACCAACAACTGACAAATCACAACTGACGATCGCAATGTTTTTGTGGTAGGATAGAGGAGATGAGTGTAATCGGTGTAAACTAAGTCAGGAGAGTTATAGACTCGGTAATCTCAGAACATATTGAAATTACTCTGGATGTATGTTTCGGGAAACCGCGTATTGCTGGTACGCGCCTGTCAGTGATAGCGATCGCGGATATGTATTTGCGGATGGGGCAATCGGTAGAAGAAATTGCGGGCAGATACGATCTATCCCTGGCATCAATTCATGCGGCAATGGTATACTATTACGATCATCGGGAAAAAATTGACCGACGCGCGGCAGAAGGAGAAGCATTTGTCGAAGAGTTTAAGCGTACTCATTCCTCGCCTCTGGAGGAAAAACGGAGGAAACAGCTCTTATGAGTACGCGCCTTCGCTTTCACCTAGACGAACAGGTAGACTCTGCTATTGCTATTGGGTTGCGTCGTCACGGCATCGATGTGACAACAACAGTTGAGGCGGGGTTGCGCACACAGGTGGATGAAGCACATTTAGAGTTTGCCCGCCAAGAACAGCGCGTAATCGTTACTCATGATGATGACTTACATCGCATTGCTAGCCGCACTAGCGAACATCCCGGTATCGCCTATTGTCAGCAGAGGACTTGATCGATTGGTCAAATCATCCGTCGCCTGAATTTATGAGAAATTTACGCTCGAAGAGATGAGTGGTCGCGTTGAGTATCTCTGAGAGTTGCTCTGACTCACTGGGGAGGTTAAAATATCGGTGGCGTTCGCTCAAGGCGATAGGCGATCTCCTGCCTCCCAGCATAGTTTTCAGGCCACCCATGTTTGACCCGATCGGGACTATCTCTTTAATGTAATCTAGCCCGCGCAGGCGGGCTTTGTTTGTTTAGCCTCACCCTTTAGGGTGAGGGAGTGGTAGCGGTTGGCGATCACAGCACCGATCTGGGAATGCACAGATAGTCAGAATGAAAGGCGTCAAGACATTTTTATCGGGACTTTGAGAAAAAATAGGCGTAAAATGACATCAAACCCTTTCACAGAGCCACAGTGGGGTCTCCCTGGTCTCCCTCGACCCAGGGGAGCGGGTTTGCTGCCATTTGATACCCTTCGACGTAAAACCCACACCCGGTAAGCTAAGAAGCCGTTTTTTGCCTGAGAAAATCTCAAAGTCCCGTTATGCAAGTTTTCCGGTAGAATCAGAAGCGAAGAGAAAAGTTATGGTACAGATAAAGTTAAGTAACGGAGGATAGACCTATTAATCCCACGCAGAAACTATCAACCCCCCCCGGAGAAGCATTGGAGGCCGATCAGTCAGTGTTGGAGATTTGGGGGAAATCCCAATTACAGGGACAGGTAAAAATCAGCGGGGCCAAAAACGCCGCCCTGGCGATCGTGGCGGGAGCATTGCTTTGTCCGGAAAATTGTCGTCTGCGGAATGTACCATCCCTGGTGGACGTAAATCGGATGAGTCAAATACTGGAAGCTTTGGGAGTAAAAATCGAACGGCAGGGGGATATTTTGGATATCAATGCCAGTCAGATTAGCTCCGATCGCGCTCCCTACGAAATAGTCAGCCAGCTGAGAGCCAGTTTCTTCTGTATAGGACCGATCCTAGCTCGCCTGGGATTAGCCCGGGTTCCCCTACCAGGGGGCTGCGAGATCGGTGCGCGGCCAGTGGACTTCCATGTCAGGGGTTTGCAAGGGATGGGGGCGACGGTGCAAATCGATGGCGGGATGGTCCATGCCTATGCCCCTCCAGGAGGATTAAAAGGTGCCAAAATATATCTAGATTACCCTAGCGTGGGGGCGACGGAAACCTTGATGATGGCTGCTACCCTAGCAGAGGGGGAAACGACGATCGAAAATGCGGCTCAAGAGCCCGAAGTGATAGATTTGGCGGCTTTCTGTCAGTCAATGGGGGCGAAAATTCAGGGTGCGGGGACGAAAAAGATCGCCATCTCAGGTGTAGTCAAACTCCACTCGACAGATTACACAATCATTCCCGATCGGATTGAGACAGGGACATTTTTAATAGCAGGGGCAATTACCCACTCACCCATCAGTTTAGCTCCAGTGGTGCCAGAGCATATCACCCCCATAATCGCGAAACTGCAAGCTATGGGGGCAGAAACGATCGCAGAAGCTCCCAACCAGCTGCGAATCGTGCCAGCAGAAAATCACCAGGCCACGGACATTGAAACTCAGCCCTATCCAGGTTTTCCTACGGATATGCAAGCTCCATTTATGGCATTACTGAGCTTGTCTCAGGGGAGTTGCGTGATGACGGAAACGGTGTTTGAGAACCGGATGCGTCACGCAGCGGAGTTAAATCGCATGGGGGCAGATATTCGAGTGAAAGGAAATAATGCTGCGATCCGGGGAGTGCCGATGTTATCAGGTGCGCCAGTGGTAGCAACGGATTTAAGGGCTTCGGCGGCATTGGTGCTAGCAGGACTGGCCGCAGAAGGAACAACTCGGATTGAGGGGTTACATCACATGGATCGGGGTTATGAGAGGCTGGATCTGAAGCTGCAACAGTTGGGCGCTAAATTGCAGCGGGTGCCAGTAGACTCGTAGTCCAAGTTTGTAGTCCAGGTTTGTAGTAGCCCTACCGAACAAAGCCCGCCAGCGCGGGCTGGAAAATAGTAAAACTTTTGAGAATATTTTCCCGAGACCCTTACAACATAAGGAATCTAGGTGTTTAGATAGGAAACTTAGGAGAGTTTCATAATCCTACTCAAACCTGACATGACAAAGAAAATATCTCAAAAAAAAACTCAATCACCAGTACAAAGGAAAGGTAGGGGTCTGGTCATTCTCGGGTATGCTCAGTCTGCGTCTACCTCGGTTTCTTTTTGGCGGGCAGCAAAAAAGAATTTCCCTAGGACTGCAAGATAATCCCGCAAACCGAAAAGAGGCAGAGATTAAAGTCGGGGAAATTGAGCTGGACATAGAAAAGGACCAATTTGACCAGACCCTGAAGCGCTACGGACTAACCTTGAAATCTTGCTCCGGCTCTAATGATGACGGGTAGTGATAAACATATAGTGATGGCACAACTAACCCGATAAACATTTATTGTAGTCATGGACCAAATCCCAAATAGCTACTTCGATATCTCTGCGTATTGTCTGGCCAACATCGCACTCGAATAGCTCCCGGGGTATAGCAGGGGTTTAAAAGCATCGAGAAATGATACCAGGGAACGAAGTAACCTCTTGTGTGCAGTTCGGCTCAACGGGGCCGAACCAGTTAGATGTACGTCCGCGTAGCGTGCGCGCAGCGCATAGCGCAAGCCACGAGGGGAGAGATAGCCCGAGAAGCTAATGCCTAGGGTAATTCCTATGGATAAGTTGAGGACTGCCTCAACATGCAGACGCGGGTTGGTGAAAGTAGGAAATCTTGGGAAAAAGTATCTCTAAGAAGCCCCGAAACCTCTAGAAGGTGGGATGACTGGTAAAACAGAGAAAAGAAAAATGGTAATACTTAAGGTTATCTGGCAGCGCCACTTACCAACCAGGAAAGGGGAGAAATCTCGTGAGATGAGGGACAATGGGAGTAATCCTTAGTAATCCTAGCAATGACAATGCCCTGCTTCCCAGTAGCCGGATGCGGTAAAGAGAGTCCGGTTCCGAATGGGAAGGTTGGGGGGTGACAATAGGCTCGACCCCGACTAAATTTCATTTCTACGCTTTTCCCAAGCCGCAACTTCCTTAATTAAAAGCTCCTTGTCTTGAATCCGTTGGTTAAGGCATTGTCTGCTTAAAACACTTAACTCAATTTCTGCCATATTCAACCAAATTCCATGCTTGGGGGTATAATGAAATTCTAACTTGTCAAGAATCAGTCTGGCTTCAGCCGGTTGAAATGCTTGATAAAGAGACGCTTTCACATGGGTATTTAAGTTGTCCTGAACAATTTTAATTTTCTTGGCTAATGGAAAAGCTTCATCAACCAAATATTTCATCTGTTGAGCCTAGTCAATTTGAGTGCGTCGGTCAGTTACTTCTACATGTCTCCAACCAGTTAAAGGCTCAAAAAACATGAACATGTTACAGACCCCTCGCGCTGGTATTCATAGTCAAAACGTTCAAGCTGTCCTGGTTTGGGGCTGATTTGCTGTCTCGTTTCTGAAATTAGCTGTTTTGAGCTTTCATCAAAGCAACTACCGGATAATCAGAGTCATAGGTACTGGTGTATATTTGTAAAACCTCTTCCATTTGACAAACAAAGGAGGCATTCGCTTCAGGTGGAATTACCCAACATTCCTTTAACCAAGGCTGCTGGTTTTTTTTTAACACTTGTCGCACAGTTTCATGAGAAATACTTTCTACATATCCTAACACCACCATTTGGTTTGCAAGTAGTCGTAATGTCCAACGGTTATAACCTTCAGGTGCTTTGGAACAAGCGAGTGCTACTAAATGTGCTTCTGCCTCTCCGTCTAGCTTAGAGAGCTTCAATGAGTGGTGATTGAGAGGGGTCGTTCTCTAAGCTCTCTTCAACAAACCTTTGTCTCACCCTCTCAATCGTTCTGGTGCTGATATTCAAAGCATCACTGATGGCTTGATCTGTCCAACCCCCATTCGGTTGGTTGATATCTGCTTTTAATAAGATCCGAGCATGATTAATTTTTCTGGCTGCTGCTTTACCTATTTTGGTAAGTTGCTAGACTTTGGCGCTCATCGACAGTCAGGGAGACAATATATCTTTTGGCTGGCATGACTTCATGGAAGTGAATTTATACACTGTTAGATTATCCGTCATCATTGCCTTGACAGACCACTAGCACAAGCATAGCACTCTGCCCCTTTTCTCGCTTTCGACGTAATTGCGAGCTTTGAGCCACTTGTGTCAGGCAGTCAGCCTACGAAGTATTGGGATTGTGCTTGGTCGTTAGTTGGTCTAATGGTTCTCTCCTCAATTCTGACATATTCTACAATACCATTAAACCATCCTTTGAGGATGAATTAGCTGATAACCCGCTGCTTTGATCTTCTGATTCGATACCCAGGCATTATACGATCGCTTACTCCTGGCATCCCAAGTAACATTCGGTAAGCTATGCTTGGCAAATACCCTGTCCAGAAATTCTCTATTGGTCAAATGTTCGTCATCCACTAAGTTGTATATGCCTTCCAATTGCTGATCGTCGGCAAAGGCGATCGCCCCCACAATATCATCCAAATGAATCCAATTTGTTGCCTCTGTGCCCTTTCCAGGACGAGTCGTACCAGCAGCGCGACGAAATATCTTGATAATTTCCCGTCCGGGACCGTAAATTCCCCCCAGGCGGAGAATACAAACCCGCAGGTTTTCCCTTGCTGCTGACAGTAACACCTCCTCCGTATCGCAGAGAATCTGTACATTTGGGTTAGCAGGATCGACGGGGGATGATTCATCTACCCACACCCCATCTTTGTCCCCGTAAACCGCATAACTTCCCGTATAAATAACTTGTCTGACCCTGGGAACTTCCCTCAGCACAGATACGAGAGTTTGGGCCGTTTCTAGGTACGCTTCTGCATACATTTGGCGATTAGCAGCACCCACCGTCACCACCACTGTATCCTGCTTTTCTAACACCGATCGCAGCCCGATCGCATCATTTCCTTTGACAATTACCACTCCTTGGGCTACTGCTTCTAATTCTGCCACCCGATCGGGTGTCGTCGTGGTTACAGTCAGCACATATCCTAACTGATGCCAATAGCGGGCCACTTCTGTCCCTACGTAACCACACCCAATTATTGCAATGTTCTTCATTTGTGAATTGTGAATTGTGAATTGCTAATTGCTTTTATGTAGTGCGCGTAGCGCTATTGCTAATTGCTATAGCGAGTCTCTTCTAATTGACATCTCGCATTTGTTCCGTCATGATTTGTTTACCCGAACGCTCGTATCTCGTTTAACAGAGAAAATTTTTGAGTCGGTTGAAAACAGACTTTAGCTAAAAGCCTTGGGTGCATCTCATATTTGTAAATGGATGGGGTCGAGCCGGGAATCGCTTCCCGACCCTCCCTTGAGGAACCGGACTTGCGATTTTCACCGCATCCGGCTACTGGGTACTAGGCCCTTTTCATAGGTAGACTTAATAGGAATTACTTCCGTTAGCCCTTGCCGCCTGTCTTTTCTTCCCTTTCCTGGTTTAGCGAGTGGTTGTTCTGATAACCGTTAGTATCACCATTTTCAAGTCAGTTTTACCAGTTATCCATACCTTATCCTCCACTTGCGTTTCGGATTAGTTCCGTGGCTTTTTAGGATTACTCATTCCAGCAGCTTCCTAGTATCACCGACCCACGTCAGCGCTGGCTACCCAGCATCATCTACATTACTGTAGATGTTATCCCAGGAATTACCCCGGGCATTCGCTTCTTGGGCCATCCCTCCCCCCGTGGCTTGCGCTTAACATCTAACTTGTCCTGATGGACAGCACACGAGAGGTTACTTCGTTCCCTAACAACATTTCGCGATACCTTGAGGGTCCACACTATACCCCGGGAGCTATTTGAGTACTATATTAGCCAGAGTCTAAAACTAATACTAGCTACCATTTCCTTTTTAGGCCAGCGCATATAGCCTTATTTCGCTGGTTCCTTATAACGAGGCTTGCACATGTTTGCCTGCTCTAACCTTGGATATCTTTCCTAGCGGCGTCACCGGCTTAGGCTGCCAGTTATCCTACATTTGAGTCCTCGCTTAGCACCACGATGATGTCGCTTCGTAGCACCGAGGACCGGTGTCACCCCCGTACCTGGGGGGAGGGGAATTTAACCCCCATGCGGTCAGAGTTCCCGGCTAATGAAACCGGGCTAGCGTTCCGTGTTTGACCACGTTAGGCTAGAACGAATCGCACGGATGGGGTCGAGCCGGGAATCGCTTCCCGACCTCCCTTGAGGAACCGGACTTGCGATTTTCACCGCATCCGGCTACTGGGTACTAGGCCCTTTTCATAGGTAGACTTAATAGGAATTACTTCCGTTAGCCCTTGCCGCCTGTCTTTTCTTCCCTTTCCTGGTTTAGCGAGTGGTTGTTCTGATAACCGTTAGTATCACCATTTTCAAGTCAGTTTTACCAGTTATCCATACCTTATCCTCCACTTGCGTTTCGGATTAGTTCCGTGGCTTTTTAGGATTACTCATTCCAGCAGCTTCCTAGTATCACTGACCCACGTCAGCGCTGGCTACCCAGCATCATCTACATTACTGTAGATGTTATCCCAGGAATTACCCCGGGCATTCGCTTCTTGGGCCATCCCTCCCCCCGTGGCTTGCGCTTAACATCTAACTTGTCCTGATGGACAGCACACGAGAGGTTACTTCGTTCCCTAACAACATTTCGCGATACCTTTAGGTCCACACTATACCCCGGGAGCTATTTGAGTACTATATTAGCCAGAGTCTAAAACTAATACTAGCTACCATTTCCTTTTTAGGCCAGCGCATATAGCCTTATTTCGCTGGTTCCTTATAACGAGGCTTGCACATGTTTGCCTGCTCTAACCTTGGATATCTTTCCTAGCGGCGTCACCGGCTTAGGCTGCCAGTTATCCTACATTTGAGTCCTCGCTTAGCACCACGATGATGTCGCTTCGTAGCACCGAGGACCGGTGTCACCCCCGTACCTGGGGGGAGGGGAATTTAACCCCCATGCGGTCAGAGTTCCCGGCTAATGAAACCGGGCTAGCGTTCCGTGTTTGACCACGTTAGGCTAGAACGAATCGCACGGATGGGGTCGAGCCGGGAATCGCTTCCCGACCCTCCCTTTCGGAACCGGACTTGCGATTTTCACCGCATCCGGCTACTGGGTACTAGGCCCTTTTCATAGGTAGACTTAATAGGAATTACTTCCGTTAGCCCTTGCCGCCTGTCTTTTCTTCCCTTTCCTGGTTTAGCGAGTGGTTGTTCTGATAACCGTTAGTATCACCATTTTCAAGTCAGTTTTACCAGTTATCCATACCTTATCCTCCACTTGCGTTTCGGATTAGTTCCGTGGCTTTTTAGGATTACTCATTCCAGCAGCTTCCTAGTATCACCGACCCACGTCAGCGCTGGCTACCCAGCATCATCTACATTACTGTAGATGTTATCCCAGGAATTACCCCGGGCATTCGCTTCTTGGGCCATCCCTCCCCCCGTGGCTTGCGCTTAACATCTAACTTGTCCTGATGGACAGCACACGAGAGGTTACTTCGTTCCCTAACAACATTTCGCGATACCTTTAGGTCCACACTATACCCCGGGAGCTATTTGAGTACTATATTAGCCAGAGTCTAAAACTAATACTAGCTACCATTTCCTTTTTAGGCCAGCGCATATAGCCTTATTTCGCTGGTTCCTTATAACGAGGCTTGCACATGTTTGCCTGCTCTAACCTTGGATATCTTTCCTAGCGGCGTCACCGGCTTAGGCTGCCAGTTATCCTACATTTGAGTCCTCGCTTAGCACCACGATGATGTCGCTTCGTAGCACCGAGGACCGGTGTCACCCCCGTACCTGGGGGGAGAGGAATTTAACCCCCATGCGGTCAGAGTTCCCGGCTAATGAAACCGGGCTAGCGTTCCGTGTTTGACCACGTTAGGCTAGAACGAATCGCACAGACTCCGAAAGGTTGGGCAGGCAAAGTGGGTGAAATCAAACAATTCTCCATTAGCCATTAGCAATTAGCCATTAGCGATAATTGTTGCAAAAATGCAAAAGTGAGATGCTCCCAAGGCCTTTGGGTTTGACCCCTCGGCGGCCCCTGGGACTTGTCTATTTACATTAGACCTCTAGACTTCCCGAATGTTCCATGCCAAGCGCCACCCCATACACTAGGGCTTTCCAGTGGGTGGGTTACCAGGCTGCAAACTCCGCCTGCCGCTCACCTACCCTAATATATATAACTTAAGTTGCGACCTATAAAAATTGAACACAAAAAGCTATGATAAAGAGAATTAATTTTAACTCGAACCCTTTGGATGTAACAGCAGGACTTAGGAAACAAATTAGTTATTCGACTAAAGCATGTTCCTACTTGTTTTCTAGTTACGTTCTGTACATATTGAACCCGCGTTCTTTTTACGCAAATGTTTGAACATTATATTCATTGACTCTTTTAGTAAATCTTGATAATTGTTATAAATTTTGTCTCCATAAACTTTTGATGGCAAATCAAAGCAATTGGATAATTTTCGCATCATTACAACTACCAGGAGCAAAATAAAATTCTATTGGTTTACCAGTTTTGTTGACTAACATATGAACTCTCAATAAAAATAACGTTTTTTGCTGGCGATATATCCTCTATATTCTTCTTCTGTATAAATTTTACATCGATCGTGTTGTCACATCCTGGCACAGGGAAACTATCGATAATATATTCTTGACCCGGATTTAGCGAATGATTGAGCCATTGCTTGAAATAAACTCCCATACAATTGTTTCATCAATCTTATGTTTTCGACGATTAAACCTACTTTTACTTGACAGATTTTTGATCTAGTTATGTTCTGCCATAAATTGACGAGCGCCCTCCCAAAAATAAGCAGCAACTAATCCTACTGTCATCACCTCCGCATTATTCATTTTTACTTGTGGATCTTCTTTGATATTGAGTGCTTTTAGCAGTTCATCGCCAAGAACAAAAATTGTTATAATCATATTTTCCATAATCTACCGCAATCAACTGTTATTTTAGTACATTATAACCTATAAACAGGGATGGCTACTGATAGCATAAAAATAATATATTTCTGTGACTACCAAAAAACACAAATATCGGAAATCTCTAAGTGGGTAATACATTTTTTTTTAATAGGTAGCAACTTGAGTTATATATAGTAGACCTCTTGCATAAATGCCAAAATGGATCCAAACGGGATGCTGAAAGTATTGCTATTGCGTAGCCTAAATCTACTTTTGCAAGAGGTCTATTATTATGTCAGACTATGAAGCAAACTCTTGCTCTATCGCGGCAATCAATTCTGAGGAGTCGGGACTGGCACCGCTGTTAAATCGCGCCACGACTTCACCTTGTTTACTCACCAAAAGCTTCTCAAAATTCTCTGCTACATCGACCGTTGGTTCTACAGCTTTGGTCAGTATAGCATAAAGCGGATGCTGTTCGGAACCTTTTGCATGCACCTTGTCAAACAGTTCAAAGGTGACGCCATAGTTTTTAGTAGCAAACTCCAGAATTTCGGGATTGCTTTTTGGTTCCCGATCGCCATAGTCGTTGCAGGGGAACCCCAGGACCCGCAAACCCCCATCGGCATACTTCTGGTTCAAAGCTTCTAGTCCTTTGTATTGAGGAGTGTAACCGCAGTAGGAAGCCAAATTCACGATCAGGAGAACCTTGTACTCTCCCAACTGCTTTTTGCTTTTCCTCCCTATTGATGGCTTTGACGCTAACGCCTGAAACCGTTTTGCTCATCTTATATCCGATCCTTTTTAACATACTGGAATTAACGCGGACAAGCAGCCGCTTCCAGATTTCTCCTCTCGGAGTCCCGGAACCCCTCAGATATCCACCCTTCTTAAGGGGATGCGATCGCCACCCAGTTCCGCCCCGTTGGATCTACCCTGTTCTCGGTGCTTTTGAGTCTGACTATATCTCCTGCAAACAACGATCCGATAATATCAGATTCAGTATTTGGTTGTGCCCGGATATTCAGTCCCTGACCCACAAGGTCTGTAACTCGGCGACAGGATCCTGTATTCTCCCCAGGGGGCCGATTGCCTCCCTCGCAGCTTTTCAGGTCCACCGTCTGGACAAACCCGTTCGCCGGAGAACTAATCGCTATCCAACCATTCTCATTCGTCCCGGCAATGGTAACTTCTTCGTTAGTCAGTATGCTTCTAATTTTTCGTCCCGAACTGTCAGGTTTGTCGTACACAAATATCCCCTGTTTGGCAGCCCGGCATTCCCCGATCGGGCTGCATGGTTTCAGGTCTTTTATCTGTACGAACCCCTTGATCGGAGAATTGATCGCTATCCATCCATTTATCCCCTCATCTACCAACGCGACCTGTTCTTCCGGACGCAGACTTCTAATTCTCCGTCCCGAGGTAGCAGGGGAGTTGTACACAAATATCTCCTCTCTCGCCATCGCACATTTTCCCGGAAATGCCTGTGCGGTATCCCCCTGGGTAGTGCTCAGATGATGTCTCCCGGGTTTCGACGATGCCTTCGGGGTTTTTGCGAAGCATCCCGAAGGCATCGGAGTGCGTCCGGGGGACATCAAGCTCCCAGGGGATACCGCTACCCTCTGGACTTGACTCAACGCAGTCCCCTGCATGGAGGCGATCGCCACTATTGTCCAGCAAACCACAGGCTTACTCCAGTCTATGATCTTTTTCATTGCTTTCCCTTCCTCTGTTAACTCAAGTTAAGCATTATTTTTCATGCTTGCTTGATATTTTAGCTATGACACCATTTTTCCTTATCTCTACCGGGATGGTGGGCGGTGCCCTACATGCGTAACACCCGCACTACAGAACCCGGCCCGATCGCCCGTTCTCCCACTGGCACAACTGCTAAAGCATTCGTTCCTGCTAGATTAATCAAATTACCAGAACTATGACTGCCTGTTGCCAACTCAAATTCACATTCACTCTCTGACAAATGCAATGTCCCCCACAGATAGGTTTCTCGTTTGCCACCTGCACGCAATTCATTCTGGGTCACCGCCTGGACAAACTCTGGTAAGTATCCTCGGGCCAGTCCTGACATTTTTTTAATTGCCGGTCGAACAAACCGCCAAAAACTTACCAAAGCGGATACGGGGTTTCCTGGCAAACCAAAGTATAACACAAAATGGGGTTGCTTGAATGTTGCTACTGTCAGAGGTTTGCCTGGTTTGATCGCAACAGATTGAATTTGAATTTCTGCCCCCAGAGTTGATAATATTTGCTCTACATAGTCGTAATCTCCCACGGAAACTCCCCCAGATGATAGTACCATATCAACCTCGGGCAAGATCGACCCGATCTCCTCTTGAATTGCCTCCCGATCGTCTGGGACAATACCTAACATTTGGGGAATAGCACCCGCCTGCCGGACTAAAGCTGCCAAAGCATATTGATTAGAATCTACAATATGACCGGGTTGTAAAGGTTGTTCTAGCCTTACCAACTCGCTACCCGTAGATAAAATCCCTACTCGGAGACGCCTGTAAACGGGAACTTGGGTACATTGGGCCGCTGCTAGCACCGCAATTTCCGGGGCATTTAAAGCTATTCCTGGCATTAACAAGGGGTTTCCCGCCTGGTAAAAAGCGCCTTGATGTCGTACAAATGCTTGCGGCGACTCTGGAGAAGAGAAGATAAACAAGCGCGTACCCTCTCGTTTCGTTTCTTCCTGCATTACCACCGTATCCGCACCATCGGGCATCATCGAACCAGTCAAAATTATGGCTGCTTGTCCCCGGCCAATGGTACGTTGAGGCTGATATCCTGCGGGAATTTCTTCGACAACTTCTAAGACAGCAGGATGTTCGGCACTGCAACTGCTTACATCCGCAAACCGCACCGCATACCCGTCCATCGCCGAGTTATCCCAGTGGGGAAAGTCCAGATTACTGCTTACCGGGGCAGCTAAAATGCGACCCCTGACATCAGGCGAGTTTAATACTTCTACATCCTCCTGTCCGGACAGGGGTTGCACCAAGTCTAAAATGATCGTTTCCGCTTGAAATACTGGTAACATTTTTATAGTTCGTAATTCCCAAGATGCTGAATGAACTGGCTTATACTCGCCTTCCCAGAGTACCGCTGTGGCGTCGGAGTGCCGCCTTTGGCATTGACTTTTTCCTCGCAGGACTGCTAAGCTTATTTTTGGCCAATCTGCTCGTACCAGCATTTATCCTAGCCTGGTTGAGCATGCGGGTAATCGTCGCGGCCAAAAATAAAGGCCATCGTCTCCCATGACGCTATGCTCTGGATCTGAAGGTTGTAGACCCCCAATACGGTAGAGTTCCCGGTATTATAGAGTTATGCCAGCGGGAGGGCATCCTCGGGACTGGGGCCATGTTAGCTCTGATTGGCATTTCCTACCTTTCTCCCGTGAATGCCTGGGCCCTCCTGCTGGTGATTCCTTTGCTGGTAGACTGTGGTTTTGCCTATGTCGATCGGGAACTCAGGCAAGCTTTCCACGACCAGATCGCCGATACTATTGTAGTCGGCACCCGCCGGGGTTACTCCCTCGACCTGAGACTGAAAAGATTATTTGCCGATTTTAATCGGGATGTGCGAAAATGAGAAATTGCGTTAAATTCTAGACCAAAAAGGGAAAATGGCAAAAAAGGGTAAGGATGTCCGTCTGGTCGTGACCCTCGAATGCACTGAGTGTCGCACTAACACTGATAAGCGATCGAAAGGAGTATCCCGGTACACCACCACCAAGAATCGCCGTAACACCACAGCCCGGTTAGAACTGAAAAAGTTCTGTACCCACTGTAACAAGCACACGGTCCACAAGGAAATCAAGTAGTATAGTCTGTACTACCCCTAGGAATTGACAATTAGCAAAGGACAACTGATATGGCAGGTTTCTATCGTAACCGCGTTTCCCCCATTTCACCAAAAGATCCGATCGACTATAAAGATGTAGATCTGTTGCGGAAATATATAACCGAACGGGGAAAAATATTGCCGCGCCGGATAACGGGTCTGACTTGTAAGCAACAAAGAGACTTGACTCAAGCAATCAAGCGTGCTAGAATAATGGCACTGTTGCCATTCGTGAATAAAGAAGCGTAATAGAAGAGGGCACGGCCCACCAAAGAATCTAGGGCACGGCCCACCAAAGGCTATAGACGGTCAACTGACAACCAACAACTGACAACCAACAACTGACAAGAGAAAATCCCAAATTGGGCTAAGCTAGTGGCAAACGCTATGGCTAACTAGAAAATGGCTCTGGAAAAGGGAAGGCTGATAGAATTTAGGCTGCAAGGAGACCGGCGTCTGGCAGTAGCAGACCGTCCAGAGGGCAAAAAAAACTGGATCGTGGTAGATGAACGAGGTCAGGCCCATTCGATCAAACCGCAGCAGGTAAGCTATGAGGTGGAGGGGGAGACATATAAACCGGCAGAAATAGCGGGCTTCATGGGGGAAGTAGAAGGTTACATAGACCCCTCAAGTATAGAAGTGGCCTGGGAGTTACTGGTGGAAGATGCGGAAGCGATCGACCCCCAAGAGATGGCACAGCTGCTATTTTCAGAGCAAAGTCCTGCCCAATGCTATGCAGCCTATTGTATGCTCTGTACGGATAAATTGTATTTCAAACAAAAGGGCGATCGCTACGAACCGCGTTCCGTAGCGATGGTGGCGGAACTAAAGCACCAGCAGGAGGTGGAAAAGCAGCGCCAGCAGGAGTCCCAGGAATTTTTGACTCGCCTGCAGCAGGCATTAACAGGTGAGGTAGTAGAGTGGGAAAGTAGCGATCGCCCCCGTTTAGAAGCCTTAGAACAGTTAGCGGCCAAGGGCGGGGTAACAGAGGGTTTCAAACCGGCCCCGGTGGCGACGGAAACTCTGAGTATCCTAGAACGCCCGCAAACCCCCCAAGCAGCTTTCGATCTATTGGTTCAATTAGGTGTGTGGAGTCTTCATGAAAACCTGTTTCTGCGGCGGAGTCAAATACCAACAGAGTTCTCTACAAAGGTACTGGAAGTGGTTCAATGCTATCTGAATGCAACGCCTGCGGATCTAGACACTAATCGCTTAGACCTCACCCATCTCAAGGTGTACACCATTGATGATGAAAGCACGAAGGAAATAGATGACGGTTTGAGTTGGGAAGAGTTGTCCGATGGTCAGCAGCGACTGTGGATCCATATTGCTGACCCGACCCGATGGATATCCCCAGGAGATGAGTTGGACTTGGAAGCGAGACGCCGGGGAACGACGATGTATCTGCCGACGGGCATGATTCCCATGTTTCCCGGAGAGATGGCAACGGGCCCGATGAGTCTGGTTCAGGGGAAAATTTGCTGTGCGGTCAGCTTTGGCGTGGTCTTGGATGAGACAGGGGCCGTGCAAGATTATAGCATCCACGCTAGCCTGATTAAACCAACCTATCGCCTCACCTACGATGAGGTCGATGAAATGCTGCAACTGGGGGTAAAGGCGGAACCGGAAATAGAGGCGATCGCCTCCTTAGCGCAACTGCGCAAGCAATGGCGTGACTCTCAAGGGGCGATCAATATCTCCATGCCAGAGGCGTCAATTAAAGTCAAAGATGATGAAATCACCATCGAGGTCTTAGAAGACTCGGTGTCCCGGCGCACCGTGGCCGAAATGATGATTCTGGGGGGTGAAGTAGCGGCCCGCTACGGTCAAACCCACAATCTCCTCTTACCCTTTCGGGGTCAACCGCAACCGGAGTTGCCTCCAGCAGAAGAACTGCTACTATTACCAGCTGGACCAGTCCGGGCCTCTGCCATCCGCCGCTGCATGCCGAAAAGTGAAATGAGTATCACGCCGACTCGTCATGCTAGTTTAGGCTTGGATTGCTACACTCAGGTAACCTCCCCTATCCGCCGCTATACTGACCTCTTGACTCATTTTCAATTGAAGGCCCATTTGCGCGGAGAACCCCCGCCTTTTTCCGAAGAACAGCTGCGAGAAGTGATGGTCAGTATTGGCCCGATCGCCCAGGAAGCGGTCTGGGTAGAACGCCAGACAAATCGCTATTGGGGTTTGGAATATCTGCGACGTAATCCCGATCGGGTGTGGCAAGGATTAGTGCTGCGCTGGCTGCGAGAAGATGATAATCTGGCCCTAGTATTATTGGAAGAACTGGGTCTGGAGTTGGGCATGCGTTTTACTAATTCTGTCGAACCGGGCGATCGGATCGAACTGAAGGTAACTTACGTCGACCCCCGCCAAGATGTAGTTCATTTCCAACATATCCTGGAATCAACTCTTTGAGAATGGTGAATTGTCAATGGTGAATTTTTAATGGAGAATTAATGATTAACAATCTTCCATTAACAATTGTAAAAAGGAGGGGGCGATGCAATTAGAAGACTATTTTTAATTTCTAGGACCCGATGACATTCGGATCGAAGGAACCCGCGTTGGGATAGAAACGGTTCTGGACGAATACCTCTATAACGGCAAATCTCCAGAGGCGATCGCGTCTATGTATTCAACCCTAAATTTGGAATCTGTTTATGCGACAATTCTCTACTACCTGCACGATAAAGAAACTGTAGGCAAGTACCTATATAATTGGATTGAGTACGCGAGGAAAGCACAGGAAGAGTACGATCAAAATCCGCCCCCAGTTGTCAAACGACTTCTCAAGATAAAGGCGGAACGGGAAGCGGCGAAGGCCGTGCAGGAAAATTAATCCACATTTCATAGAATACACTCCATTCAAAAAAGTCCATTGCATCACCTAACTCGCCGGCACGAAAGCGGCGGTAAAATTCTGCAGACGACATCTGATATTGGGATTCAAATGTTTGTAAGCGCTTCTCTAATTCCAATAGTTCCGCTTGAATAGACTTAGGAACAGTTCCCGATATGGCTAGTAAATTGATTCTTTTGTCAAGACTTTCTCGTTCTTCTGTCGATAGGGATGAAATTATCTGTCTTTGATTCATTATATCTACCTCTCTATCTATCATATTCCAGCTTCTCTCCATTGAGAAAGCGCATCAGATTTTCCCGTGCAGACGACTCATCCTTTCGATGGACTGGACTGCTAATCCCGATCGATTCTAATGTATACCTGTAACGACTTTCTTGTCCAGTACTGGTATCATCTGCAATCAACTTTAACACAAGTTGCTGACTATCTGTCAAGTCATGGATGGTTGTTCCCTCGGGGAGTTTTTTCTGGGTGTGGTCAAAAGTAGTTGATATCCTGGCCAAAAGGATTGCGCTGCCGATGTCTCCTGGGTAGTACGAATAGTGCTTCGGTGGAGACGCCGAGCACACGGCTACGCCTACGCGATCGACGCTTACAGATTACATCGTAGCGAACGTAATACTAAATTTGCGGATTATTTGTAGTATATAATACAAAACGCGATCGACGCTGACAGATTACATCGTAGCGAACGTAATACTAAATTTCTGTTTACATGTAGTAAATATAATACAAAGCCGGGCGGGAGCCGCTTATCAACCAGTGAAATCGTCATAATTTTACCTTTTCTTTACCAACTGGTTTTGACCACACCCCTCCACAGCTACCCGAGTTCAAACCCGAGAATGACTGACTTGTATCTGACTTGTATCTGTTTTCGTTATGACTTAGATTTTTCCAGAAAAGCCTACATTTCAGGTGAGAGCAATGGTTTAACTCGAGATCGACTGAGTTGTATCTGAGTTGTATCTGAGTTGTATCTGAGTTGTAACTATTTTTGTTATGACTGGAATTCTCCAAGTCGAGATCTCGGGTGCGATCGCAACATCTCCATCCCCAGAGAAATAGCGATCGCAGCTTTGCGTTTTTTTAAC
This sequence comes from uncultured Hormoscilla sp., assembly GCA_963921275.4. Taxonomy (GTDB): domain Bacteria; phylum Cyanobacteriota; class Cyanobacteriia; order Cyanobacteriales; family Desertifilaceae; genus Hormoscilla. Next base: position 5,438,799 of record OZ001293.3, on the reverse strand, counting down.
GGTCATTAATCTGGCTTGCCAGTACTCTCAAGCCAAGTTAGGAAACTTATAGGATGCGATCGCTCCTTTCTCAAAAGGGCAAACCGTTTTAAAAACGGTTTGCCCTTAGATGATAGTGGTAGGAATTGGTGCGTTACGCTTTCGCTGGCGCACCCTACAAGCTCTGCGCTCTACTATACCGGCTCAAGCAAACAGACTTATTGTACGACAATTGTAGGCTCCCAACTGAAATAGCCGTACAAATTCTGTGTTTCACCATCATCCGCCAAGGTATAAACACCAAAGTCTACTATATATCGCAGCGAATAACTTGAGTATTGTTGCGCAGCCCCAATCCCGGATTAGCCGGTCCCCGAAGCCAAAAGCACCGGCACTCACTGCATCAAGTTGGCATCACTTCCACCCATCAGCAGCCATATCAATCACGGCACTACTGGCATACGATCGTCGCCATCGCTGTTCTTGTCCCGGTAGTCCCAATACTTCAAGGTTTTGGATATAGGGCGTCATTGCGAGGGGGGGGTAAGCAATTCAAAATTCAAAATTCAAAATTCAAAATTGGGAAAGTCCCTGAGAACAAGGATCTCGGCTTTTTTCTTTTTCCTAAATAGGTCTCCGAAAGCTAGTTCGATCGCATCCAAATCGCGGTAGTATTCACCCCATTCTTGCCAGATCCTGGGGATAATCTTAGCAATTTGCCGATCGTTAAGAGGCTTCAAAAAGTCTAGTAATCTCTTGTCATGAATTGTTTCAATAGGATCGGAATGCTTAGCGAGTCTATCCACTAACTTAGTATTTTCCCACAGACGCTGGAGGATTGACAAGGCATACTCCGGCATATTTTCGCCAGCAACATAGGCCAGAGTGTTCCCTGCGGCTAGTTTCACAATCTCGGCATCATCTGAGTTTAATATTTCCTCAAAAAACATAGTATCTACAGGCGTATTGTCGCTGATAAATGCCAGACAATACGGAATGGTTGCTCTCACCATTTCTTCTGGTTCGTTGCGAAAATTTATACCGAGTTTATCGCCAATCATCGCAGCATCTCGCTTACAGAATGCAAGCATGTATATTGCTGCAATTCTAACTTCGGACGAGGAATGTTCCAGCAAATCGAGGTAAACATCGATTTCTCTGTAAACTTGCCCATAAGTGGCACGGGCCCAATAGAGTTCCTCAGACGTATTACCAGTAGGGCCTCCCGACACGCCAGCGGTGCAAAAATCCACAGAATTATCTCCAATAGCTCTGGTTCTGACTCATGTGGGAGGCGTTCAATTAGAAATGGTGCGACGAAAGCTGCTTGCCAATACAAAGTTCCCTGATGCCAGCATAGCTCAAACAGATCCCATAAAGCCTTCTCCCTAACCTTTTTATTGTCTGAGGCGAGATGGCGGATATCATTGACTATATCCGCCAGTAAAAAACACCAACCTTTACCATTATTGGGAAATTTCACAGATACCGTTAATCGACGATCGCTCATAGTCTATTTCCTCCTGCCTCTTCACCGGTCGCCTAGAAACCCGGGTTTCTTGATGCCAAGATCGCCTCCCCATTCGGACTCATTCCTATTTATCATATTTCACTTTCGCACCATTGAGAAAGCTCAAGAGCTTTTTCCGCGCATAGTACCCATCACTGGGAGAAACTTGACCAATGCCGATAAACTTTAATGTTCGTTTCCTATAAATTGGTTCTTGTCCGGTTTTGGTGGTATCTGCAATTAACCTTAAAACCAGTTGCTGGTTATCTGTCAAGTCATGAATCCTGATTCCCTCTGGGAGTTTTTCAATGCCGAAAGCTATTTCTGCAAAAGCGAGATCGATCGCCTCAAATTGGTAGTATTGTATCCCTTTCCAGAGAACCGGGATCGTCTGGCCAGCGTGCCGATGACCGAGAGGTCTGATAAAGTCCACGAGTCTCTGGCGATGAATTTTTACCATTCTCCGATCGTAGTGATTAGCCAGTCTTTTCAACCATTGAGGTTTGTCCCACAGATGCACGAGTAAGTCACAGGCGTAGTCCGGCATGTTTTCCCCGGTCACATAGGCAAGGGCGCAGACCCCCGCCAGCTTCACAATTTCTTCTTCCTTTGAGTTCAATATAGACTCAAATAACCCAGGACTCACAGAGATTTTCTCGTTGAGAAATGCCAGACACAACAGGATTGTCGATCTTACCATCACATCCGGTTCGCCGTCAAACCGTCTAGACAATTGGCTACAGATTCTGGTGGCGACCTCTGACTTGCAGCAGGACAGGGTGTATGCTGCCGCAATTCTGACTTGGGGCGAGGGGTGTGCGAGCAAATCCAGGTAAATATCAATCCCTTCGTAAACTTCATCATAAGTGGCAAGCACCCATTCTAAAGCAACCTGCGTGGGACGACAAGGAGATACCGTCGCCAAGTGTGCCAGATGGAAGAGAATTAGGTCTAATATTTCTGGTTCCGACTCCTTTTGCAGGCATTCAACTAGAAATTGGACCAGGAAAAATGCGTCCCGATCCAACTGTTTTTTCTTATGCCAACAGAGAGCGAACAGCTTCCATAAAGCCTAGCTACGAACCTCTTTATTATCTGAGTTGAGATTGCGGATAATCTTGGTTAGACTTTCTCCGCTAGTTTCAGTTTGAGTATCATTATGCTTCCCATTAGAGTTGTTGGTGTTTTCTGTCATGGTCTATTTCCTTTGAACGCTTTCTCTGTATATGTACGCGGTAATTAGTCCGAAGTCTGAAGGCACTTCCCAACTGTCCGCCGCCTTCCCATAGCAATTTTCATGCCCAGTTACAGTATAGCAATCTGAATTCCAGTTCACCTCTGGTTATTTAATTGCCCTAACAACTATACTCCGAACGGTCAGGAACTACGCTTAAGGGGTCAATAGTGTCATTGCGAGGGGGGGATAATTGAGAGATCCTTGTGCCTCTTGAGTGACTCCCCCCGAAGCAATCTCCTAAAGGGCACGACCGCCGGAGATTGCTTCGGGGGACTGGCCGCGTGAGTGCAAGGTAATCTCGCGTTGGCCCCCCTCGCAATGACACATTCAATCTAGCAAAAAAGCGCAAGTCGTTCGCGTAGCGTGCGCGCAGCGCAATCCCTTTGCGAGTATAGCTTAAACTATAAATGTTGATGATATTCTATCATATACAGCCAATCTATGGGGCGATCGGACAATATATCCCGGAGGAAATATTTCCCAGGATAGTTGCCGCTTTTTAAGGATGACTTGACAATAAATATACTACATTTTGCACCTTTGCGAATAGAGGCGAGTCGCCTCTAGTTTTTCTTTGAACTCTTGTAGTCAGCGCTTACGTAAATCCTAGGTTAGTCTGTGGCATGCATCCAGAGATTCACTTGCCATCGGGGTGAACGATAATAGCGGAAAAACTTCGATTTTAGAAGCAATCCAAATCCTCTGCTTCCGCACGTATATGGTTTCACTTCAGCGGTTAATGACTTACCGAGGAGAGTATTGGTAGACTGAGACAGACAGTAGGAAAAATGGCGCTTTGGAATTGGACATTCGTCACCTTTTTTACGGACAGGATACCGCACCAGGCAGGAAATTATCGATAGTGGGAGTGCATAGCAACTATCAGGAGAAGCTGGTGGCATCAATTCATCCCATAGAACAGTCCGAACAAGTAAACTGGGATGAGGATAGAGACTTAGGAGAACTAAATCTGGTTGTTAACTGGACTGGACAGGAAGTGGAAGAAGATATCAAGCTGCCTTGATAACCCCGTGCAGGTCTTTCTACCAATTATATCCGAAAGTGGCGGAAACTTGGCAGCGTGACGAAGACGCAATTCTGAACCCCGTGTTCCTTAGAAGTAGCGAATCTTATTGCTATGTTCGATCGGGTTGTATTGACCCCCGAAGAGGCGATCGCGATCTAGACGCTTCAGGCGATCGAACCCACAATTGAGCGCATCGCTTCAGTTGGTCCTGATAAATCTCGGTATAGCACTAGGGAACGGAGAGAACGCGGTGGTTTTTTGGTACGATGCTCCGATCGCAACCAACCCATACCGATCGGTAGTATGGGAGATGGGGTCTGGCGGATGCTGGGACTCGTACTCGCGATCCTATGCACCCAAGGAGGAGTGTTACTGGTTGACGAGATCGACAGTGGACTTCACTTTACTACTATGTCTGACATGTGGAGAGTCATCTGGGAAATAGCCATAAAGCTGGATGTTCAGGTTTTCGCGACTACCCATAACAGTGACTGCTGGACCAGTTTAGCTAGCATCGCTAACAATGAAAATGTAGATCGGCATGGCATTACTATTCAACGAATAGAGCAAGGCAAGACAACTGCGGTAGTCTTTAATGAACGGGAAATCGCCATTGCTGCAGAACGTGGTATAGAGGTGCGTTAATTATATGGCAGGTCTGCACAGAAAGAAGCTCTTAGTAGAAGGTGACTCTGATAAGCGAGTCATACCAGTATTGATTGAAGCTAATGGCATTTCTTGGAGAGAAAAAAAATCCGAATGTCTACATCAAATCTTATGGTGGCGTCACCCTGATCCTCGATCCAGACGTAATTTATACCGAGTTGAAAGCCTCCGGACTTTCTGTTTTAGGACTAATGGTCGATGCTGACGAATATCCAGCAAGTCGATGGCAAAGCATTCGGAATGCATGCAAGAGAAGCATTCCCGATATTCCCGAACAGATACCGGAAACAGGTTTGATTCATAACACCAGTTTTGGCGTTAAGTTCGGGGTTTGGATTTTGCCAGATAACAAGATAAGCGGTATGCTTGAGACGTTTTTGGCTAATATGATTCCCAGTCAAGGTGAGTTACTGTGGACCTACACGCAGTCGGTAGTTCAAGAAGCTAAACATCAAGGTGCGCCGTTCAAATAAGAGCAGACTGACAAGGCTTACATTCACACATGGCTAGCATGGCAAGATCCGCCAGGACGCCAACTGCATAATGGTGTTATGGAGCGAATTATAGATCCTAACCACCCAAATGCACAGATATTTGTTAACTAGTTTAAATATCTCTATGACTTGTAATTTTATTGATTGCGAGGACATCAAGAATGGAACGATCGCAATCTCTATCCCCTGTCTTGGGGATGGCCTGCTTGGGTTGCGAGCGGGAAAAATACGGCGGACTTTGTCAGGAGCTTGAGATTCTTCGCACGGGGCCTATTCTCTAGTAGCTCAGAAACCCGGTTTTGCCGGAATTACCGGGTTTCTTAATTTAAGATTAAGGGGACAAACGCCCGCTCATGTTGTCTACTATAGATACCCAATCTAGGACAGAAGTAATAGATGGAAGTGAAGATTATTCAAGCAGAAACCGAAGCACATAAATCTCACGTGCAGGAAATGTTCTGGGAATATCTGATATAAGTTAATGGGATGGTCATCCGAGAATTTAAGATTAGTTTTGACATGCAGGCGACCTTAGAGCAGGATATGGCTAAACTCCATCAATTTGCTCCGCCGGCAGGAAGATTGTTTCTAGCAGAATATGAGACGAAAATAGTTGGTTGCGTTGGACTGAAAAAGATTGGTCAAGATGTTGGTGAGATTAAGAGAATGTACATGAGATATGAATATTGCCGCCAAGAGATAGGTCGGTCTTTATTAACAGCCATCATGGCCGCAGCTAGTCAAATTTGTTACCAAAAAATTAGATTATACAGTACCCCTTTCACAAAAGAAGCACAAGCGCTTTATCGTTCCTTAGGCTTCCAAGAAATAGAGCCATATGCTGAAAGTGAGATTCCTCAAGAATATCGAAAGTACTGTGTATTTATGGAGATAGTTCTGAAATAGTGTTGGTTCATCCTACGATCGACTCGCAACTGCTGCAAAGATTAAGAAAGTTGGAAAAATCGGGGGGTGGGAAAGAGTTATCGTATAAAAGATGGATGATTGATATTCACCCATAAGCGAACATGACGCAAGAGAAAGAAAAAGCACTGGAAATTCAGAAGACAACGGGACTGAAACCCAGACATTTTGCAGACTTCATCAGAGTAGCACAAGTGGTTGATAACCCGGGTGGCGGAGTTTCGGGAAAAGATTTAGAAGTTGACTGGCAAGAGTTTGATATTCCTCCTGAAGTTGAGAAAAATCTGAAATCCCTGGGGCAGAAGTATCGATATGCATCTCCCCACGTGCCGATGGAAATAATTTGGGAACAATTGACCCCAGAAAGTCGGAAGTGGTTGATTGACAATAAAGATAATTTGTGGAGGATTGAAGAAGCTTTTATGGCTCTAGATGAAGACTGAAATAGGGTAATTTTGAGAATTGGCGCTCGCCCTTCATCCCGCCCTTGTGTAACAGCGATCGACCCATGAGATAAAATCCCGAAGAACAGTTATCAAACAATTATAGTCCGCGCAGGCGGACTTTGTCTGTGTAGCGGCAGGTTTGAACCTGCCGATTTAAGATTAGGGAGACGATCGCCCGATCGGGGTGTATACTAGAGATAAGCACTCTAGGACAGATTAAACAATGACTGTTGAAGTAACGATTGCATTGCCAGAAAGCGTAGTCGAACAGGCGAAATGGCTGGGAAATGCCACCCTGCGAGATGTCGATGTGCGACGGGCAGTACGATCGCGCAGCGTGCGCGCAGCGCATGTAGTGCGCCCGGAGTACATCGAAGCAGAGGTGATCGCAGATACACTGTCAATGCTATGGTCCGCATTAGAGGGTCAGCCGGATAGTAGCTTTTACCCACCAGTATCAAGTCTTTCAGATGCAGAGGTACTAAAATTAGCCGATGCTAAGATGGATGCCGTGCAAAACGATCGCCTCGGCGAACTGCAAGCAAGGGGGAAAGCTACAGGACTGACTGAAGCAGAGCAAATGGAACTACTAGCCCTGATGCAAATTTACCAGATCGGACAGCTCCGAAAATCAGAAGCATTAGCGGAAGCAGTTCAGCGTGGTTTGTTAATTGTGAATTGTTAATTGCTAATTGTGAATTGCGCTGGTTGCCGACAACCCATTATTGTAATACCATTTTGAAAAAATGGTCCACAATAAAACATTAAATTGATTACGATCTAATTTCACGTAGAGGAAAATTTTTCAAAATTTATTAGTCGGTTAAAACCGACTTTAGCTATTAGCCGGGGGTTTGAACCTTCGGTGTCTCGTGGGTAGTGCGAGTAGCGCTCCCACGAGACACTGAAGGCGGGTTAAAAGCGTAGTGAAGGATTTGAAACCGCTAGATAATGCTGCTAAAATCAAAGAGTGGCACAAGTACAGTCGATCGAACTTCCATGTCCGAGTCAAAACCAATTACACGGGACATCTTGATGCTGCAACCAGGCAGCTTGTGGCAAAAGATAACTGAACGCACCGCCCATGCACTCGCCTGCGGTGCCCTCCAACCCATTCCAACAGAGTGCGAGTTCGTGGAAAACTCTGGTATTCGCTTTTTAGTGCGCATCTTGTCCAACCTCGCCCGCAAGGATGCAGCCAAAAAGCAGCAAGACAAGAAAACCGCTAGTTCGGGTAAGGAATTTAACCCCTTCCTTTCCTACGAGGAGGAACTGTTTGTTGCTGACATTTCTGAGACTCACCTATGTCTGTTAAATAAATACAATGTTGTAGATAGTCATATACTGATAGTCACGCGCTCGTTTGAGGAACAGGAAACCTGGCTCACAGAGCATGATTTTGAGGCGATGTGGGCTTGCATGGCTGAATTTGAGTGCTTGGCATTTTATAATGGTGGGAAAATTGCAGGTGCTAGTCAGCGACACAAGCATTTGCAAATTGTCCCCCTGCCCCTCGGTGACGGACCTCAGACACCTATCGATGAGGCGATCGCATCGGCGACATTTGACGATACCGTGGGCAGGATACCGAGCTTTCCGTTCCGACATGCGATCGCCCGGGGAGACCCCGATCTGGTAAAATCCCCCCAAGAGGCTGCTAAAATCACCCAGCAGTGCTATCATAATCTGTTAGGTGCTGTAGGGATAGAGGTAACTGGCGACAGGCAATCCGGTGCCTACAATCTCCTCGCTACCAGGGAATGGATGCTCGTCGTCCCCCGATCGCGCGAAGATTTCCAATCAATTTCAGTTAACTCCCTGGGATTTGCTGGGGCCCTGCTAGTCCGCAACCAGCAGCAAATGCAGATCCTCAAAGATTGCGGTCCCATGACTGTCCTCAGTACAGTGGCCCCGCCCCCAATACTTCTCGGTTAATAATTTGTCATTGCGAGGGGGGATACAAACTAACATTATGGGGTTCGCCACCAGGATCTCCCCCCGAAGCAATCCCCTCACCCTGTATGAGAGGAAGAGCGCTTTGGCGTCGGCGTCTCGATTGCTAGCCCTCCTGGCGTCGGGCCGCTGCGCTAACGGGGGGGTTAACTCGGTCGATCATAAGTTAATCGCTACGTACCCCCCCTCGCAATGACATCTAAAATGCAAAACCTTGAAGTATTGGGCCCGCCCCCATGACAGCCTTTGTATATTAGAATATTAAGAAAAGTAAACAACTCAGCCAACAAGCAGAAAATTATGGCGCTATTTGGACTCAGTCAGAAAAAACTCACCCTCCCCACTCCTGAAACTGCCTTGCCAGGACGGACAGAGACGATGCCCGTCCCCTCTCAACATTATGTCAACCGCAACCCCCTCAAACCTCCCTATGCCGAGGGACTGGAAATGGCAATGTTTGGTCTGGGCTGTTTCTGGGGCGCAGAACGCAAATTCTGGCAACAAGAAGGAGTTTTCACCACCGCAGTGGGTTACGCAGCAGGTTTAACTCCCAACCCTACCTATAGGGAAGTCTGTACTGGGATGACGGGGCACAATGAAGTAGTGCGCGTCGTGTTCGACCCCAAAGTCATCAGTTACGAAACCCTGCTGCAAGTCTTCTGGGAAAGTCACGACCCTACCCAAGGAATGCGCCAGGGCAATGACACCGGCACCCAGTATCGATCGGGCATTTACGTCTATTCCGAGGCGCAGAAGAAACTCGCCGTTGCCTCACGAGACATTTATCAGCAAGCCCTAAACAAGGCAGGTAAGGGTCAAATCACAACAGAGATTCTTGAGGCTCCCGAATTCTACTACGCCGAGGACTACCATCAGCAGTACCTGGCCAAAAACCCCAATGGCTATTGCGGTCTGGGTGGCATCAAAGTTACTTTCCCGGCAATGGCCCTTCAGTCCTAGTGATAAGCTGCCCCGCCCGAACCCTAAAGGGTCCGGCTACACAAACAAAGCCCGCCTACGCGGGCTAAATTCTAAAAGTGAGATGCTCTCGGTTCTCTCGTTCTCTGACTCTTTTATTCTCTGGTTCCCTGACTCTGGCAGGGAACGTCGCACCGAGGCTCTGCCTCCTGCGTCACTTTTATCCTGGCTACTGGCGTTAGGGAAGTCCGAGCGAGTTGCGAGCGAGCGTCCTGCGACCAGTGATTGTGCGCTTATTATGGATGGACAAAAACCCCAAAATGAGCTACAGTAACTAAAAAGAAAAGTATCAAAATTCGATCGCAATGAACTCCACTTTAGCTGAAGCAAAAGTTATATATCGTCAAGGGCTTGAACGTGCAAAGCGATCGCATTGGTACAAAAAGCTCGAACGTCGATACCGAAAAGTAGATGGATATGAGCCATTCTTCACTGTGAGCAAGAGTCTAGCATACCAACTGTTTATCTTTGAATCATTTGAATCAGAAGTACCTAAAAGTGTTTTAATTAACCAGATAACTTCTGATTTTAGCTGGACTTTAACGATTTGCTCTGCATGGCAGTTAGCGCACAATCCGTTTCCGGTGTGGTGGCTACATAAGAATTTGTTCAATGCATTTGATGAGTCGGACTTGCCCAAAATAATCGCAGACTTAAAGATGCCTGTGCCATTTGGGATTATCATGCTGCCACGCGATCGCATCATCAATCCCGATGGCGATCAGTGTGATTGGGTTTTCTTTCAGCATTTGCCCCAAGGATTTAAGTTGCCAGATATACAATTTGGGTCAATCACAATTTCCTCCGACATGCCTGCCAAATACGACCAACTTCGTTGGGTAACGATTTTGAGAAGCGGGGTTGCCTATGTCAACACAGTAAGGCTGCTAGGAGACCAGATTATTCGTGGTGATTTTGAAATAAATAATGGTAGAATATTAGGCTCTAATGAAGACCTGAATCTTGAAGAACAATTTCTGTTACGCATAGAAAAGATTGTCATACAAACGCTGCTGTACCTGCAAATACGTCCTGATGACTTGACAACACCTGCTATTTCTACCAAAAACCAAGGGTTCAGTAAAAAAACATCAAAAAATGGCTTCCTTAATCCACTCATTATCGGACAGCAGTTTCAGCCCAAAACTGAGCGTGTCTCCACTTCGCCTCATTCAATTCATGCCTCCCCCCGCACTCACTGGCGGCGCGGTCATTGGCGACGGGTGGCATTAGGGGAACAACGGCAAGAACGTGAATGGCGCTGGATTCAGCCAGTCTTGGTAAATGGATAAGCTGTTCAGCATCCTCATTGTACATTTTCTCTCGCTCCTTGACTCACTCTGCCTGGGTTTACAGAGTTCGCGCACTGGCGAGATATTTCCGATGGTTTATCAAGTGACCGCCGTCTGGTAATCTTCTCTGGAGGCTCTGCCTCCAAACTACCAATCCCAGGCTCTGCCTGGGATCGAGAGAAGCGACCGGGTGTGGTCAAAAGTGGTTGTATTAGTGGGGAACTCTTAACGGAGAACGGCGAACGGCTCACAGGAAACGGGGAACTCCCTCGCAGCTCACGGCGAACGGCTTACAGCTCACGGTGAACGGTTGCCAACGTGCGCAAGACCACACCGGTTTAAAACCCCAATGGAGAGGTTTAAAACCCCAATGGAGAGGTTTAAAACCAAAATAGAGAGGTTTTAAACCCCAACAGAGAGGTTTTAAACCCCAACAGAGAGGTTTTAAACCCCAACAGAGAGGTTTTAAACCCCAACAGAGAGGTTTTAAACCCCAACAGTGGGGCACCGGTTAGCAGCTAATAGGTGCCGGTTGAGGTAAAAGTACCCTAGAACTGCCCGGTCGGGGCGAACTGCGAATGTGCCCGAACTGCGAATGTACCCTAACTGCGAACGGGTGTGGTCATGCATTTGTTGCATAGGGATCCCCCCCAAACCCCCCCTTACGTTCCCAGGCAGAGCCAGGGAACGAGGGGGGGGGCTATGGAAGCCCCCCTTTTTAAGGCTTTTTAAGGGGGGTGCGATGTCTCTTGGGTAGTGCTTTTAGCGTGGCCTTCGCGAGACATCGCAAGGGGGATCCGACGACTGGGAAGGCCCATGTTAGATCGACGGGTTTTGACCACACCCGAAGCGACCGGAGAGCATCGATGATGCAAGTAATCTAGCCCGCGCAGGCGGGCTTTGTTCGTGTAGCTGGATGGGGTCGAGCCGGGAATCGCTTCCCGACCCTCCCTTGAGGAACCGGACTTGCGATTTTCACCGCATCCGGCTACTGGGTACTAGGCCCTTTTCATAGGTAGACTTAATAGGAATTACTTCCGTTAGCCCTTGCCGCCTGTCTTTTCTTCCCTTTCCTGGTTTAGCGAGTGGTTGTTCTGATAACCGTTAGTATCACCATTTTCAAGTCAGTTTTACCAGTTATCCATACCTTATCCTCCACTTGCGTTTCGGATTAGTTCCGTGGCTTTTTAGGATTACTCATTCCAGCAGCTTCCTAGTATCACCGACCCACGTCAGCGCTGGCTACCCAGCATCATCTACATTACTGTAGATGTTATCCCAGGAATTACCCCGGGCATTCGCTTCTTGGGCCATCCCTCCCCCCGTGGCTTGCGCTTAACATCTAACTTGTCCTGATGGACAGCACACGAGAGGTTACTTCGTTCCCTAACAACATTTCGCGATACCTTTAGGTCCACACTATACCCCGGGAGCTATTTGAGTACTATATTAGCCAGAGTCTAAAACTAATACTAGCTACCATTTCCTTTTTAGGCCAGCGCATATAGCCTTATTTCGCTGGTTCCTTATAACGAGGCTTGCACATGTTTGCCTGCTCTAACCTTGGATATCTTTCCTAGCGGCGTCACCGGCTTAGGCTGCCAGTTATCCTACATTTGAGTCCTCGCTTAGCACCACGATGATGTCGCTTCGTAGCACCGAGGACCGGTGTCACCCCCGTACCTGGGGGGAGGGGAATTTAACCCCCATGCGGTCAGAGTTCCTGGCTAATGAAACCGGGCTAGCGTTCCGTGTTTGACCACGTTAGGCTAGAACGAATCGCACGGACCCTTTAGGGTTCGGGCGTGGTATCTGGGATCGAGAGATTCACCATTCTCAATTCACCATTCTCAATTTGCTATTCACCATTCACCATTACCCAGTTTTTGCCTCTTCTCCCAGCTTCCAAGTCAGACTAGAAACTACATTAATGATGATATGAGCGACGATCGGGACTAACAAATTGCCAGTTTCTAAGGCAGTATATCCCAGCACCAACCCCACTGCCGTCGCCCAAACCACATAAGGCCATCTTTCCATGCCGCTAAAGTGCAAAACCCCAAAGCAGACACTCGATACAATTAAACCTAAAACATTCAACCCGAAGGCTGGCAGGATCACGCCTCTAAAGAGCAATTCCTCACTCAATCCCGGTAATAATCCTAGCCAAATAAAATCAACAAAGAATAAAGGTTCCAGCACCAATCTTAAATATAAATCAGCACTTTCGCGGTAAGCTGGCCAAATTTTATAAACGATCGCACTCAACCCGGTCACGCCCAGTCCCACTCCCGCACCCAAGAGCAAAAATTCCGGTTTCCAGAACAGCGGCAGTTGCGGCACAGGATCGAAGTGTAGCCACACCTTTGCCACTATCAGCAATATCACTGCTGTTACCCCCATCGCAATCAAAACTTGCGTGCGCGTCATGGGTTCTATTTCTGGATTCTCATTTGTCATTTGTCAGTTGTTATTTGTTAGCTGTCGGCTGGGCATTTATCGCTAATGGTGGATAAACAATTTAATGATGATATGCTAAGGCTAAGTGCATCAGGACTAATGCCTGCCCGATCGGCCACCAAGACGCCCAATGCCTCTAAATACGATTTTACTCGCAAAGCATTGATTCCGAGCGCATCTGGGGGCACATTCATCCGAGTTACATTATCGGTCACCGCAATAAATTTTGCCCGTGACTGACTCAAACTCAGCAGGCCACTACCGCCGCAAGCAGTTGCCGGCACTACCACTGCATCTACTCCATCTACCCAAATATCCCCTGGTTGGGAGTCCGCACCCTTGACTACAAATTGGGGAGTGCGACTCAGTCCTACTAACACGCAGGGTAAGAAAGTATAGCCCAATTCTTCGGCGGCGCAGCGGGGGGACAGTTGCGGATCCAGGGGCAATGGCAATAGTGCCGGTGCATGGGCGCAGGGAATTTGGAATTGGCGCACAACTAGGTGAGAGATTACCGCTTCCGCACCCGCGATCGGGTCCACTCCCCGTCCGTGGCGATAGTTTTGCAACTCATCGCTTTCCGTGTCGTCCGGGAACCGGGCCACCACCGCGATCGCCTCTGCTTGGGCCTGACTTATCAGTGCTTCTGCGGCCCGCAACAGACTATCGGGATTGGCAATTGTCCCCCAACTGGCACCGGTTGCCGAGCTGCGCAATTCCACCTGTAACGGTGCGTCCGTCACCACATAGTCCGTCAGAGACAGTCCCAAAGTTGCTCTCGTAGCGTCCGCTGCTTGCAGGTGCCGCAGGCGCAGTTCTGGTTCTATCCCCCGATCGAGAATTAAACCCACCCGGTTCTGATGTACCGGTCGCAGTCCATAGCATCCTGCCGCAAATTTGTCAAGTCCATAGCCTTCCACATAGAAGGCATTAGGTAAATTCCAGTACAGCTGGGCACCGTTGAGCACATTGGGGTGAGTAATCAGGCGATCGCAGATTTGGGCGATCGCCCTAGCTACCGGCATTACATCTCCAGCATAGCCACCTATTGCCGCCCCCACCCCCGTAGGAACGATCAACACCACAGTGTAAGGACGCTTGTTCACCTTGATACAGCAGACTTCTGAGATTCTACCGTCACAATAGCCTCAACCTGGGCTGTTTGCCGTTCGGTGTCAACGCTAGTAACTGCCCAGCGTAGGGGTTCGCCCCGGCGCTGCAACTCAGCTTCAATTTCGTGATGCAGTTGGGATGGCGTTGCTTGCAAATCAATCTCTGCCGTAATAAAATGGGTTGTCATCGGGTAATTCTCACGCTATCTATTTGTCATCTTCCCATGCAGGACTACTTTTGCGGACGACCAAACTGGCGATCATACACCTCATCTTCCTTTTCCGTGACAATTTTCAGATCCGATCGGGGGAATGATACGCACAGCAATGCATAACCTTCCTTTTGCAAATCTGGACTAAGTCCCATACCCTCACTTTGCTCTACAGTTCCCGTCTCTAGCAGGGCCGCACAGGTAGTACAAACACCCGCATTACAGGAATTAGGCAAGTCCAGTCCTGCGGCCTCAGCAACTTTCAGGATCTTTTTATCTTCTGGTACTTCCAGGGTATGGATATTGCCTTGGTGGTTAATTTCGACGGTATAAGTCTGAGGCATAACTTCGGTTTAGGGGCAACTGCCTGTTACAAAACAACATCTGCTTATTTTTTCACGAACAGGACAATTAGCCATTAAATGATTTATTTAATAATTGGTCATAAGCCGATCGAGACCACAATACCCCTGTAATGCATACAACGGCCAATGGGCCCTGTGTCTCCCGGGAGCGCTAAAAGCACATACATGGGAGACACAGGAGGTTCACCGCAGTGCCGTCTTACCTCAGTTTTTGACCTGGTTGCACCAGGTGGGTACCTAGGTTTCGATAGCTTTCGTTTCCGGTTACTGGCCCGGCCTACTGCCGCTAGAACTACACAGGTTCCCGTTTATCTCAAGGCATAGATCATAAAACTTTATTGGCAGTCACCAACACCGCAGTAGAACCTGCAAAGTATCTTAGCATGATTTTTGCTTTTGTGGCTACTTATCTTTCCAAAGTGCTTGAGATCCGTTCGTAGTAAGCACGAAGCGCTTGACCGTTCGAGTAAGCACGAAGCGTGCTTGACCGTTCGCCGTTCGCAGTAAGCACGAAGCGTGCTTGACTGTTCGTAGTAAGCACGAAGCCGTGCTTGACTGGTGGGCACCGCCCACCCTACGGTTTGTACCATATAGATTCTATTTTGCGGGCGATCGCCAGTGCCCGATCTCTTTCGGGCGTCTCAAGCAGCACCGTCACATGTCCCAACTTCCGACCAGGACGGGATTCTTTCTTACCGTACCAATATACCTGAGCTTGCCGAATTGCTGCCAACTCTTGACGCTTGACAAAATAGTCATGTATTGCTAATTTATAGCCCAGCAAGTTGACCATGACTGCACCAGTACAGTTTAAGGCTGGGTTGCCCACCGGCAGCTGACAGATCGTTCTCAGATGCTGTTCAAATTGGGAAGTTTGGCAAGCATCCAGGGTAAAATGGCCAGAATTATGGGTCCGAGGGGCAATTTCATTTACTAATAGCTTGCCAGAACTGGTTAAAAATAGCTCAATGCCAAAGACGCCCACCACTTCCAGACTGTCCAAAAGGGTGCGGGCGATCGCCTCTATCTCTGTGCGAACAGCTATACTAATCTGGGCAGGAACTAGCACCCGACGGCAAACCCGATCTTCCTGCTGGGTTTCCACCACTGGATACACCACCACCTCGCCGGTGACCGAACGGGCCGCGATCGCGGCCAACTCCCGTGCAAAAGGGATAAACTCTTCGAGTAATGCAGGGGTTTGTCCCAGTTGTTGTAAAGTTAATTCTAGGGCCTGACGGTCTTTAAGGGTAAAAGTCCCTTGACCATCATAACCGTGGCGTCGGGCTTTGACTACCACCGGGAAAGACCAATTGGCAAGTTGGTCAAGTTCTCCATCCAGGGCGATAAACTTAGGGACAGGTAAACCCAGTTGCTGCAAGTAACAGCGCTGATCGTACTTATCTAGCAGTGGGGCGATCGCCTCCAGTCCGGGGCGGAAACAGACCGCCTGCTGGTGGGCTAGAGGTTTGAGGGCATCCAGGTTAATAAACTCATTTTCAAAGGTTATTACATCACAGCGATCTGCTAGTTGGGCGGTAGCGGCGGCATCATCTATTGGTGCCAGGATGACATCAGCAGCATCCGCCACTGCTGGATCTGACTTGTTGGGAGTTTGCACCACCAGTTCTATATCCAAACACTTAGCTGCACCCGCCATCATCCAGGCCAGCTGTCCGCCACCTATCACACCTACTCGCTTCATTTGCTTCGATCTCATACCGATTTGTAATTTGATATTTAAAATCGCTACAATCATGATAATTATCGAGCTTACTTGAGGATCATGCTTAATTTCTTCTTAACTTGGGTGCTGGCTGCTATCTCCCTAGGAATTACAACCTCTATTGTCAAAGGTCTGGCGATCGCCAGTTGGCAGGGCGCCGCCATCGGTGTGATTGTCATGGTGATTGTCATGAGGTTGGTCAATGCGATCGTCAAACCCATTCTGAAAATTATCAGGTTGCCTGTAACCATCTTGACCTTGGGTATATTTAGGTCTGTGATTATTGCGATCGTGCTTTTGAGGGTTGGACACTCCTTCCCTGAGTATTTTAAGGTTGACAGTTTTTCCCCGGCCTTGTTGGGTGCGATCGTTCTGTCTCTGGTTTATGGGTCGATCGACTGGTTTGTCAGCGGGGAAGAGGCTTAAGGTGATGGGTTCGCAGTCAGGACTAAAGCGCTAGCAGATATCAGCGGGAGATAGGGCGCTAGGGCGGTCCGGAGGTGAAACTGTATTAGTACCCAGATAATCGGGCGGAAATTTGCTATAATCATGATAATTATCGAATTATGAGAGGCTCATGCTTAATTTCTTCTTAACTTGGGTACTGGCTGCTATCTCCCTAACAATTACAGCCTATCTTGTTCCAGGTCTGACGATCGCCAGTTGGCAGGCCGCAGCCATCGGTGTGGCGGTGATGGGGTTGGTTAATGCGATCGTCAAACCCATTCTGACAATTCTCACCTTGCCGTTAACGATCTTGACCTTGGGTCTGTTTCTGTTGGTGGTTAATGGGATCAGTCTTTCGATGGTCGGATACTTCACTCCCGGTTTTACAGTTAATGGTTTCTTCCCGGCCTTGTTTGGTTCGATCGTTTTGTCTCTGGTTTCTGGCGCAGAGACATCGAATTGTTCAGTTCCTTGGCGAAATTTTCTCAATATATAGGCAAAATTTAAAATCTCGAATTGTTTGGGAATTCGCGTCTTTGTTAGTTCCACTTCTTTGTCAGATGATTCTCAATTAATTGAGGCAATTGATAATCAATGATGCTAGCTGATTCTCAATTTATTTAAATCTGTTGAGAATCAGAGATGGCCTCAAGCAGTAAAATTAGTTATGATACTCCTTTCCTACCTCCGACGCGACATCGATGAGTGGGTCGAGAATGTGATGGGAAAGGTGACCGAGATGCGGATAACCCAAAGTCTGAAGGGAGCAGTGAAAATTTTCTGTCACTGTTTGGAATAATCCTTCAATACGAAGCGGGTCCTCGATACAGTACAGCCACTGGGGCTGTACTAACAACATCTGCTGCTAGACTACAGAGAATGGCAATGAAAATTTTCTCCATTACGGGCATTTTTTTTGAGACCCAGAACCACTGGACGCACCAGCAATGTTTTATCACGAGTAGGTCAGAGGTACCATTTGTTCAAAAAGCCTTCCTGTCTTCACAACTCCTACCGCCCGCATAACCATTGAGTTATAGCTTCTTGAGGCAGGCCATGCTCTCTAATGATAAAATTCGCTCCTTTATCAAGGAGCCCAAATAAAAATTTATTCCTACAGATATTCCGGTCGGCAATCCTGGACGGTTTTTACTCTTTCTATAACTTGGTCGAATAAAGCTCTTTCTTGGTCCATCTTCACAGGGAAATATATCTATCGCTCTTATGTAACTGCGGCTCTAGGACTACTAAAGATTTGCAAGGGTTAGGTTTTGATCGGACCTAAACCTATATATCTGAGGACTTCTATTCGACCGTCAGTGGCCGCCGTTTCCGTCTATAATTTTCATACTATAACCAGGCAACATCTGCTCATTTTAGCCTCCTATTAGCTCAATCAATTTAACCATCTCACGCTCTTGTCGAGTGTAATAGAGCTGCACTAACACGCTTGTCAACCCTGTTAATTTTATCATAAACGGCTGTGGGACTGACTTGGAGCTCTTTTGCTTTAGCTCTCTAGGTAGCATTTACACTCTTGAAAATGCCACAGACCACGCTTTCTCATCAAATCTACTAGATTTGAGAACATCAACTCTCCCGTGTATTGGTTGAGAGCGTGTTGCTCAAAGATTGAGTCTATATGCCTACTATTAAAAATGTGTTCCATTAGGCCACGCATCATGACACTAACAGGACTTTCTTGCACAAAACGCTTCTGCTATGACATTCAGCATTTCACCCCCCCAACTTCCATTGATAGGCTACGACACTCTCTTATACATAGCAGACATTGCCGCATTAATCACCCTCGGGCTCTCTATTTGGAATAAAATGAATATTTGTAAATAAATGACATAAAAAACTAGAGACCCTACAGAAAAAATGATGCAATATGCCGATCACTACCGTAGATACGCAGAGCAGCACCCATCAGACCCACCTTGACAGGGTTAGGGGTGAAACGAAAACCGGGCAAGTTTTGGGTGTATGAGAAGATTATCAGGATTCCTTACTATGGCATCTTTCAGATCGATAATAGCCAGTTAGAGGTCTATCACCTGGTAGATTTTGTTTATCAGAAGCTGGAGCCCAACTCACGGGGTCACTATCCGATCGAGTCCTTAGAAGTAGAGTTGGGACTCTGGCAGGGAAGCTATCAGAATCAAACACAGCCATGGCTGCGTTGGTGGGATTTGCAGGGAAATCTGTTGTTGACTGGTTCGGAACGAGCCGAACTGGAAAAACAAAGAACTGCACAGGCTGAAGCCAAAGCCCAAGAGGCTGAAGCCCGAGCCCAAGAGGCTGAAGCCAAGGCCGCACGACTGGCAGAAAGGCTACGGGCGAATGGCACTGACCTTAAGCCTGCATCATTTGAGTAACTGTGCTTTCAACTCTTGACGCCGTTGCCTCATTTTCGATATCTCTGCTGGGGGCGCAGCCATACCTGCACAGTATCAGGTAAATCTGCCCACTCTTGAGCACTTATGTGATTGGGACGTTTTTTGGGTTTGTAGAGGCTAATAATCTGGTCGCCAATACCTAACTTACCTATCGCGTAGCGTGGCGCAGCAATACTTCTTACCCCTGAGAGCAGTCACTTTTGCTCCTGGTTGTATACTTTTGTCTGTCGTGCAGGAGCTAGTTCACAACTGCAGAATGGTGCAATCAATACTTTCATCCAAGCTAAACATAAAGACGAAGAGCGCTCAAACGAAAACCACAACCCAGTATCACAAGACAATTGCGTGATTTAATATATTATCACGCAATTGTCTTGTGATGCTGCCCTTTAGTTGTATGAAGTGTTTCCGATAAGCCTTAAGATTGTTGATAGCGCTGCGCTGGGGCGCAGCCATGTTGTGTCGCTCATAATCACGGAAGAGCCATCTAGCAGGCACACTTCTTAATTAGCACCAATAGCGCTGCGATGTCTCCTGTGTGCCCTATGGACCTTGGGACAAGAGCAAGGAGCAGAGATATCTCCCCTGGGGGCGCAGCCATAGCTGCCCTCGCAGTAACTTGAGCTTCTAGAGCATCGGTCCATTAATAATACGCCGACATTTTAAAATATCTGTGAATCAACGAAAAATTAACATTTTCTCATCACCCCCTCACCCCCTCACCCCCTCAGTCCCTCATCACTTTACCCATAGCGCTGCGCTGGGGGCGCAGCCATAAAGAAGTTCTACAGCGACCAAGCTCTAGCTTTTGTACGGTAAGGTCGTGCATACGCTCCACTACTCGTATGGCTGCGCCACGCTACGCGATCGGGTAGACGTTTTCTGGCTTTGCCTCCGGCAAAGCGTGTCCATAGCTGCGCCATGGGGGCCTGCTCCCCCGCTGCACCAGGCCACAACCTTACTGACTGCTAATGTGCGAGTAGAGGCTGATCCCATAGGGTAGCGCAGCCATATCGATGACCTGCATCCACAGCAAGAACATCCACAGGGTAACCACCGGCGAAAACAATCGATGGCGAACGAGGGACGTTTTCTTGCTCGGCATACCTGTTGAATGTCTGATTCTGGCAGCACCTGTCGGAATGGTAAAGCGATTGCTTTGAAGCCAATTGACACTTGAGAATCTAAGCTCGATTGGGCATGATTATGGGTAATAGCTTACTAGGCTTCAGGGCTATAATCCTTATCTAGCATGCCTTGGAGCTTTTTTTCACTCCTTCGTCGTCAGTGCCATTCGGCTACGGGCATTGGGTGGTAACCCCGATGCTGAAGAATAACGCCGTCACCCGTTCCCACGGCTCTGCCTGGGAATGGGGCCGTCACCGTTCCCAGGCGGTCCCCAGGGAACAAGGGGTGCGGCTACAGTTACAAGCCCGCCTGCGCGGGCTGGCGATTGGGCAATCGGGCTTTAACAATATTATAGTCCTAAAATTGTTGTACTAAAAACTATTTTTTTAAGTCGGTTTTAACCGACTTTAGCTATGACGCGGGGGTTTGAACCCCGGGCTAATAGCGGAACTTTGTGATAGATAACCGCGCGGAGTAATCATCCAATCACTGTGGATGTAGGTACTTTGATTGCCGATCAGCACGGTGGTGAGCATATCAATGGGAATTTCCAGGAATTTGTCAAGGGTTGTCAGGGTAATTTGTTCTGATTCTCGGTAAACTGAACGGACGATCGCCACAGGAGTATCTGGTTTACGGTATTGTAGGAATATCTGCTGGGCTGTGACTATTTGCTGAGTCCGGTTAGCCGAGCGGGGATTATAGAGTGCGGTAACAAAATATGCTTGGGCGGCGGCGTGTAGGCGCTTTTCGATTACCTCCCAAGGTGTCAGCAAGTCACTCAAACTGATGGCACAGAAATCATGCATTAACGGCGCACCCACCTTCGCTGCTGCTGCTTGCATGGCTGTGATGCCGGGCAAGACTTCCACTATGGGGATTTTCCCATCCCAAAAGGACGATCGCAATTGTTCCATGACTAATCCGGCCATGCCATAAATGCCGCAATCTCCTGAAGATATTACTGCTACTGTTAAACCCCATTTCGCAAGTTCTATCGCCCTTTCTCCCCGTTGGCGTTCCTGTGTAATAGGAAATGCTTCGACAATTTGTCCAGGACGCCGTAAAGAAGCAATTAAGTCGATATAGAGAGAATAACCGACGAGCGCATCGGCACTAATGATCGCAGTTTGAGCAGCTGGGGTGATTTGGTCTAATTGCCCCGGTCCGATGCCCACAAGTAATAGTTTACCTGGGCGTCCTGTATATTCTACAGCAGCTTGAGCGATCGCCACTGTGACTACCCCTGGTTCCCCTTCTGTTCTAAAAATTTGCTTGGCAACCAATAGGGATGCTTCGATGTCTCTGGGGTAGTGCGAATACGATGTCTTCTCTTTTGTGCGACTAGCGCGCTGCATCTCGTGGGTAGTGCGAGTAGCGCTCCCACGAGATGCAGCACCAGAAGACATCGAGCGACCAGAGATATCGAAAGGTTCTGCACCCGCAGCTTGTACAGCAGCTGCTTCGGCGACGCTGGGAGTTCCTACTGCTTTTTCGACTACAGCTGAAGGGGTAGGAACAGCCACAGAACCCAGGACTTCTGCGGGGAAAGTGCGTAGGGGAAAGAGGCGATCGCGACAGAGTTCCACCAACCCGACTTCATCAGCTTTTAGGTCAATTGTCGCAATACCTGCGATCGCCCCTTCTGCCAAAGCATGAGTCTGCATCACTTCTGTAATTGCCCTTTCAATCAGCTGACGAGAAGTTCCTCGTTCGCAACCTATTCCCACCCACAACACTCTCGGATGCCACTGTACCTGGAGGATATCATCCTCTGGATCTAATCGGCGGTGGCTAATCCAAATCCTACCTTGGGGGGATATTTTATCATTATCCAAGTGAAAAGAGAATTGATGTCCTTCGGGAAGATGCTTTTGCCAAAGGGTTGTGCCCACTTCTTGCATTACCTGGACGGGTTCTCCCCTGACAACTGCTGCACTTACCTCCGTCCAGTCCCCTGGGCCCCGCTGCCAACCAAAGGGAACCCCCAGCATATCTACTCCTGGTAATTGTAAGGCAGCAGATGCCCCTGTTAAGATAGGAGTTGCCCCCAGTTGCTGTGCAATTAACCTTGCTAATTTGTCAGCGCCCCCTTGATGTCCGCTACACAAACTGATGACAAATTTTCCCCCTTCATCTATAACTATGACAGCGGGGTCGCGAGATTTATCCTTTAGCAAGGGAGCAATGAGGCGCACAACTGCCCCAGTTGCCAGACAGAAGATTAAAGCCCGATGGTTTGACCACAGGGTGGCAAGATGTTCTTTGAGAGAACCTTGGTAAACCTGCGTCCCGGGAATATTACCTAAAGATGCTGGCACCCAAAGGTTCGTAACAAACTGAAGGCGAAAAGTGGCAGTGGAGGTGACGGCGATCGCAGCTAAGGGTTGAAATTCACGCCAAAGTGATATCATCTATTATGCTTCCTCCTTTGAAGCCCGACAGGCAATATGAGATCCCTTGTTATTGTAGTAGTGTAGTCTAATATGAAAAGCAATTACAATTATCCCACTAACTCGAAACAATTACAGCGTCTTCCGATCCTTTATTGGGATCTGGGTATTTTTGGGCAGGCATGGGTGCCGTCGTGGCGCTGATGAGCATCATGCCCCTGTACAACCAATTGAAAAAACAGGAGGAAAGAAATATTCAGTTCGCCCTGCATACCCGCACCATGACGGTTGCTCAATTCCTCTCCAGAGCTAAAGATGTCGCCGCGGTGTCTCTCGGGTAGTGCTCCTACGATGTCTCCGGAGTAGTGCGATTAGCGCTCTCCGGAGACATCGAGCTCCCGAGAGACACCGCGAGCAGATCGCCAGCCGCACTAAAGCCCGTAAAATGTTGCAAGAATACAACAGGGGAACCATCAACCTGGATGAGGTTGGTAAAGAAGTCTCCAGCATCTTGACTGACGCCCTTAACCAAGCCGAGGATGTTGTCGGGATAACGCGCCTCGACGCGACTGGTAAGCAGATCGCCCAGGTGGGGTTGCCTATTCCATCTGAATTTTGGTCGATACTGCCAGCGGGTTCTAAAAAAGCCTTGGTTGAAGAACCGATCGGGCTAGAGGGTGAGTCCTATTTAGTGGTGGGATCCCCAATTATCAACCCAATCTCTAAACAGCGGGTGGGAACGGACATCGTTTTGTTCAAAATTACCGGTTTGCAAAGGATTGTCACAGATTACACGGGTTTGGGAGAAACTGGGGAAACCCTTCTCGGCGCTGTCAATAATAACCAAGTGCAGTTGTTTTTCCCTTTGCGAAATCAAGTTCAGGCATCGGGAGGCATCTTGCAGGCAATAGAAAAATCCGTAGCATCACGGGAGGCGGGGTTGCTAAAGGTTTCCGCCGCCTCAGGAGAAACGGTAATCCTTGCCATTGAGCCAATTAAAAATAGCAACTGGGGGCTAGCTATCAAGATCGATCGCCGGGATCTTTATGGGCCAGTCAATCGGCAACTGGTAATTGTCGGCATAGCGATCGCATTTCTCAGTCTCCTGGGTACTGGAGGTCTAGTGCTGTTGCTGCGTCCTCTCACAGGTCGGGTGCTTATTCATACAGATGCATTGGATCAGCAAGTCCAGGAAAAGACAGTTGCCTTGCAAGAACTCAAGTACACTCAAAATCAGTTGGTTCAGAATGAGAAAATGGCAGCTTTGGGTCAGTTGGTCGCTGGAGTTGCTCATGAAATCAATAATCTCACTAGCTTTATCTATGGTAATATTGCCCCAGCTACAAACTATGCTTCCGACTTAATCGAAATGATTCAGCTTTACGCTCAACATTATCCTCACCCTCATCCAGAAATTAAATCTGCTGCTGAAGAAATAGATTTGGAATTCCTGCTCGCCGATTTTCCTAAACTGTTGGCGTCGATGAAAGTAGGGGCCGCTCGCATCAGGGAGATAGTCAAGTCCCTGCGGACTTTCTCGCGCTTAGATGAAGCCGACATGAAACAGGTCGATCTCCATGAAGGCATTGACAGCACCTTGATGATTCTCGACAGTCGCCTGAAGGAGAAACCAGATCGCCCTAGTATTGAAATTATCAAAGAGTATGGTGAACTGCCTTTGGTGGAATGTTACCCCGGTCAGTTAAATCAGGTGTTTATGAATATCCTCCTCAATGCCATTGACGCTATGGAGGAGTTAAATCATCAACAATTATCAGAGAATCAGCCCCGCAACCTGGTAAAATTTGGATTAGTACCAGTTTGGGAGAATCTGACCAGGTGGCGATTAAAATTAAGAATAATGGCTCGGGTATCCCCTCAGATGTGCAGAATCGCCTATTTGACTGTTTCGTCACTACTAAACCTGTGGGCAAGGGGACCGGTTTGGGATTATCTATTAGTTACCAGATTGTTGTCGATCGGCACGGCGGGCAATTGCGCTGCCTCTCGGACCCCGATGCTGGCACTGAGTTTGCGATCGCCATTCCCCTTCGCCCCAAGTGCTCTTTATAGGGGGTGTAATGGTCAGTGACACTTAATCATGAACCGGTGATGTGGTCAAAAGTAGTTGGTAGGACAGAGCCTCAATATCGCCGGTGAACATCTGGCAATATTGACGCCCGAGATTTATATATGTTCAGAGCGCTATCATGGCAGAAAACTGATGTCGAGAAGGTGAGAGTCTCAATAACTGTTAGACGGCTTGGGTAAGGGACGAATTTTCTTGGCTCAAATTTAACCAATAGGATTGCCAATCATTATTAACTCTTAATATCCTTACTGGAGAGTGCGAAGTTCTCTGAAAATAGAACCTATTCTAAAAGCTGAACCGCTGGCTCCTAAAGGCTGTAAGCCTTTAGGAGCCAGCGAATTGCTATAGGTCTATCTGGCCCAAATCCGCTTCCATGCTTGAGCAGTTCCCCAAAGAACTTCCCACTGTCCAGATCTGTGGAAGCTCAGATCAAATGGCTAATTGCGAATGGCGAATGGAAAATGGAACAATTGTCAATTAACTCTTGCTCAATTTTCAATTTTCAATTTTCAATTCTCCTCAAGTTGCTAGTAACATCCCCAAACTATGCAACAGCATTAATCATTCTACCTTCAGGTCGAAGATCATTCTGGAGATCTGGGCCTTTCCAACCAGAGTAAAATTAAGGCAATAGTAACGATGATTGAAGCTGCTGCGCCACCCAGGAAAATAAGTTGAGGTCTGGGAGCAGTCGGTTTGTCCCGATCGGGCAAACTCGGCGGTGCCACCAACTGCATGATGGGATAAATAGAATAGATGTTTCCTTTCCCCAAATCTAACTTAGCTATAGTGCTGGCAAAGATAGCTTGAGCAATTTGAATCTCCCGCTGCAGGTTATCCACCGTAACCTGTTGTTGAGTCAGACCCTTGAGGCGACTCTCAAACAGGGCAATTTCCGGCTCTAGAGTTTCGATCTCGATGGCCAGTTTACGCCAGTTTGCCCGATTGTTCACTAAATTCCCATACAGTTCTTGCCGCATTATCCTGATATTGGGGTCGAGGGTGAGATGTTTAATCAGCACCAGTGTTTTTTGAGTAACCGGTCTGCCTAAAAGAAAAGAACCTCGCCCTTGCAAAGTTGCGGTAGCAGCCTCCACGGCGGCGCGTTTGGACAGCACCTGAGGATGCAATGGTCCTAGCAGAGATTCCAAATTGGCAAGTTCAGCGCTGAGTTCTCCGTATTCTTGGAGGTATTGCTGATAAACTTCATCCGCTTGCAGAATATAACCATCATTTACTTCTGGGGAAATAAATTTTACAGCTTTAATTCTCTAGATAACTGTTCTATGCGGCTTCTCAGTCCCCGCTCTCGGGCCCTTAATTCAGCCCTGTCGCGGCGCAAATTTTCCAGGTTCAAGGCAATTTGTTTGAGTTGTTCGTCAGAAAGTAAAACCGAGTTTTCCTGAAAGCTGGAAAGATTTCTCTCTGTGGCCTTTAGCCTATGGCGAGCTGCTTGTAAGGTAGCTCTATTATCTGGCTCCCGCTGTTTTAATACAGTCTCTCTTAACCGGTCAATCTCCTGTCTCGTTACCTGATAAAGAGCCTGAGATTTTTTCTGAGCTTCCTCGGGGCTGCTACCCTCCACCTCAACAGCAATAATCGCACTACCTGTAGGGGTATCTATTTTAGGAGAGAACTCTTCGACTGACGTTCCCACCTGCGCTGCTGCCTTTTCTAAGACAGCAGGACTCGTCATAATATATACGTAATCATCCCGAGGATCGCGAAATGGCACTGGATTAGTAGTTTGGTTCTCAGATGTAGCTCTACCAAGATTCGCTAAGGTAACATTGGCTTCTCCGTCAGCTCCCAAGATCATGACCCCCCACTTGCTAGGGCGTGTCATCAGTTAGATTAACGATATGGGTCCCCACCAAAAATATATAACAAGATGATTGAGTTGACAACCAGGATATATTGGTGTGATCTAAGAGGGTAAAGGTTAGAGCAGGAGAATTTGAGAAATGCGTCGCTATGCTTTAAGAGATGACCAGTGGGAGAGAATCAGGGACCTATTGCCAGGTCGGGAGGGTTATGTGGGGGGGACAGCTAAGGATAACCGCTTATTTGTCTATGCTGTCTTGTATCGATATAGAGCTGGGATACCTTGGCGGGACTTACCCGAGCGATTTGGGGACTTGAGGGTAATTCATACGCGCCATAGTAGGTGGTCAAAATCCGGGGTATGGGAAAGAGTATTCAAGGTACTTGCGTCCGATGCCGATAACGAATATGCGATGATTGATGCCACGATATAAAGGGCTCATCAACATAGTGCAGGTGCTCAAAAAAAAAGATTGCGACCAAGCCATCGGACGCCGTAAAGGGGGTTTGAGTACCAAAATTCACGCGACCTGTGACGCATTGGGGAACCCAACGGGTTTTCATTTAACAGCCGGTCAAGCTCACGATTTGGAAGGGGCTGATGTGTTACTTGATAATATTAAGGCTGATGCGTTACTCGCAGACAAAGCTTCTGATGCTGACGAACGGGTTTTGAAACGTCTTGAAGCCCAGCAATGCGAACCTGTGATTCCGCCTAAATCCAATCGAAAAGAACAACGCCGTTATGACAAATATCTATACAAAGCACGTCATTTGATTGAGAATTTTTTTGCCAAACTCAAGCAATATCGAGCCATTGCCACCCGTTACGATAAGAGGGCTCAGAATTTCTTGGCTGCTATCTACCTGGCTGCTACTGTTGTTTGGCTTAACTGATGACACGCCCTAGACTGGACCGACAACATACAACTTCCGTATCGCTTTCCCCAGGATCCGAGATTTCGTGGTGAAAACATCTGAGAGCAATGGGGTCCGATGCGATCGCCCAGGACCCCAAAGTTAATTCGAGCGCGCTAGCCCACAGACATAGCAGAATCACCTCGCACTTCAGCCACCACTTCGCGCACGATGTCGAAGAGTTTGGCAACGATGTATTCCACAAAAGGAGCACCATCGACGTATTCCGTAATCCACGGATCCATGATGGTCGATCGCATCACCGAAATCTTCATCTCCGCAGGATTGTCTGGCGCGTCGTCGCTCAAGTCAAGCAAGCGGTTGCGGTAATCGTTGAAGAAGACCTCGCCGTAGTATGCCTTGACGAAATCTGTCGTACTCAAGAGGATTTCGTAGTTGTAAATGTCGCGACCGTCGGCTTTGACGCTGACGCGATCGTAAATGCGCTTGTTGAAAGCATTCACCTGAGCCAGATCTCGATTGAGGATACCGTTGACCTTGTAGTTGAAGGCATAGGTAATGATGTTCAAATCCGAGCCAGTTTGACGCAGGACATCGAGCAACGCGCCGCTAGTATCGTTCAGGATCTCCTTCGGGGTTTTACCCAGCACCAATTTCTGGAAGAATGGAATCACCGAAGGTTCGAGTTTGGGCGTAGGAACGACAATAAAACCATCCTTCTCTTCGCTCTTCAGGCTCGCCTTCATCAAAGACAAGTGGAATGCTTTGCAGTTGAAAATCGTGCGGCCGAGAATTTTGCCGTAGCCCTGGCGCGTGAGGGAAATCGCAGCGTGGCTGAGATACACCCCGGCAGCGGCGGCACCCGGCTTCGAGCCTTCAATGCCGTAGGTGCCCAAAATCAGCTCGTCGGGTGTATCGTTGTCGTCGCCCGTGTTGATGTAAGGCGCTTCAAAAGCAATCAGGCTGCGCATGGCCATGTTGCGATAACACAAAGCACCGGCAGGATAGGGCAAGTAGCCAGTTTTGTGGGGATCGATCGTGATCGTATCCGTATGCTTGAGGTTTTGATACTGCTCAATGACGTAGTCGCTCATGGGCAACCCAGACTCCGTTCCTTGGGGGGGATCCGCACTATCCCACAGCAAGACAGCAAAGTAACCGCCCCAAGCTGCGTCTCCGTGGACGGCAAATTCCACATTGTTGTTGAGACGGTTTTCATTCCGCAGGTCTAAGATGCTCGTCAGGGGATCGACGCAGCCCTCTTCCGTGGTGCCAAAGACAGCAACAACGGCGATGATGGGCTGCTTTTTGCTAACGCAGCTCTCGATCGCCGCTGTCAGGGCCTCCACATCCATGCGACCGTATACGTCTAAGGGCACGGTAAGCATGTTATTTGCCCCCAGCCCCAGAACGGCAGCCCCCTTGGGCAAGGAGTAGTGTTTAGAAGCGGGAACAAGGACGACGGGTTCGCCTACCTCGGTGCCCGCGAGGAATTGCTGGGCATAACCCAGGAAGCCTATGTTCTGGAGGGAGTAGGGAGCAATGGCGCTGTCGAGGGCGACCGCATCGACCTTATACGCCCCGTTCGGGTCCACCAGACGATTGTAAAGGTCTAATACCTCATCCACGGGCAGGTTCAGCATCTGCCAAGCATCCAATCCCGCCATTTTGGCCGTGGTGCCGTCGGGCCGGGTGACTGTGAAGGCAGCGGCTACGGTGGGGTCGAGCTCGGTGAGACCCTGGCGCAGGGAGAGGGGATAAAACTTCAGGTTGCGGGCCGCCCACAGGGCTTCAATATTTGCGGTGGAACCGCCACAGGTTAAGTGTCCCCAAGGCTTCGGTGTAGTCTCGCGATAGCCCAACATCTCGCACAGGTCCTGGGAGGCTTCCACTTCCAGGACGGTGGTGATGGGGGAAGCTTCCAGGGCCACGTTGTTCTGGTTGTAGAGCATGGCGGCGAAATAACCAGCCATACCGGGCATGGTCTGATCCCAGGTCATGTGCCCCTGGTAGCGTATGCTAGCAAACGGTCCGGATTTTTTCAGCTCTGCCAGCAGGTTGTAGAACTCGGTTTTCAGAAGATCTACGGCGTCCAGATACCCGGGTTCCCGCTTCATGCTTTCGGTGATAGGAGAGGGGTCGCTGGGGTGGAAGTTGCGCCGCCAAAAGACATGATCGTTGAGAGCAACGGAGACGAGTTCTGAGAACAGATCCACGTTTTCGCCGCGTGGCCCCAGGAACCAGGCGGCCACTGCGTGATCGGTTTCGGTTTCGCCGCCGAGGATTTCCTGGGTAGTTGGGGCGGTTGCTGGCTTTTTGGCAGCCAGTTTGGCACGGACGCGGTCGGCTAGCAGTTTGCCGATGGTTTTCTTCAGAGCGAGTTGCCCTTCGCTGGCATAGTCGGCAGCTAGTTTGGAACGTATTTGGGTCATGGAAAACTCCTCTATGAATAAATGGTTTTTTGTTGTTGTTTGGGCGATCATCTCGCGCGATCGCACCGTGCAACATTTTTGAGATTTTGTTTTGAAAACATCTCGGGAAAACGCTCTTTGGGTGCGATCGCATTTGTCTTATTTGCTTGTTTTGGGCGATAACCGTCGAACTTTACAGCTCAGTCAAATCGGTCAGTTCGTAGTTCACATAGCCGATTTCGTCGTTACGAGCCGTTGGTTTGTCTGTTATGATTAGGAGGTGAAATGGTACAGCAAGCGGATAATGATTGGTTAAGAGAGGCTTTGGGTCACTACAAAGCCGGACGTCTGAATGAAGCGAGGGCTGTTTATTTGGCGATGCTAGAACAGCAGCCTCACCAGGTAGAGGCTATGCTTCTGCTGGGAATTATTGCTTATCGGACGAGGGAATACGATCGGGCGATCAACTATTTCCAACAGGTGATATCTATAAAGCAAGATTGGCCTGAGACTTATAATAATCTGGGGGCTTGCTTCTGGGAACAGGGAAAAATCGAACAGGCGATCGCTGCCTACAAACAGGCGATCGCAGTGAAGCCTGATTATCTTGATGCTTATGATAACCTGGTTATGGCCCTGGAAAAACAGGGAAAAAGATTAGTATTTTTGAGAGGACAGAGTTCAATATACCTGGGAACAGAAGAGCATAAAATTTATCAATGGAGTCTTATGGATAATGAGAAGCACAGAGAATTACCCGAACAATATGGGAATAGTGTTTTTATGCATATTTAATCAGAGGCAATGTAATCCCAGTTCCTACCAGAGAATGCCACTCAGCCAGCAGATATTCATCAAACCGACGCCGGTTCGCCAGTTGAGTTACCCATCCGAGACCGCTAGTTATCGCAGCCGTGGTGGTTCGCCTCCTGTAGTTGAGTAATTTTTCTCATCTGGCAGCTGCCAAACTTACCCAGACAAGGAGACCAAATGCCTGACCCCTTAATGTACCAACAGGATGCCTTTGTGGTTTTAGAGCCTGACCTTCCCGAACAATACCTCACCGCCGATGAGCTGCTAAAAAAGTTAAAACTGATTATAGCACATCGGCAGCAAGATTTGCCCAGTTCACTACAAAAATTTACATCTATCGCATCCCAAGCCCAGTATTTACTGGAAACTTACTGCGAATTAGACCTTGGTCCTGGAGAGTTTTTACAGTGGTATGCTGTGCGCCTGGAAAAGTGAGTTGTCAGTTGTCAGTGGTCAGTTGTCAATGCCAGAATTTTGAATTGTTATTTGACTACACTGGCTCTGGCGTAGCAATCAAAGCCAGGTGAACAAGACGTTCTGAAGGTCTAGTCAAATCCACTCGCACCCCAGGTCCAAAGAATTTTTCGATTTTCTCGCGCTGCAATTGCCAGGTTTCAAAGGGAACCAGAGGAGAGTCAAATTCCAGCACCAGAGCATAATGACCTGCAACCGCAGTTTCGGTTAACCCCCCGAGTACCGGTCGTTCTTAATCAGTGAGGCTTAAACCCAAGCGCTTGAGAGAATCATCTAAATGGGCTTGTTGACCATAGCGATATCGGGTCACATCCTGGCGCAGCTGATTTTGAGTGGCTGTAGCCTGCTGCGAACGTAGGGTCAGCACCTCGGGATCCGTTGGCTGAGTAAAGGGGACTGGCTTCAGTTCAGCAGCTTTCAGAGCCAGTCCCCCCAGCAGCAGCGGAATGCCATAGAAGAATCCCGCCAGATTCAGAGTGGGATTGTCTAGCAAATAGGCGACTAATCCACCGCTTACTAAGACCCCACCTACAATCAAGCCTACCGTTGCCAAAGAGATTTTGCTTAACATAGTTTAGTCAAATTCGGCCATTGCATTTATACTAAATATTACAGGCTGCCGATCGGGAGTTTCACCTCCCGATCGGCAGCGCAAGTTGAACTTCACAGGGGACTCTGGGACAAGGTGGATGGGGTCGAGCCGGGAATCGCTTCCCGACCCTCCCTTGAGGAACCGGACTTGCGATTTTCACCGCATCCGGCTACTGGGTACTAGGCCCTTTTCATAGGTAGACTTAATAGGAATTACTTCCGTTAGCCCTTGCCGCCTGTCTTTTCTTCCCTTTCCTGGTTTAGCGAGTGGTTGTTCTGATAACCGTTAGTATCACCATTTTCAAGTCAGTTTTACCAGTTATCCATACCTTATCCTCCACTTGCGTTTCGGATTAGTTCCGTGGCTTTTTAGGATTACTCATTCCAGCAGCTTCCTAGTATCACCGACCCACGTCAGCGCTGGCTACCCAGCATCATCTACATTACTGTAGATGTTATCCCAGGAATTACCCCGGGCATTCGCTTCTTGGGCCATCCCTCCCCCCGTGGCTTGCGCTTAACATCTAACTTGTCCTGATGGACAGCACACGAGAGGTTACTTCGTTCCCTAACAACATTTCGCGATACCTTTAGGTCCACACTATACCCCGGGAGCTATTTGAGTACTATATTAGCCAGAGTCTAAAACTAATACTAGCTACCATTTCCTTTTTAGGCCAGCGCATATAGCCTTATTTCGCTGGTTCCTTATAACGAGGCTTGCACATGTTTGCCTGCTCTAACCTTGGATATCTTTCCTAGCGGCGTCACCGGCTTAGGCTGCCAGTTATCCTACATTTGAGTCCTCGCTTAGCACCACGATGATGTCGCTTCGTAGCACCGAGGACCGGTGTCACCCCCGTACCTGGGGGGAGGGGAATTTAACCCCCATGCGGTCAGAGTTCCCGGCTAATGAAACCGGGCTAGCGTTCCGTGTTTGACCACGTTAGGCTAGAACGAATCGCACATACTCCCAAAGGGATAGACTTGCGGTTTTTGCTGCAGCAATTTTGTCGCCTAAACGAAGACAGGGTAAGGTTTTGGAAGTTAGAGCTTGGCAGAAAGAAAAACGCAAATTGAAGCCTATTGCGGTATAGCTGTAACCTCAGTACAGGACAAAACGCGCTCAACCCATACCAATAAATGATTTCAAGCGACATCAAGTAAAACCTTGACATTACTACGTGACTTATGCTAGGATAGAATAAGTCCTCATACATAACCTGTAATTATGAGTCATATTGATTTACTCTCAAAAGAATTAAAATAAATTTTTCAATGGCATGCCGCAAGAATTAACTTCTTGTCTAATTTTTTGATAGCTTTATTTGCTGTAAAAACTGTAAATTTGGTTCAAATTGCGACAGCTTTTTCTGGAAAAGCTCAAATTGATTCTAATTATAAACGTCTGCAAATGTTTTTTAAATCATTCAAGATTGACGAATCGTCTCATGCTAAAGTTATAGTAAATTTTCTAGGTCTGAGTCATCATAAATGGGTGCTGACTTTATATCGAACTAACTGGTTGTATGGGCTACCAACGTAAGAGGCTGTTTTAATAGTTGATGGAGGTAGAAAATTATGCCAATCCTGCGCTGGGAGAGCTATCTGGCAGTTTACCACCAAGGTTTCAAACGCGACTGGTCAAATAATCGTTCCCAGCCCGAGACTGCCAACTTCGATGTCTCCCAGAGGGGACGCGCTATTCGCACTACCCCAGAGACATCAAGGTATAATCATTTCCTAGCTATCATAAACTGGAGGCTCTGCCTCTCAATCATCGTTCCCAGCCCGAGACTGCCAACGAGTAGTTACCATTCACAAGCAACCATTTATGAAAGATTCGTCACAAGCTGAAAACTGGTACAGGGAAGTAGCGGATACCTGGACCTCAGAACAAATAAAAAGCTGGTACAGTGCCGTAGCTTCTGCCTACAACAGGACCAGACCACGCTATCCGAAAACTATGATCTCACGGGCAGTGTCCTTAGCGCAACTCCCAGAGGAAGCCAACATTTTGGAAATAGGATGCGGTCCCGGGAATGCAACGGAAGCCTTTGGGCAATTAGGCTTTCAAATGGTCTGTCTAGAACCAAGTGAGTCAGCTTGTCAGCTAGCGCGACAAAACTCGGCCCAGTATGCCAATGTCGAGATTAAGAATACCGCCTTTGAGGAGTGGGAGCTAGAGCCAGAGAGATTCCATGGGGTGCTAGCAGCAACTGCTTTTCATTGGGTTGCCCCTGTCAGAGGGTATCCCAAAGTTACTGCGGCCTTAAAAGCAAGAGGTGCTCTAATTTTACTCTGGAACACGTCAGCCCAGCCCCCCTATGAAGTTTACCAAATGTTGGATGAAGTCTATCAGCTCCATGCTCCATCTCTGGGACGATATGAAGACAGAAAAACTCAGTTAGCCAACCTGAACCAGTTTGTCCAGAAGGTAAAGGACTCAGGTTATTTCCAGGACTTCCAGTCCGAAGATTTACCCTGTGAAGTGACCTATAGCATCGATGATTATCTGGCGCTGTTGAGTACCTACTCCCCCTACATCAACCTAGAGTCCCAGCAGCGTGATTCCTTGTTTGCCGGTTTGAGGGAAACCCTAGAGAAGAACTGCGGCAATAGTATCCAACTCTCATATCTGTCAGCTTTTCAGGTTGCCTACAAAAGGTAAATGTCATAGTTTTAGTGATAGAATACCCATAAGGATGGTTCCAACCGTAAAACAAATGACTGCGCGGTGTCTCCCCTTTTGTGCGAATATGATGTCTCCGAAATAGTGCGAATACGATGTCTCCTGGGTAGTGCGTAAGGCGCGAGGTTTCTCCTGGGTAGTGCGGTTACGATGTCCTCCCTTTTGAGCGTAAGGCGCGAGGTTTCTCCTGGGTAGTGCGTAAGGCGCGAGGTATGTCCCCTTTTGTGCGATTACGATGTCTCCGGAGTAGTGCGATTAGCGCTCTGGTGGAGACATCGAGCTCCAGAGACATACCTCGCCCCAGGAGACACCTCGCCTCGGAGGACATCGAGCGACCAGGAGAAACCTCGCCCCAGGAGAGATCGATCTCTCGGGAGACATCGATCTCTCGGGAGACACCGCTTTAGCTGAAGAAATTCTTAATTCTTTTGATAAGCTGCCCACCCCAGAGCAACTGGAGGTTGGGCGACAGATATTGAGGTGGCTCGTCCATTTTGACCTGACACCCTTGACAGATGAGGAAATAGTATTAGAGCGCAAAATGCAGTGTAATATCTAATGGAATACCAAGACATTATCACAATTGAGCCTGGAAAACGCAGTGGAAAGCTCTGTATTCGGGGGATGCGAATCACCGTATACGACATTTTGGAATATCTGGCAGGTGGCATGACCGAAGTGGAAATTCTGGAAGATTTTTCTGAACTTACCTCAGAACTGGACAGTGCGAAGTTCTTTGGGGAACTGCTCAAGCATGGAAGCGGGTTTGGGCCCGAGAGACCTATATGCAGCAATTCGCGGGCTCCTAATTAGGAGCAAGGGGTTCAGCTTTTAGGATAGGTCCTATTTTCATAGAACTTCGTACTCTCCAGCTCAGAAGATATCAAAGCTTGTCTGGCTTTTGCAGCCGAACGTGAGAAAAAGTTATTTGTGGTATCGTTGTGAGGCGTTGCACATTTTTGGGATGATAGGTTAATGCATATTATTATAATCTGCAATTTTTCAGGGAGAATTTATAGTTAAGATGAGGGACTTTTACCCATTAGTCACAATTAGTGCTATAATGGAGTGTAAGGCGAATACTTTAGTTAAAGGAGTTGAAAATGAAATGTCCCCGATGTGGTTCTGAAAAAATTAGGGTGTGTCATCAGTTAAGCCAGACGACAGAAGCAGCCAGATAAATCGCCCCTAAAAAGTTACGAGCGGTTTGATCATAACGGGTAGCAATAGCGCGATACTGCTCGAGTTTGGCAAAAAAGTTTTTGGCGCAGATGGCGAGCCTTGTAGAGGTGCTTGTCGCTTCTGATAAGGAACTTGGCACTTCACCTTGGAGGGAATGACCGCTGTGCAACCTTGAGCTTGGAGTTTTTGGCGGACCCGCTCATCAGCATCATAAGCTTTATCCGCTCTTCTTGCCTATGCTTCAAGCTTTTCAAGGAGGACATCTGCGCCATCAAGAACGTGGGCTTGTCCTCTCGTCAAAAAGAAGCCTGTGAGATTAATAAGAGGGTCACAAGTGGCATGAATCAAAGTACTTAATCCTCCTCGACTTCCTTAAGCAATTCTCTCATTCAAAATTCTCTCATTCAAAATTCTCTCATTCAAAATATTGTCGAATCAATCATCCCATACTCCTTATCGGCGTCTTACGCCAACACAAAGAAGATCCTTTCCTACACAGAACATGAATGTTCCATCGGCTAAATCTCGTATGTACTACTTCTTTAGTCTCCAAACCTTTCGGGTAGGTCTCGAGAGCGGGATTCCCGCTCTATACCGATACGACACTGCTTCAACAAACAGTCGATTATTTTTGGCCGTTCCTCCTACATGGCCGTCTCTCCCCGGTAGGAAATCCTTGATTTTTTCCCACTGGTCATCGAAGAAGTGCTTTCTCTGCGCATTTTTCTCTCTGTTTCCCTCTCTTCGGTTCATCTCTTTCTCTAACTGATGACACGCCCTAATAAAAATGGTCATAGACTAGGTAAACCTTATTTGATTTGTAAAGATTGTCACCGTCAGTTTCTCGAAATTGGGAGTGAAAGAAGTCGCCTGGAGGAAAAGCAAGGATTAGAACAGAAGAAAAAGGACAAGCTTGTGAATGGAAAGATTATAAAGCAGTCAGTGGGATATATTGCGGAGCATTTTTTCAAGCCAACTGGGTAAATTGTCAAAAACTTTTGGCTCCATTTTATTGTCTAGGAGATGGACATGCAGGAATTTGGAAATTATTTAAACAGATAGGCGAACCAGGCAAGAGAAGAGAAATATTAGATTGGTATCATCTCAAGGAAAATCTTCATAAAGTAGGAGGCTACGAGGATAAAAAAAGCTAAAAATCTCCTCTGGTCGGGAAAAGTTGATGAAACAATACTATTATTCAATCGGATCAAAAAGAAACTCATAATTTATGTAATTATTTGGAAAAACATCGTTCTCGAATAATTGATTATCAGTATTATCAGTTAGGTGAGTTTTCTAGACATCTCCAAAATAGAAATTTATGCTATAATAAGATTTGAAAATTTAATTTTGTGACGAGTATTACCTGGACATATTTGCAAGCCAAGCCTAAAGAAGCAAAACGGCTCATCGGTATCAGCTATGAAAACTTAATACAACTTATTGCAATTGCTGTTGGATAAAAATCATAAAGAAAAGGTGGAAGAACACAAAACTAGATTGATACCTCGTGGGGGCGAAACCTAAATTATTAGTAGAAGATCAAATAAACTTTGATGTGTCAAGGATTAACATTCCAAGTATTGGGTATACTTTTTGCGTGAAAGCTAATGATATTTTTAATTATTGGCAAGATCTTTTGCCGTTTACTTGAACAAAAAAAATGGAGAAGATGAAGAATATTTATCCAAACACAGAATATGAGTTGATAGTCGATAGCGCAAGCCATACCAAGACCTAAGGACTATGAAGAGCAGAAAAAGTTTTACTCAGGTAAGAAGAAATACTTTGAAAAATCAATTAATTGTTTTACCTGGTAGCGTGCAGATATTGTCGATGTTGTATCTGGAGAAAGAGGCTCGGCAAGCGATATAAATCTTGCGAGCGTCGTTTTCGATCCAGATCAAATTTTTGCAGAGATAAGCCTATATTGGAGAACCTCAAATAAAAACAACCGAAAAAACAGGAATTAACAGCTAAACAAAAAGAAGAAAATAGAGATTTTTCTTCCCGTTTTCGTTGAACAAGTCATTGGTAAAATTTTTCCGGGTTGCCAGCGAGCGATTTCGGTTAAATATTGATAAATATGAATCGGTAATTTCGACAAAAGTTGGGTTGGTTGCGCGAATTTTAGAAGTATTAGAATCTGTTGATAGCTCTGAAAAACTTGAGATTAACCAGTACCACCTTTGGAGCTCTTTATTAACAGGAAATATATCAAACCCAGATTCTGCCGTTTGAGTAACATATGTGAGCATGGGAGGTAGAGCTTAAAACCCAGAGCTGACAAGGGTTTTATTTTTGGAGATGTCTTATCGGTTCTGGTTCAATAGAATCAGTGATTAAACGTATGGGAACACGGATAAAAATTTCAGGGGCTCAATGGAATATATCCAACCTTCCCCAAATACTTTCTTGACGTTGTGCTTATATAAATGGGGCCCTTTCTACATGATGTTTTTGCAAAAGTAAGATGCATCCTTGGCAAAAGCCAATAAATTTTATCATAGATAAAAGTCTATGATAGGTCACAGATGCAAAAGTGAGATGCACCCCGCAGCTGGGTGCATCCCAGTTTGGTAATGAGTATTTTTGCTGAGTTTATGAACTGACAAGATGGTGTTAGACTGAGATAATCCCTAAACATTTGGACGCTCTTAAACTATGAATCCTGAGAAGTTGGCCAAAATTCAAGCCTATAGCCCAAGCTCTAGCCGTCTTGTTGTATGAAGAGGCTAAGTGCAACTGTTCCTGAACAATTGGAAACGCTTGAAGGGCTGGAAGCCACCGCCCGCCAGCAGTTGCTCCAATACGTCAGTCCAGAAATTGCCCTTTTTTTATCCAAAGCATTAGTGGCACTACCGCAGGGCGCTCCAGAACCCGGGCACAGCATTTTGGGCAAGCTCAAAATCACATCCAGCAAGCGACTTATTTCGATGTGAAGCCCTAGAGCCAGTGGAGCCCCTATCTGGAGAAATGTTGCTTGTTGCTGAGTGGGAACTCTTCGTATGAGCATGCCTCGGAAGATATTGAAGTGCTCACACCAACAAATAGATGCTGCTCAAAGAGAGAGAAATGTGAGCGGTATCAAACCAAAGTGGCAAGAATTCAATCATTATGCTGACAATATCAATGATTTCAAACAGCAAATTAGGCAGCAAATTGAAGAATTGGGCATTAGCTTTCAAGAGCAAGTGGGCAAAATTATTCAGGAGCAAGTCTATCAGTTAGAATCAACTGAAAATTATCTAGCGCCTCCCGATGTTTTTATGCCAGCAATGAAATTAAATGAGCCGAGAAATAAAAATTTGGCTGATAATTTGGTCGCCCAAGCAAAAAGTATGGCTTTTGAAGAAAAATACGAGCAGGCGATCGCAATTTATGACCGGGCAATAAAAATTAAACCTGATTGCTATAATGCGTGGTATAATAGAGGGAATGTATTGGCAAGATTACAAGATTACGAGTCGGCTCTAACAGACTACGATAAGGCTATTGCGATCGAACCAGAAAAATATCAGGTTTGGTATAGCCGAGGGTTGGTATTGGAAAATTTGCAACGGGATGCTGAGGCGATCGCTTCCTACGATCGGGCAATTTCTCTGGAACCAGGCAAGTACGAACTCTGGCACGAACGAGGTAAGGCTTTGGAAAGATTGCAACGCTATTCGGAAGCATTGGTTTCCTATGGCAAAGCTACTGCTATTCGACCCGATGACTGCCAATTGTGGTACGATCGGGGGGTGTTGCTGTCCAAAAGTCAGCGCTA
Source organism: uncultured Hormoscilla sp. (assembly GCA_963921275.4). Classification (GTDB taxonomy): domain Bacteria; phylum Cyanobacteriota; class Cyanobacteriia; order Cyanobacteriales; family Desertifilaceae; genus Hormoscilla. The sequence goes on along the minus strand of OZ001293.3, from coordinate 5,399,321 downwards.
TGAAAAGGCGATCGCCTGTTACGACCGAGTAGTTGCTCTCAAACCAGACTACCCGCAAATTTGGCGCAGTCGCGGTGTCGTTCTGGAAAAAATGCAACAGTATCAAGAGGCGATCGCTTCCTACGACCGGGCGATCGCCTCCAACCCCCAGGATTATGAATCTTGGCGCAGTCGCGGGACGGCCCTGGCGGGTTTGCAACAGTATCAGGAGGCGATCGCCTGTTTTAGCAAAGCGATGGAAATTCAGAATCAATTAGAAACTGCTGCTTGTGACCGGTGACTGGTAATTTGGGGCTGGGGAAAAGGGAAAGGGTTCCTGACCGATGTCCCTCGCTTTTGTTAAGTTTTGTGACAATTAGATCCCAAAGCAGGCTGCGATCGGTTATGTTAGAATTTATGCTAAATAACAAAGAGGCGAAAATAGAAACTATATGGCTTGCGCTTTGGTTACAGGTGGCGTCAGACGCATTGGGAGAGCGATCGCCCAAGAGTTGGCTTTATTGGGGTATGATTTAGCAATTCATTATCATAGTTCCAGCGCCAGTGCAGAGAGGTTACGTGTCCAGATCGAGTCTCAGGGTAGAACCTGTAAAATTTATCAGGCAAATATAGAGCGAGATCGGGATATAATTAACCTATTGGGAAGAGTGAAAGCCGACTTTCAGGATCTAGAAGTATTGGTCAATAATGCCTCAATATTTGAACCAGCAACTATAAAAAATACGGAGATGGAGTTGTTCGATCGTCACTTGGCGGTTAACCTGAAAGCGCCTTTCTTCTTAATCCGGGATTTTGCTCGCTTTGTTGGCACAGGAAATATTATCAACATTATAGACACTCGCATGAGCAAGAATGATTATACCTATGCTGCTTATACTTTAGCTAAGAAATCTCTGGCGGATTTAACCTCAATGGCAGCTTTGGAGTTAGCTCCCGATATTCGAGTTAATGGCATCGCACCGGGATTTATTTTAGCACCAGAAGGGGCAAGTCAGGATTATCTAGACAAGTTAAAACAAAAACTGCCAATGTGTCAGCAAGGAAATGTAAAGCAAATTTGTCAAGCTATGATATATTTGTTGGAGAATGATTTTGTGACTGGGCAGCTGTTATTTGTCGATGGAGGTCAACATTTATAAACTGTTACCAGTTGTAATGAATATGAAGTCGTGAACTTTAATTGTCTGTAAAAAAGGAAGAGCAATGACTAATAGCATGTCAACCTTAAAAAGAGAAGTAAAAAGTAAAAAAGAAGACAATAATTATGTGGATTTTGCCGTGTTCGAGATCGAAAATTTAAGGCTCAGAACGGTAATTGGATTTAATGATTGGGAAAGGAAAAATAAGCAAGATGTGATCGTTAATATCAAAGCGAAGTTTAAGGTAGGCAAAGCGGCGCAAACTGATATAGTTGAAGATACAGTCAACTATAAAACGATTGCGAAGCAGGTAATAAATCTGGTGGAAAAAAGCGATTGTAATTTGCTAGAAACTCTCGCTCAAATGATTTTAGATATTGTCATGGAAAATCATCTCATCGTTTGGGCAAAAGTGAAAGTGGATAAACCTTTTGCTTTGCGATTTGCTGATTAGGTTTCTATTAAATTGAAGGCGACCAGATGAATGAAGTGATAATTAGTGTTGGCTCTAATATAGATCCAGAAATTAACATTGAGATCGCTAGGAAGAAGATATCGGAAAAATCTAAGTTTGTCAAGCAATCTCAGTTTTACCGAACTAGACCGATCGGGTTTACGGAACAGCCAGATTTTATGAATGGTGCATATCTTATCCAGACGGAAGATAGTCGCCAAACTCTGCGCGAAAAGCTCAAACAAATTGAAATTGACATGGGGAGGGTGAAAACAGAAAATAAGAATGGACCGCGCTGTATAGATTTAGATATTGTGGTATGGAATCGAGAAATTGTCGATCGAGATTTTTATCAGCGCGATTTCATTCAAAAAACTGTGCTAGAGTTAATTCCGGATTTAAGCTGTTCGGAAAGCTGAAGGCTGATATTAATTTTCATCTTTAAGGGTCTTTGTAGAACATGTAATCAGATTAGTAAAAATATTTCGAGTAGCCAGTGAAAGGTTCCGTTTAAAACCGGAAAAATATGCTTCAATAATTTCAAAATTTGTGGATTAGTAAGATTTAGAATTGGAGCCTTAATTTTAGAAGTAGTAGATTTCGATGATAGTGCTCAGAAGTTCAATGTTAATCAATACCATCTTTGGAGTTATTTATTGACAGAAACTAAATCAAACTCTGATGTTGTCGTGGAGGTCACAAATGTGAGTATGTGAGATGAGCCTTGAAACCTAAGCATAGCAAGAAATTCGATTTTGAAGAGGTCTAAGAGTAACACCCCCAAAGCAATCTCCCGAGCGCTGGGCAGGAGATTGCTTCGGGGGGGTCTGATAGTTTTGCTTACCACAGTTACAGATGAGGCGCCCCCCTCGCAATGACACGTTCTTCTCCATTCTTCTCAAGTCGATCCCTTTTAAAGTATATGAATCATCAATTAGGAGAACTTAGAGAATTTCTGGTATGATTTTGTAGAAATTCAGCAATACCTGGAAAATATTTTGGCATGCAAAATGTATCTCGTTGTTCCTAAAGAGTTGAAACCCAGACTGCGCGATCGCATTCTCAGGGAAGCTTTACCGGTACTGCCGGTTACCAGTCAGAAGGTTGTTACTAAGGAGGTTACTTATAATATACCGCGCCATGATTGGAAAATTTACATTGAGAATATTCTCGGGTCTATTACTGATGTCCAGAGTTTCGCTGTTGATTTGGACTTTGAGACTTTTATAACCGATAAAATGACGGTAAGTGCAGTGCTGTACTGTTTCAGAATTATCATGAAGCGGCGCGGAAAATACCGCCAGAAATTCAGACTCGCTATCCCCAAATTCCCTGGGGGCAAATGCTGCGCAAGCATGAATATCGCGACGTGGACTTGGAAAAGGTTTGGGATATTATCCAAAATGAACTGCTACCTCTGATGCCGGAATTACAATCATTATTGGATGAACCGGACTAACAAACCGGGCGATCGTCAGTATGGAAAAGTTGAGAAACTCGGTTTCTTCTATACGAATAGCGCGACGACGCTGTCGCGCTATAAACCTGGTTTCTGGGCATCAGAGGATGCTATATAATAGTAGAGAAAGACAGTTAGCAATATCAATCAAAAGGAAAAAGATGAAGCGAGATGAAGCAATGGCAATTTTAACCGAACATTAGCAGGAGAGCGGCAGGAGAGCGAAAGTTTAGAAGTAAAAATTTTGTCTCTGGAGGAATGCAGAAGTCAGAGGATTGCTAATTCAGGAAATAGGTTAAGCCAGAATTGGCGTTGCAAGCAAAAGAATTGGATAGTTGGCGAGAAGACACGCTGTTAAGAATAGATGCTGATGTGTATGTGGAGCAAATTTATCTGTTAAAGATGACTTGCCCGAGTACGAGATATATTTATGCTCTGCGAGTTACCCCTGATGTAGAATCGGCTAGGAAAGCGATAAAATGGGTGAATTGGGGAATTGACCCAGATGAGTTTTCGGTGCAGAGTTAGTAGGAGTTAGTAAGCATCGCCCACCAAAAGGTTGGCGACACAGATTTAATGTTAAGATAGAGAAAATGCGATCGCCTCTTATTTGGTAAAGAGAAGGAGAGAGAAAATGGGAGAAGTAAAAGTAAAGGTGAAACTAACCAATGCTGCGGATATGGGGTTAGTGCGGCGGCGGACAATGCCCATAGGAGAAGTTCATTCCTATGAAGCAGATGCTTTAGTTGATACAGGATGTATTTCATTAGTGCTGCCATCCCATGTAGTCAGGAAATTGGGTCTGGAACGGCGCGGCAAACAGGTGGCCAGGTATGCAGATGGGCGGCATGAAGAAGTGGATGTGACCGAAGCAGTAGAAGTGGAAATCATGGGGCGAGAGACTCTGGAAGAGGCGCTAGTGTTAGGCGACATTGTACTTATTGGACAAACTATTCTGGAGAAGATGGATCTGCATGTAGACTGTCTGGGACAGCGATTATTGCCAAACCCAGAACATCCGGATCAACCAGTGTTAAGGGTATAACCAGGGATAATAGGCGAAAACTCCCCAAAGAAACTCGGTTTCTTTGGGGAATATCCCTTTAATTTAATATAGCCCGCGCAGGCGGGCTTTGTTCGTGTAGCCCCAATCTTTAGGCTGGGGGCGTGGTAGCTTAGCCGGGTTTCTTGGCCGGGACTCATCAAAAAAGTCCCGATCACCTATATGATAAGGAATGTTAAGTTGACTGACCCACGGATCGTAAACAAAACCTCATAGAACCTATGGATTTTGCTACACTTGCTGCCCAGCTCAACGCTGGGACGATTTTGCCAGAGATGATCGTGATTATCACTCTCCTGGCGGTATTGATGGCTGACCTGATAGCTGGCAGATCCTCCTCTCGCTGGATTCCCTATCTGGCGATCGCTGGACTGACAGGTGCGATCTTCGCCCTGCTTTTCCAATGGGATACCGAAAACCCGATCGCCTTTTTGGGAGAGTTTAACGGGGATGCCCTGAGCGTGATATTTCGGGGTATCATCGCCCTGTCAGCTTTGGTGACTATTTTAATGTCCGTTACCTACGTGGAAGAGACGGGCAGTGCCTTAGGAGAATTTATCAGCATTTTGCTCACTGCTACCCTCGGAGCCATGTTTCTCTCCGGTGCCGATGAGCTGGTGACGATCTTTGTCTCCCTGGAAACCCTCAGTATCTCTTCCTACCTGCTAACAGGTTACCTGAAGCGCGACCCCCGTTCCAATGAAGCTGCTTTGAAATACCTGCTGATCGGCGCGGCCAGTTCCGCTGTCTTCCTCTACGGCACCTCCTTATTATATGGTTTGTCCGGCGGCGAGACCAAACTGGGCGCGATCGCCTCCCAGATAGCCGCTGGCAGCGGCGGTTCTAATATCGGTTTAGTCATCGCCCTGGTGTTTGTTATCGCCGGTATCGCCTTTAAGATCTCGGCAGTCCCCTTCCACCAATGGACGCCGGACGTATACGAAGGGTCTCCCACCCCGGTAGTGGCCTTCCTCTCGGTAGGTTCCAAGGCCGCAGGCTTCGCCCTGGCCATCCGTCTGCTGCTGACGGCCTTTCCCCTGGTATCGGAACAATGGCATTTGGTCTTTACCGCCCTGGCCGTTCTCAGCATGGTCTTGGGGAACGTGGTCGCCCTGGCCCAAACTAGCATGAAGCGACTATTGGCTTATTCTTCTATAGGTCAAGCAGGTTTCGTGATGATTGGTTTTCTGGCAGGCACCCAAGCGGGATATTCCAGCATGGTCTTTTACCTGATAGCTTACCTATTCATGAACCTAGGGGGCTTCACCTGCGTGATCCTCTTCTCCCTGCGGACGGGTAGCGACCAAATTAGCGCCTATTCCGGTTTATATCAAAAAGACCCTCTGCTGACATTGGGATTAAGCATCTGTCTGCTTTCCTTGGGAGGGATACCGCCTTTGGTTGGTTTCTTCGGGAAAATTTACCTGTTCTGGGCAGGTTGGCAAGCTGGACTTTACGCCTTGGTGATTCTGGGGTTAATTACTAGCGTGGTTTCCATCTACTATTACATCCGCGTTATCAAGATGATGGTGGTCAAGGAACCCCAGGAAATGTCCGACGTGGTGAAAAATTACCCGGAAGTTCGCTGGAATATTCCTGGTATGCGACCTTTACAAGTGGGTTTAGTGCTGTCTTTGATTGCTACGTCTCTGGGGGGCATTCTTTCTAACCCCCTCTTTACCCTCGCTAATGATTCTATCTCTCGCACTCCCATCCTCCAAGCCGCGATCGTTCAGACAGAATCAGTTGCTTCTCTATCTGTAGAATCAAATTTCCCTTTGTCTGAGTAGTTAGCCCGCCTTTCGTGTCTCGTGGTCGCTCGATGTCCCCGGGGAGCGCTAGTCGCACTACCCCGGGGACATCGTACTCGCACTACCCACGAGACACGGAGGGTTCAAACCCCCGGCTAAAAGCTAAAGTCGGTTAAAACCGACTAATATGATAAGGCTTAAACAATTGTCAATTTTTTTTCAAAATGGTATTAAGATCGCACCCGTTATAGCCTATTTATAACATTCATTGGATTTGCAAGCGAACATAATATAAAATAAATTTATACCATCAAGTATGTCAAACGATCCATTTCACGCAGCCGTTAAAAATGCGTTAATCAAAGAGGGATGGCAAATAACTCACGACCCATTTCCTATTGTGTATGGAAAGGTCGTTAATATACCTGGGGCTGAAACTTTAATCGCAGCGGAAAACAGCCAGGAAAAATTGCTGTTAAAATCAAGTTTTTTTACCGCAAGCATCGGCGCTCGCTGAATTTCATACAGCATTAGGACAATACATAAATTACAGAATAGCCTTGAGCGTAAAAGAAGCTGAAATAAATCTTTATCTTGCGGTATCGATAATAGCATATAACACGTTTTTTCAACTATAGTTTCCCAAAATAATGATTGAAGAGAATTCAGTTAAGCTAATTATATACGAGCCGGAAGAGGAGGTACTCGTCCAATGGAAAAACTAGAAGCAGATCGTCATTGGATTCAAGAATTGTTATTAGATTACAGTCAACTAGCACACGGCGAAATAGAAGTTGAAACGATTTTCGATGTAGAACGGAATCATTACCAAACTGTTTACCTGGGTTGGGACCGGCAAACATGGATACATAGTTGTATAATTCATTTGGATATCAAAGATGAAAAAATCTGGATTCAGTAGAATGCAACGGAGATAGACTTGGCGGCTGAATTAATAGCAAGAGGCGTAGACAACCAGGACATTGTTATCGGGTTTCATTCTCCGTTTATGCGTAAGTTTACTCACTACGCTGTTGGTTAGATTATCTCTTCTATGCCGTGGCAAACCACGTTTCCCACTTTTCCCTTTCAGTTGCTTACTCCTGCCCGCCAAATCTTGATAGTACCGTCCCAACTGCCACTGACTAAAGTCTTGCCATCGGGGCTGAAGGCGACGGACCAGACCAAGTCTGAATGCCCCTTGAGGGTAGCGATTTTTCGGAATGTCTCCAAATTCCAGAGTTTGATAGTATCGTCACCACTGCCACTGGCTAAAGTCTTGCCATCGGGGCTGAACGCGACAGACAAGACAGAGTTTTCAGACCAAAACCAATGTTTGAGGGTAGCGATTTCTCGTAACTGCTCACAGCAATAAATAAAGCTTATTGAGAATGGATAACTTGCTCATTGCTATAAACATCCACGGTGTAAAATCGCTCCCTACCATTGCCATATAAGAATTTCAGCTCTCAGGACTAGGGTACAACTTCCCCTCGGCTGACAGAGATAGGCTCCCCTTGGAGTATACTAGCTTATATGACCTTTACTGCTGCACTACAGACCTCACAGATGACCTCCACCATCCCTGCTGACGAGATGGCAGTGTTGTTGGTTGGCGCTTGAATGGTGGCAACCTGACCTGGCGAAAGCAAGAGTATTTTGTCGAACATGTATTGGCTGTAGCAATTTCCCAAGGTAGTTTAGCTTCGATGCACCGGTGGAAAGCGCGAAAGTTGAGAGCCAAGTTATCAAAAGTGGCTAGCTTATGTACAAAAACCTGCTGTGGGCTCTGTGGAGGAGACAACTTATGGCATTGATGGGATTAAGTATTGGTTATGGGTAGCCACCAGTGACCAACGTTCTGCTTTTGGCTCCAACCCGTGGTAGCGCCGAACTGAAACAGTTACTCCCAGAAAATTTTGGCTCTTCTCAATCTAGTATGCTAGATTGAGGCTAAAAGCACCAGGAAAGGAGACTACGCAAGCGAAAATTTTCCAGATTTCTGAATCCATATCCCTTACGTTTGATTAACTTGAGACGGTTATTTATTCCTGACACAGTCCCTTGAGTTGTCCCCGATTCAAAATCACCTACAATTTCTCCGAACCATCGAATAATTGTCTTCACACGGGAAAATCCTCTCTTGCCTCTAGGATCCAATCGAGGATTTGTAAGGTAGGATTTTCCGACTTTTCGGACCTCTCATATATGTAGCTGCTCCTCGGTGCATTTTTCCCAATTTAGGAATTTTTTCTTGAATTTATTTCAGCTTAATTTCTTGTTCTTCTTTAAATTTTTCTTGATTTTTTATGAGCTTTCCTTTTATTTAATACCGACGATATCTCTTCTTTTTCTGACTTTCTCTTAAGTTTTTTAGCTTCATTCTTGATTTGTTTTCGACAATTATCTAGCTCTTCATTTACTTGCTTAGTCACACGGTCAGCTATAACTTCAGCATTAGGCATCAATTCTTCCACTAAACTTTGATACGGTTTCCACATACTCACTTCTTCAATACCATTCAACACCTCGGGACCCCATGATAGCAAGACTTCTCGCAGATCTTCTTGTCGCCGAGACTTCACTATTTCCAGAAGTTTGCTATTCTCAACATCCACGTCTCCTGGGTAGTGCGAATAGCGCTCCCAGGAGACACGGCTAAAACAGCTAAATAATTACCTTGTCCTTTTACCAATGCAATTTCATCGATCCCTAGCTTTTTTAGTTCGGTTCAATTTTCACCTGTCCAGATAGCATTTGTTGAACCTCAGATTCTTTTAAGTCATACCGAAGCGCTACATTAATAATATCCCCATTTAATACTTCTCGAACCACTTGTTCTCCCAGTCTCTTCGTACATTTACGCCGACCTTCTACATATGACAATTTCTCACGGTTTCAAACAGCGAGCGCACGGCGATTGATTTTGAGAAAAACTTTTTTTTCTCCCCAGGGCAAATCCTTAATTAAATAATTATGGTTCTGATGCAAGACTTTTTTGATGACATCTAGGGCAAATTGCTTCTTTTTTTTCTGCCTCAATTGTCATCATCACTTCTGTTAAATGAGTCTCAGTATACCCGACAACTTTCACCTCTGGAATGTTTAACAATGTTGTTAGTATTTTTAGATTCGAGCGTGGCATCTTATAAATTCTCCCTGTTTTTTCGCGCATCTATATTATACCACAACTAGCTAGTTGCTGAATGTCAAGCTGGAAAAGGTTTTCCGGTTTTCAGGATCTCCCGTTGAGCGGGCGCATCAACTTCAAGACCTATTTTAGCATACTAGATTGAGAAGAACCGAAAGGAGTAAATAGTATTAGTGAAATTCCAGCCCGAAGGTGGGAAGTCGTATTATTCGCCCAATCCAGAAGTACCAAATAAAACGATTAGTAAATGGGGAGGACTGATTGAAGGGATAGAACAGTTTGATGCCCAGTTATTCGGGATATCCCCCAGAGAAGCAACAAGAATGGACCCTCAACAGAGAATAATGTTGGAGTTGAGTTGGTCTTGTCTGGAAGATGCTGGTTATTCACTATTAGAACTGTCAGGAAGTCAAGTATGTGTATTTATCGGGGTTTGTAATTACGACTATGATATTGCAAAATAGATATGAAGAAAATGTCAACGAACATAGTGGTACAGGAACTTGGACTTGTATGCTACCGAATCGCATTTCTTCCTGGTTCAACTTTAATGGTCCTAGCATCCCTATAGATACAGCTTGTTCAAGCTCATTAGTAGCTATTCATTATGCCAATAAGGCGATCAAAGAATCGGAATGTGAAATGGCACTTGTGGGTGGGGTAAGTGTGTGTTGTACGCCAACAAGATACATCCAAATGAGTCAACTGGGGATGTTATCCCCGACAGGACAATGTAAAACCTTTGACAGTGAGGCAGATGGCTACGTTAGGGGAGAAGGAGCTGGAGTAATTTTATTAAAGTTCCTGGGGAAAGCGAGAGAAGATAGGGATCGCATTTACGGTGTGATAAAAGGGAGTGCGGTTAATCACGGAGGGAAAGCCAGAACCTTGACTTCTCCGAATGTTTATGGGCAAGCGCAAGTGCTGCGAACAGCTTATACAAAAGCAAATGTTGCCCCTAATACAGTATCTTATATTGAAGCTCATGGGACTGGTAAACCCTTGGGAGACCCGATTGAAATTAATGCTCTGAAACGAGGATTTAGACAACTATATCAACAGTATGGATTAGAAAGGTATGAAAAATCCTATTGTGGTTTAGGGGCAGTGAAAAGTAATATTGGACATACCGAAGCAGCAGCAGGAATTGCAGGGACGATCAAAATTATGTTGGCAATGAAGCATCGTAAATTGCCCAAAATTGTTAACTTTCAGCACTTAAATCCCCGCATAGAGCTAGAGGGAAGCCCATTTTACATCGTGAGGGAAACGCAAGAATGGGAACAATTGAAGACACAAGCAGGAGTTGTGATTCAACTACGGGCTGGAGTGAGTTCCTTTGGGATTGGTGGAGTTAATGCTCATATTGTGTTTGAAGATCCCCCAGAACAGGAAACTCAGAAGAGCTCGCTACAGCGTCCGCTACAGATATTAAAACTCTCAGCCCAGACGAAGAAAGCTCTGAGGGAACTGGCGACAAAATATGAAAGTTATTTGCAGTCAGATGCTCCAGCAGCGCTTCCAGACCTTTGCTTCAGTGCAAATACAGGACGTACAGATTTTGCAGAAAGACTGGCAGTAGTCGCAGGGTCTAGGGATGAGTTACAGAAAGGATTAGCAGATTTACTCAAGGATAATGAGACAAACAGAGTGGCGAAAGGATTAGCAGAAAGTCGCCCGATCGCATTTATGTTCACGGGTCAAGGGTCTCAATACCTACAAATGGGAAGGCGGTTATATGAGACGCAACCCACCTTTAGAAAAAAGATCGACCGATGCAATGAAATACTCTCCTTATATCTAGAAGTGCCTCTATTAGAGTACTGTATCCAGATAATAGTCCAACAGAAGGAGTTTTAGAGAATAAAGAAAGTTCATTCTCACGACAGCAGTCGCTCCAGTTGATAGACCAAACCGCTTATACGCAACCAGCGCTGTTTGCTATGGAATATGCTCTGGCTAAATTATGGGAATCTTGGGGTATTAAACCCAAGGTGGTAATGGGTCACAGTGTGGGTGAATACGTGGCTGCTTGCATAGCAGGAGTTTTTAGTCTAGAAGACGGTCTGAAATTAATTGCCATGCGGGGGCGGTTGATGCAGCAGTTGCCTGCTGGTGGGGCGATGGTTTCCCTCATGACTTCTGAGTCAGAGGCACTAGAGGCGATCGCGCTCTACGCAGATAGAGTAGCGATCGCGGCCATCAACGGTCCAGAAGGCGTAGTAATTTCTGGCGAGTCCGAAGTAGTAAGGGCGATCGTCAGCAGTTTAGAATCAGAAGGAATCAAAACCAAACAATTGCAGGTATCTCACGCCTTTCATTCACCATTAATGGAACCAATGTTGGTTTCTTTTGAAGCAGTAGCCAAAGAAGGAACCTATAGTAAGCCTCAGAAAGCACTGATATCTAATGTAAGCGGACTGCAAGTGGGAGATGAAATAGCGGAGGCGGCATATTAGGTAGAACATGTGCGACAACCAGTGCGGTTTGCCCAGAGTATGCAAACGCTGCTGGAAGGAAAATATGAGATATTCCTAGAAATAGGACCAAAACCAATTCTGTTGGGTATTGGGCGTCAGTGTTTGTCGGAAGATAGAAGAGTATGGTTGCCTTCGCTACGCCCGGAAAAAGAAGAATGGCAGCAGATGCTGGAGAGTTTGGGACAGTTATACGTGCGGGGAACCCAAGTAGATTGGTCGGGGTTTGACAGAGATTACGGACGTCGGAAAGTAGCATTGCCCACTTATCCATTCCAGAGAGAATGTTACTGGATAGAAAATATAAATAAATACCAGAAAAAGCAGTATTTGTCGAAAAAGCTCCACCCTCTGTTAGGTGAAAAAGTAAATTTTGCTGGGGAACAAAAACTATTTTAATTATATTTAGAGTAAAAAGAGCTAAGCAACCTCAGGGATCACAAAGTATTCAATAAAGCCCTATTTCCGGCAACAGCCTATTTGGAAATAGCAGCGGCAGCAGCGCAGAACCGATTTAAGACTCTCAGGGTAGTGGTAGAAGACCTAGTAATTGGACGTGGCTTTAGTTGGTCTCCAGGGGAACAGTTTTCAGTTCAGACAATCCTGACACTATTAGAGAAAGAAACATACAAATGGCAAATATTTAGCCAGGAGTCAAGGGAAAGCGAAGAAGGGGAAGAGTGACGTCTCCACGCGACAGGGAAAATCAAACCCCTCCAGACCGAGACAAGTAAAAAGAAAGTAGAGATAGAAAAGTACTGGGCTGATTGTAACCGGGACATAGAGGTAAAACAACATTATCAAAAATGTCCGGAAATAGGGATTGACTACGGCAGCAGTTTCCAAGGCGTTAAAAGTTTGCGTGCGGGAGCCAACTTGGCAGTGGCGAAGATCAAGTTACCCCAAGGGTTGGTAGAAGAAGCAAGGGAGTATCAGTTCCATCCGGCATTGTTAGATGCAGCGTTCCAGATAACATATCACGTACTGCCTGAGACAAACAATGAGAAAACCTACTTGCCAGTAGGGATGGACAAGTTAGAAATACATACTCGTCCGGGAGTAGAACTGTGGGCGATCGCGTCCCTAACGGAGTCAGAGGGAAAAAGTGCAGAAAGTCTAAGCACGCAAGTGACCGTGGTGAGTCCAGAGGGAGAGATAGTTGCTCTAGTAGAAGGGTTGCGAGTAAAACAGGCAACGCCTCAAACGCTACTGGGAACGGAAGCGGAATCTATTAATGACTGGTTGTACGAAGTAGAATGGAGAGCAAAAGGGTGTTTGGGTAGACTGCTGCCAACGTCGGACATGCTGGAACCGGTAGAAATAGAGCAGCAGTTGAGCCAGAGTCTGACAGAGTTGGTAGCAACGGTAGACCAGAAAAGCTCTTCCCAAAGCGCAGCTAGCTTAGAAGAATTAAGCATTGAGTATATAGTGCAAGCATTGCTAGAGCTGGGGTGGCCGTACTTGGTAGGCGATCGCTTCACCACTGAGGCAGCTAGCCAAAGGTTAGGCATAGTTCCCAGCCACAGACGACTATTCAAGCGCATGCTAAAAATAATCGCTTCGGAGGGAATAGTGTGGTCTGACCAGCAGGAGTGGCAGGTGCGTGCTACCTTGACCCTGGCGACTGTTCGAGTTCTATCAGAGAGATTTTTGTGGGGACCCGTGCTACAAAGCGGTCTTTTCCGACCAAGGTTGGGGCAGTCTATCACGTCTCCCAATATACAAGGTTGGGTTGAGGCACGAAACCCAACCTTGTATATTGGGAGACGTTCGTGCAATCATCGCACAAACCGTAGTACATAGTCGGGAACTGTAGTACACAGTCAAGAGTCGTAGTACAGCAGTCGGAAACCGTAATGCAGCAGTCGGGAATTGAACCAATGTTGGCGATCGATCCCTTGGACACCGCTCTTGATACTCGATCGCCGGTTGGGTTTATACAGTTGCTACCCACCGGCAGCAGCAGGACTAAAGTCCTGACTACGAACCTGGAATTGGGGGATTAATAATAGTTATTCTCAATTAGATCCATTTGTTGCCAATTTGCTCGCAAAAGATTTATAATTTTCAACAAAGATAATTTATTGAGAAGGTATGTTAAGATGTCTCTGTACACAGCTTCGTCTCTGAAAGCAGAGTTAAATTCAAAGGGTTGGCGTTTGACGCCGCAACGGGAAACGATTCTGCATGTCTTCCAAAATCTGCCGAGAGGCAACCATCTGAGTGCTGAAGAACTTTACGAACTCTTACAACAGCGGGGAGAACAGATCTCTCTGTCCACGATCTACCGGACGGTGAAGTTGATGACCCGCATGGGCATCCTGCGAGAACTGGAGTTGGCAGAAGGGCATAAGCATTATGAACTCAACCATCCTTACCCCCATCACCACCATCACATCGTCTGCGTGCAGTGCAACCAGACCCTGGAGTTCAAAAATGACACGATCTTAAAACAAGGTCTCAAACAGGCGGAAAAATCAGGATTGCAGCTGATTGACTGCCAGTTGACAATTCATACTATCTGTCCCGAGGCCCTACGCCGGGGATGGCCAGCGATGCTGCCCGCCAATTGGGCCTGTCCGAGAGCGATCGCCGCTAGTCCATCGCCGGATCGGCAGTTAACCATTTCTGAAAATGCTAGCGAAATAGGATGATACCAATTTTCTTTGGTGATGAAACAGTTAAGATCCCCCCAAACCCCCCGAAATTCAATTGCCACGGCTTACCATTACTCACATAATTCTTTACAATCTTGAAAGACTTATGGTGCAAGAGTTTCGATGCTTAACGTTAGCTTGGGGCTTGACTTTTACCGCGCTCTATGATCCCTACATGGCTAACGCTACGCTACGTGCTCGGGTGCTCCCCTCTCCCTGCTCCCTGCTCGGGTGCTCCCTGCTCCACCTCGAAATGTTAAAAAATATGTGAGTAAGGCATAGTTTTGCAAGGGGGGGTTGGGGGGAATCGGCAACTCTGTTATGAGCTCCTTGAGCTGTCTACTAACTGTATCATTATTAAATTAAAATGGTATGAGGAAATGGCTGAATACTACATGAGAGATCGTCGCTATCATGGGCCATTCGGCTTGACATGTATAATGTTAGACATGTTTTCAAAGGTGTCATCGTGGCTGATCACGAACAGCTGTCGGAAGGTTTTGATGTTGGCGATCGCATCTGCTAGTTGTCGGCGACGGGACTGGTCCATATTGGTAGTCGGTTCATCAAAGAAGGCGACATCAATATTAGCCAAAATCTTCAGCAAGGCTAAGCGGACAGCTAAGGCGGCACACATCTGTTCGCCGCCGGAGAGACTTTTGAAGCCCCGCCGATATCCGGACTCTTGCACCATAATTTCATAATCTTCTGTCCATTCCAAGGCCACATTTTGGCGGTTGAGCAGTTCGCGAAATAGCCGATCGGCTTCTCGGGAAATCTCATCTAAATAGTACTTGGTAATGCGCGGCGATGCCTGGTTATAAACCTTACGGAAGTCGCGGATGAATTTCTGGACCTTTCGCCGTTCCCCTAGTTCTGTTTTAGCCCGATCGCGTTTTTCTGCTACTTGCTGCCGAATAGCTAACTGTGCCAGGAGTACCGTTAACTGCTGGCGCTTGGGAGGCAAACTGCCTTCCAGTTGGGCCAGGCGATGGCTTTTGGTATTATAATCCCGTTTGATTTTCTGTAACCGTTGGGGATTGTAGCTTTGGACTAATTGGTCGTGTTTTGCTTGCGCAGCCACTCGCTGCGTTGATAGGGTTTCTAGTTGGGCGATCGCCTCCCGAACTTCTCCCTTGAGAGTCGGCAGCTTTTTCGCCTCATCCTCATGCTTAATATAGCTCAAATAACCAGAACGGTGCAACTGTTGGAGTTGCTTTTGAGACTCAATGCCTGTTTCCAAGTCAGCAAAATTGGCCAATTCCCCATCGATCCGAGCGATTTTTTCCCAAATTTCCCTGTCACCATCCTGAAGTCGATCGTACTTGGCCCGGATGGCAGCTGCTGTTTGCAATTGAGCTGCTAATAGTTTACTCTGACCACGGGGGTCGTTCAAAGCTTGCAGATCCTGTTCGATTTCCTCTCGATCTTTTGTCAGGGTTGGCTCAGCTTTCAGGGATTTATTTAGTTCTAAGATGCGATCTCGCAGCTGTTGAATTTCTTGGCGCAGCTGGGTTGACTTCCGCGTTTTCGCTTCTAGGGTAGCAAAGAACGCCTTAGATTGATAAGCTCGATCCAGTTGACCTTGCAATGCTTGCAGTTGCCGCTGTAACTGTGGGACTGAAACTTGCCCTGAGATATCTTGCAAAATCTGTCCTAAAGACGCCAGCATTTCCCCATGGAGACTCGCACCCATCTGGAGGATCTCGCGGATCGCCTTTACCTGCTCTCCATTATGCAGCATCAAGAGCAATTTCTGAGCTTGGGCCAGGTAGCGATCGCGCTTTTCCTCTCCGGACTTGACAATTTGCCGCAAATCGGCTTCAAACTGTTTAGCTGCTTCTATGCGACTCAGTTGTTCCTGAGCGCGATCGCGATGGCGTTCCAGTTCCGGAATCTGATCGACTACAGGTGTTAAACTCTGTAGATGCTTAATCTCTGCCGATAGGGGTTGCAGCTCTTGTTGAAGTTTCGTCACCTGCTTGCCCAAACTTTGCTGTTCCAGTCGAGCGGCCTGTAGTTGCTGTAACTGTGCTGCGATTTTTTTTTGTTGTGACTCTAGGATTTCTTGCTGGGCGATCGCCGGTTTCAGCCGCTCGATTTCTACCTCAACCTGTTGCAAACTTTTCAGTTGCAACTGCAACTGAGTCAGTTTAGCTTGACTTTGAGTTATCCTCTGTTGATAACCCTCCCGTTGCTGCAAAAGTTTCTGTTTAGCAGCACCTTGGGCGTCAAGTTCAAGTCGTACAGACTCCGCCTGTTGATAGGCGCGATAGCTTTCCAGATTACTCTCGCATAAACTAGCCGCTGACTGGGCAGTGGCAAGTGATTTTTGCAGAAAAATATTTGCCTGTTCTTGCCCGTTCATCTCATTTTCCAGCTTTTGTAACTGGTCCCTTTGCTGTTGAATTTGCTCTGCTGTTGCAGTCAGTTGGTCTTTGAGTCCCCGTATCTTCTCCAATTCTACAGTCAGCAGCTCCAACTCGGCTGACTCTTCCTTAATTTTACCCTGGAGTCGATCCTGTTGCTCTTGTAACTCTTCCCAGTCTTGCAACTGCACGTCATATTGTGCTATTTGCTGTTCGAGCTGTGTCACTTGAGACTGGGCATAATGTTCCAGATCCAAAGACTGGCTGAATGCTTGCCTGTACTCCTCTACTCTTAAAATTGGGTCAAAAACATTCTTGCGATCGGCTGCCCGTTTTAAGAAGTCCGTCGTAAAGCTGCCTTGGGGGATCCCGATCGTCTCCGCAAACAGCTTCGGCAGGTCCGTATCGGAAGCTAGGCGCATATGCGATCGCAGCCAGTATTGTACGTCATCCAGCTTAGTGCAGTCCAACTTTTGATTCAGCTGAGGGTCATAGAGTTTGTAACCCTGGCGGGTGCAGCGTTGTACTTGATAGGTGCGTCCGTCCAAGCTAGAGATAAACTGTACTGTCACTTGAGCCGTCTTGGCCCCTTTGCGCACCAAATCATCCTTGCTGTAGTCGCTGTAGGTGAACAAACTCCAGGCGATCGCCTCTAAGATACTCGTCTTCCCGACACCGTTTTCGCCACAAATAGCATTCGTGCCCGATTGGAATTTAAAACACCTATCCTGGTGAGACTTAAAGTTCTTCAGACTAACCGAGAGGATTTCCATTTTCAGCTACTGTAGATGGCTATCTATAATATACCATACCCGCCCCCGAGCATTACCAGGCGATCGCCCGGTAATGCTCGTTCTGTGCTATGAATTACCCAAGGGCAAATAAATCACAAACTCCGTCCCCTCTCCCGGAGTATAAGTACAACTCAACTTACCCCCATGTTTTGCTTCTATTATATTCCGGGCAACGGACAGCCCCACCTGCCCGCAGATGTATAGAACGGGTCAAATATCCGATCGACTACATCCGCGCTCATCCCCGGACCATTCTCAGCGATGCGGACGATCGCCTCCAAGTCAGTCATTTCCGTGCGAATAGTAATAGTCGGCTTTGACTTAGCATCAGTTGCCGCTACCAACGATTCTAAGCAATAATTAATAGTATTCATAAACACCTGAGACAACAGAGCTGGGTAACAAGTAACATTTGACAGTTTACCATACTCCTTAACCACCTCAATGCCTTTTTTAATGATATTGTGCAAGATCACCAAGACACCATCAATGCTCTCATGAATATCCGTTGGCTTCATGGACTCTTCATCTATGGGGGAGAAGTTCTGTAGAGACATAACGATATCCCGCATCCGTTCCGCCCCGTTCTTCATCGACTTGAGCATTTTTTCCAAGTCTTCCACCAGGAATTCCAGGTCAACTTCTTCAGCAGCCTCCTCCACTGCCTCCGTCGGTTCCGGGTATTCATCCTGATAGACTTCAATCAGACTGAGCATGTCTTTAACATAGTCATTAGCGTGGTCCACATTGCCGTAGACTAAGCCCACAGCATTATTCATTTCGTGAGTCACGCCTCCTACCATTTTCCCCAAGCTAGACATTCTGTCCATCCCCATCAGTAACTTAGTATAATTGCGCAGTTGCAAGTGCAATTTGACACGGGCTAATACTTCCTCTGGTTCCCAGGGCTTGGTGATGTAATCCGCTGCTCCCAACTGCAGTGCTTTGACTTGATTCTCTTTGTCCTCCAAGGCGGCGATGGAAATTACCGGTATATCTGCCGTTGCTGGATTATTCTTCAGCTTCTGGCAAGTTGACCCTGCCTCTGTTCCTGGCCTGTCCAATAGTATCAGATCTGGATGCTCCTGAGATCCCTGTTCTATTACCTTTTCGCCATCAGTTGACTTCACTACCAATCCCGCCTCCAAAAGAGTCTGGGTTAGGACTTCGGTATCCTTATCAGATCCAGCAATTAAAATTAAGCCCGATTGAGTCGTCTGCGTCATTTTCCTCTTCTGAGAATTATATTACCTCATAGGTATTACTCTCAAAGTATCTCTTTGTCAATCCGTTGCATAGGATGTTTCGCCTGTCCGAGGCGTCCGGAGGGCGACAAGAGCTGTCCGTGGCGAAAGCTCAGCACCTTCCGCGTGCTCTTGTCCTGAAGGACGCGGCACGCGGAAGGCACTGCCGCGTACTCCCTCTGGGAACCAAGGTATCAACTAGCAACTATCAACTATCAACTATCAACTATCAACTTCATGCATTGGTAGCACGATCGCGAACTCTGCCCCCTGTCCGGGTGCGGAAGTACAGCTCAACTTGCCACCATGTTTTTCCTCGACAATTTGACGAGAGATAGACAACCCCAACCCGGTGCCTTTTCCGGGAGGTTTGGTGGTGAACAAGTGGTCAAACAGCCGCTGTAGCACTTCTGCAGACATGCCTGGACCATTATCTTTAATCTTAACTATAACACTGTTTTTGGACGCGGAAAATTCCGTGCGGAATGGTAATTTGATTGGCCTTGGCGTTAATTTCTGCCAAATCTCGCCCTTGATTATACTCATCCAAGGCGTCAATGGCATTAGCAATCAGATTCATAAACACCTGGTTTAGTTGTCCGGGGTAGCACTCGACTGTGGCAATTCACCATATTCTTTGACAATCTCAATGGCAGGACGCTTGGCTTTGGCTTTCAGCCAGTGTTTCAAAATCAGCAAGGTGCTGTCGATGCCATCATGAATATTGAATTTTACCATTTTTGAGGTATCCGCACGGGAGAAAGTCCTCATAGAGGCGCTAATATCGTGAATGCGGTCAGTCCCCTCTTGCATGGACGAGATGAGTTTCGGTAAATCTGCGAGCAAGTAATCTAAATCAATCTGGTCTGCATGGTCTAAAATTTTCTCTCCCGGATCTGCCAACTGCTGCTGATAGAGTTGCAAGTGGTCAATCAAGTCTTGGATATATGTTTGGGCGTGGCTCAAATTGCCAGCAATAAAACCAACGGGGTTGTTGATTTCATGAGCAACACTAGCTACTAACTGACCGAGACTGGACATTTTTTCACTCTGCACCAGTTGCAGTTGGGCCTGTTGTAACTCCAAACCATCGAATAATTGTCCTCACACACAAAAATACTCTTTGGCCGAGCCAATAAATTAAAAGAAAGGTAGGATTTGCCTCTTTTTCATATCTCTCGTAAATACTCCGTAGCTGTTCCTTGATGCCGTGCATTTACCCTAACAATTTTTTATTTAATTTCTCTCAATTTTTTTGATAATTGTTCAAATATTTATCATTTTTTAGCAATTTTACTTTTCTTTAACCCTGATCGCCTTGAAGCTTATTTTTAATTTTATTAGTGGCATTTTTGATTTTTTTTATTTCAGCATCTAGTTCTTCATTTACCTGTAAGAATACCTTCTAATACATTGGGATTGGCCAGGGTCGAGTTTAACCGCGACAATACCGTGGCAATACCAAAGTCGATGAATTTTAATTGCCGGGTTTCTGAGTTAAATACGATATTAGCCGGGTTCACATCCTTATGGATAACGTTGGCAGCGTGGATTCCCTGCAGGCCCGCCGTAATCTTAATGGCAATAGTGAGAAACTCTGCTACCATCAACCGCCGATCGCCTAGCCATTGTTTCAATGAGCACCCGCCAAAATCCTCCAATACTATAACCAGAGTATTCTGATATTTTTGTAACTCATAAGCCGCGATCGCCCCTGCCATCTTCAGGGAGCGAATTATTTCATATTCTTTCTGATAGCGGGTGAGTTCCGCACTTGTCGGATAGTCCTGTTTGAGCATCTTGAGGATAACTGGTTGGTTATCCAACTGCCTGGAGCCCCTATACACCAGGGAGTTGGCACTTTCATAGATTTTTTCTCTAATTTCATATCTGGTGATCGCCATCATCAGAATTCCTTTTTTGATTCCTTATTATGCTATCTGTCTCACTGAATATGCGTAAATACCGAACGCTCTGGATCATTAATTCTTCACCTCTCCTCTTCTAATGCTCTTGTGATAATACCTTCTAACTGCTTAAAATCGATTGGCTTATTTAAAAAATCAAAAGCACCAAGATTCTGCGATATTGTCATATTTTTTACATCTCCGTATGCAGATATCACTACCGTTTTAATGTTCATCTTTTTTTCATTCAGCTTAGCTAGCAACGTGAGCCCATCCATTTCCGGCATATTAACATCCGTCAGCATCATATCTATCTCACTGTCAGCTTGGAGTCTAGCTATGGCTTCCTTGCCATTGCTCGCAAAAATTAACTCATATTGCTTGGCTTTGATCTTTTTGTTAAAATACATCTTAAACAGCTTTACTATCAGCTGTTCGTCATCTACTACTAGTATTTTCGCTGGCTTTTTTTCCATTTTTTGTCAATCCTGAATCTACAATTTTCTACAAGCCGATGGGCAATTGATGTATCAGTGGTGCAGCGATTATACCAATGAAAGATGAAAGATTGGGGAGCGTCGTCAGATACACCACCGGTATCTGGAAACGCTTGCTGATTTCCTCTGCCGCTTCTATACCATCAATTTTTCCCTTCAGCCTGATATCTATCAAGACTAAATCGGGCTGGATTTTACTGGCTTGTTCAATTGCCTCTTCGTCATAGGCGACTGCCGCTGGCACTTCATAGCCTAGGTCTGTCAGGGTAGTGTCGATATCGAAGGCGACGACTTCTTCATCTTCAACCACCAGGATTTTGATATCGGGCATGGTTCTCACCTATGCTTACTTCTATGTTAGTTTACTAAATATCAGTCTAAATTCAGTCCCCTGGCTGCGAGCGAGTGAAATCTCACCTTCTAGCTGGTTGGTCAGTTTGCGCACCAGCTGCAAGCCCAGAGATTTGGTCTGAGTCCAATCGAACTCTGCTGGTATGCCCACCCCGTTATCGTTGATGCTGAGGATATACCCATTCGAGTCACTGTTGGTCAGGCTAATGCAAATCCACCCGCTGCGACCCTCTGGGAAGGCGTACTTGAGGGAGTTGGAAACTAGCTCGTTGACGATCAAGCCACAGGGAATGGCGGTATCAATTGCCAGTGATATTTTTTCTATGTTTACCTTAACAATAGTCCGGACCGTTTTGGCTGTACGTAGCTGCAAGCCTTGCGATGCACTCGGGGCGCGCTACTCGCACTACCCCTCGCGCATCGCAGCGTCAGCCTTTGCTCGATAGAGCAATTTTAGGCAAGTTAGCCCTGGGGCAGACATTGAAAAAAATAAGGCGCTTTTGGCTGCAACCCTTGTGTTGTAGTCGAAATAGGGTCTAAAAACTGTCCGGAGTATTGCCTTAAAGGTTAAACCACGCGCGCCGTAGGAGCGGAACAGTTTCTCTACCAAAATTTGGATATATTCTGGGAAGTTAATGTCTGCTAGATTATCAGATTGGTAGAGCTACTCGTGAACTAGGACCATTACTTGCATCCGGTTCTGGCTCTCTGTAAAGGCTTTTAGAGCTTCTTGGTCCTGAATTTTTCGGTATTTCAACCGCAGTAGGCTGGAGATAATCTGGAGGTTATTTTTGACACGGTAGTGAATCTCTTTGAGCAGGGTTTCTTTCTCTTCTAGGGAAGCTTTGAGCAATTCTTCGGTCTGCCCAGTAACCAATTATTTCTCTCTGCTTTCCCTCAGTGTCCCGGACTAGCTTAAATTATTCGTACAGCCACCGATAGCTGCCATTCTGATGCTGGAAACGATATTCGTGGCTATGATTACCTCGTGGCAATGCCCTTGATAAATTGGTTAAAATATGTTCTAGATCGTCATGGTGAATGCGATCGAGCCTGAAGCTGTTGTCTAACATGAATTCTGCTGCTTCATACCCTAACATAGATGCTACATTCTCGCTGATGAAATTAGTGCGGTAATTGCCAGTCGGCTGGCGACTGTAGATCGCGGCAGGGCTACAAGCGAGTAAATATTGCAGCCACTGTTTCGACCGAGTCAGTTCTAATTCTATTTGTTTGCGCCCAGTAATATCAATCCCTACGGATACGGCTGCCTTACCTTGATGATACTTCTGAGCCACAATTAAATAGTTGCGAAGCTTACCATCTACAAATAGAGTAACTTCTTGGGAGATATGCTCATCTCCAGACTCAAAAAACTGGCGAATCAATTTGGGAAACTGAGTGCGGTTCTTCAGAAAGCAAATCTTTTGACCGACAAATGCCTCTGGTGCCAGGTTGAAGCTAGTGGCTAAATGTTGGTTAACCCCAAGGTATTCCAGGCGCTCTAAATCTTCTTTGTTTGGACAACTAATCCAGGAAACGAGGCCGGGCACGGCATCTAAGACAGCCTGGAGTTGGTCCTTAGCCTGTTCCAGTTCCTTTTCCGCTTGCTTGCGATCGCTAATATCCCGCAAAGAAGCGAGATAAGCTGGTTCGCTCTCCCAGTTAATTGCCACGACCCGCATGTCTAAAGTGATCCAGCCGCAGTCTGATTGCATGATGGAAATCTCGCCATCGATCTATGGTTTCTAAGGGAATGCCAAATGATTCTCCCAGAAGTTCTTTCGCCAGGAAACCGAAGAGAATTTCTGCCGCTGGGTTGACGAAGCGAATTATTCCCTCCCGGTTCACCACCAGAATGCCGTCAGCGGTGTTATTAATCAGTTTGTACCATCGCGCCTGGCTTTCCCGCAATGCCGACTCCGTCTGTTTGCGATCGCTGATTTCCCGATACATCCACAGGTGTCCGGAGTAATTTACATCCACAAAAATCAGCGGATAATCCTGTTCCAGGGTCCGTCCTGAAGCCATTTGCAGTTCTTCACTCATCACTACTTGTTTGACCTGAATAATTTTATTATGGCGCTGCATAAATTTTGCTCCATTAGCAAACAAATGTTGATAATTTAGGGCAAATTATGAGAAATACGCTCCCCTCATGGCCTGTGGCGTCGCGGTAATTTGAAATAGGTCGCAAAAGGCTTGATTGGTGAGGACAATTTTACCTGACTCATCCTTTACCAGAACGCCAAGTTGGAGATTTTCCATCAATGCTGTCAGACGCGATGTTGTCGCCTGCAGCTTTTCTTCTGCTTCCTTGCGTTCCGTGATATCTGTTTGAATGCCAATGTAATGGGTGAGATTTCCCTCCTCGTCATAAATGGGCGAAACACTTAAGTTGTTCCAGAACATGCTACCATCTTTGCGGTAGTTGCGCAAGGTAACAGTACCGCCTGTTCCTGCTGTCAAAGCTGCCCGCAGTTGGTCTTCATTTTTCTGACTGCCAAAGGGGATAAGAAGGATCTGCGCCAGGGGATGTCCCTAGGAGCAGATGATTATCTGACAAAACCCTGCAGGAAATCAATATCAATTTTACACAGCTTCTCTAAACACAGATGATCTTTTAGGGACGGAAGCTAGCCTGCATTATGGGAACGTGAAAAACTTGAGGTTTGGTATCAACCCCAAGTCAGTCTGAAGGATGGTAAGATAGTAGGATCAGAAGCACTCTTGCGTTGGCAACATCCAGAACAATGGCTAGTTTCACCGGCTAAATTTATTCCCATAGCCGAGGAAACTGGTCTGATTGTACCGATCGGCCAATGGGTGTTGCAGACAGCTTGCCAACAAGTTCAAGTCTGGCAAACTATGGGTTATTCTGACTTACGGATAGTAGTAAATTTATCGGCTCGTCAATTTCAGCAACCAGATCTGCGTCGTAATTTAGTCGATGTATTCCAGTCAACTAGTCTTGACCCCAAATATCTAGACTTAGAGTTGACCGAAAGCACCGTTGTCCAAAATCCGGAAGTGGCGATCGCCACCTAGCAGGAATTGAAAACACTGTGGATGCAGCTAGCATTGGATGATTTTGGCACGGGTTATTTATCTTTAAGCTATCTGCAACAATTTACCTTTGACATTTTGAAAATTGATCGAGGATTTATCCATCAAAGCACAGTAAATGAGAAAAATCAAGCTCTGACAACAGGGATAATTAAAATGGCACATCAGCTGCATCTCAAGGTGATCGCTGAGGGAGTGGAGAGGGAAGCGGAACGAAATTTATTGTGTCAACAGCATTGCGATGAAATGCAAGGATACTTGTTCAGTCGTCTATAATTGTGAATGTAAAATGGAGCAATTTTACATTTTCAATTTTAAATTCGCCATTCTCAATCATTCAAAACTCAATTCCCGGTTGAGCTTTGACGCCTTGTTCTCGGAAGGGATGTTTAATCAGAGTCATCTCGGTTACCAAGTCAGCTCGGGCAATTAATGGTGCTGGGGCCCCTCTACCCGTGAGGATAACGTGAGACATAGCTGGTTTTTGCTCTAACCCAGCCAAAACAGACTCGATGCTCAGGTAACCGAGTTTGAGAGCAACGTTAATTTCATCGAGCAGCACCAACTTAAACTCAGGGTTACAAATGAAGTCGATGGCTTTTTGCCAAGCTTGCTGAGCTGTTTGGATATCGCGCTCTCTATCTTGGGTTTCCCAGGTGAAGCCTTCTCCCAGAGCATGGAATTCTAGCTGATGGGGAACCCAATGACTGAGGACCTGCTTTTCTGCTGGCTCCCAGGCTCCTTTGATGAATTGGACGATCGCCACTCGATAGCCATGACCGAGCGATCGCATTACCATACCCAAAGCCGCCGTAGTCTTACCCTTACCATTACCCGTGTTAACGACGATCAACCCCTTTTCCTGGGACGCCGCCGCCACTCGTTCATCTTGCACTTGCTTGCGTCGTTCCATCTTCCGCCGATACCGATCGACAGTCAGCTGTTGTTCTGTCTGAGTATTAGTTTCCATGCACAAAAATACCTCAGCCTGAAGGCTGGCGCTATCTTTACGAAGCCGGCCTGGGCAGGCTTATTGTGGGCGCGTACTTGGGAGCATCTCAATGCTTGTAATCTAACCCTTGATGTCTCTGATAATTCTTAGATGCTACTAGAAAGAATCAAGATTGTGCAAGGGGATATTACCAAACAACAGGTGGATGCCATTGTCAATGCTGCTAATATATCTCTACAGCGAAGCGTGTGGATGGTGCCATCCACCGTGCCGCTGGACCCCAACTTTTGGCAGAATGTTGCCAGTTAAAAGGTTGTGCCACCAGTGAAGCCAAGATTACTAGCGGTTATAACCTGCCAGCAAAATGGGTGATTCATACAGTCGGTCCCATCTGGCGGGCTGGCGACAACCGAGAAGAAGAACTGTTAGCACGATGTTACCGCAGTTGCTTGACAATAGCAGAATCATATGATATTAAAACAATAGCATTTCCTTCCATAAGCACCGGTGCTTATGGATTCCCAGTGGAGCGGGCAGCCCCGATCGCAGTCAGGGAAGTAAAGCAGTTCGCCGAAAGCAAGGAGGCGATCGGGCAGGTAATTTTTGTCTGCTTCGGTCTTGATGTATACTATTGCTACGATAAATCTGTCAAGGAAATAACGATCGGGTCACCGCCTGCTTGAGGATAAAAGAGGCGGTCCCTATTTTCGCGGACATCCCCGGCTGAAATTATGAGTAATTTCATGGTCATGAAGGGTAATATAGGTGTTAGAGGAGTGTGGTCAAAAGTAGTTGATATCCTGGCCAAAAGGATCGAAGCTGACATATTACATCGTAGCGCACGTAATCATGTTTAGTATTATACGTAATACTATGACCTTTTCTTTACCAACTGGTTTTGACCACACCCGTGTTAGAGTGAAAATGCTCGTAGTGATATTAGGTGGGACAAAACAGAATTGGACTTCCCAGCTTTAACTGGATACCCTTGGAGAGGTCTTTGGTATCTGGAAATGAAATTGAAGCGCAAGCGCCAGTGCGATCCGGGGCTGTCTTGGACCGATCGCTGTGAAGCGCCTAGTATGAGCTGACCGACCTGCAAGTGAAGGTTCGCTATTTCCCGTTACCCGCTGGATCCGCGAACTGGGTCGGTCAAGTTCTGAGAGTGCATCTACTAAGAGTAGAAATTTTCAACATAGCCAGTTCATAGCTTACTGGCAAGAAATATGGGCTGTTGATGCAGACGTACTTTTAGTCCGTCTAGATATGCAATAGCTCGGTTCGATGATGTGGCTTTTGGGGTACATCCCCGAAAAGCCATGTATGGCCCTGCGCTCTCGCGCTCGCCGAAGTCTTTTTCCCTTATGTCAGTGCTTTTATGCTGTTCGCGTTTCTGGGAGTATCAAAATGTCAAAATTGCTCGACCACAAAATCGCACCCGCCCCCATGCCCAATGAAATTACTGTCGTTGATTTAATCGACGGCTATTTCACGGCTTACAATTCGGCGCGTCTGCGGGAAATCTGTCATTTGCTGAGTCGAGAGGTGATGCAAGAGGGCGTGACTGTCGGCGTGAGTCTATCTGGTGCCATGACACCAGCGGGTTTTGGCGTGGGTATTCTCGCACCCCTAGTGCGCCACGGTTTCATTGACTGGATAATCAGCACTGGTGCAAATCTGTATCACGACCTGCATTACGGGTTGGGAATGAGTGTGTATGCGAGTAGTCCGTTTTTGGATGATGTGAAGCTGCGCCAAGAGGGACGGATTCGCATTTACGATATTGTGTTTGACTACGACGTGCTGCTAAAAACGGATGCGTTCATTCGGGAGATTTTACGGGCACCCGTGTTTCAGAAGCGGATAGGTACAGCGGAGTTTCACTACCTGCTGGGTAAGTATGTCTGGGAGATTGAAAAGCGCTTGGGAATTCAGAATTCTTGCCTGTTGGCTACAGCCTATGAATGCGGTCTGCCGATCTACACTTCTTCTCCTGGGGATAGTTCCATTGGCATGAATGTGGCAGCAATGGCCCTGGAAGGTTCTCAGTTATTCATCGATCCGTCCATCGATGTGAATGAAACAGCGGCGATCGCCTATGGGGCCCGTGCTACTGGCATTCCTGGCATCGAAGGTAAGAGTGCCGCAGTGATTATCGGCGGCGGTTCTCCCAAAAACTTCCTGCTGCAAACTCAACCCCAACTGCACGAAGTCTTGGGACTGGAAGAACGGGGTCACGATTATTTTATCCAAATTACCGATGCCCGTCCAGATACAGGGGGTTTATCTGGTGCCACACCCAGCGAAGCCGTCAGCTGGGGTAAAGTTGACCCAGATGAGTTACCCAGCACCATTGTTTGCTACACCGATAGCACGATCGCCCTTCCGATCTTGACTGCCTATGTGATGAAAAAATCTGCGCCCCGCCCCCTGAAGCGACTGTACGATCGGCTTCCAGCCATGAGGGCAAAACTGCGCCAAGACTATCAAATAGCTAAGATTAAATCAACAGAAAAGACCCTGATTAATGTTGGCGAGACTTTGCCAGAACCCGTAGCAACCTATCCTTGCGACACTCCCATTCGCAAGTATCGTTAATAGTTCCCAAATTGGTTCGCTACGTACCGTGCCGGAAAAATCGGGGGTTTTAACCCCCGGCTAATAGCTAAAGTCGATTTTAACCGACTAATATCATGTTCGGTTGTTGCGCGCGGGGTTTGCGCTTTAGCGCAACAACGAACTTCTTTAATAATTTAAATCTGCATGGCAATTTTTTCTGGATGCCCCAATTTATCCACCCGATCGCTTCTCTGGCAGTTTGCAAGTCAGGCGGAACGCGCAAGGCATGAATTTTTCCGGTACTCGGACAATTCATTTTTAACAAATATATCTGTTCTTCATCGACATCTGCGTCAATTTTCATAAGTTTGTAGTCCTGCCAATAATCAATTGACACTGCTTGCAACTCTTGGCAAATTTTTTCCTAGCTAATTTGCTGAATTAGCATTCGTCGGAGTTCGGCGTTTTCCTCTGATAATAACCATTCAGAACGTCAAGTTTGAGGGGGAACTGTTGCGTATATTGCTGGTAACCAAAAGCCTTCATGGGAGTACACCTTAAAGCCGTCGTTATACTCCATCGCGGGTTTTACTAGTTCCGCGTGAAGTCTCTCGGTAAACTCGAAGTGGATGGGGCGATCGATGTCTCCGGAGTAGTGCGTAAGAGCGCTCTCCGGAGACATCGAAGCAGATACAGCAGGTTCGCTATTTAATTAGTACAATAACAGCATTTAGTAAACCAGTTCTTAAACGTATTTGTTCCAATCAGCATCAGAGCAAGTTCAATTAACTGTTCTAGCGCCTCCATTGCTCGTGTTGAGAACATTCTGACCAGTGACTTAACCGTTGACCACAACATCTCAATAGGGTTGAAGTCTGGTGAGTAGGGTGGTAAATATTCTACTCTTGCTCCCGTAGCGACTATCAGTTCTTCGATCCCTTCCATTTTATGGATATTAAGGTTATCCATAACTATCACATCCCCTGGATTCAGCTTCGGAACCAGGTCATCTTCAATAAAATCCTTAAAATCCTTACCTTTCATAGAGCCTTTAATTGCTTTTTTAGCCACAACTCCTTCAAGAATTATTGCTCCGATTAAGGTCATTTTACTCCCCTGATAAAATGGTCTTAAATAGAATGCCTTTTTACCTTTTTCACTCCTGGCCAGATCGCGACTCATCCCTATCCAGAAAGCTGCCTCATCAATAAATATCAATTTTCCCTGTGGGACATCTCGAACCCGCTCTCGGTAATCAACTCGCTGCTGTTGACCTGCTTCCGTTGCTACCTTTTCTGCCCGGTAAGTTTTTTTTTAAGGGTTAAGCCTTCTTTTTTTAGGAACTCACACATCCCCCCTACACTGACATAAACATCCTGCTCCCGCCGGAGATGTTCCCGATACTGCCTCACCGGACAATCTGGGTAATCTTTTACCATCTTCACGATCAAGTCTCGATCGGCTTCTAGCTTGCCCGGACGTTTGGGACCGGGTTTTTTAGGGGTTATATCTTGCGTTTCTCGATCTTGTTTTATATAACTATGAACAGTAGCAGGACTGAGCATAAACTGCTCGGCGAGTTGCCGAATCGAGCCTTTGCCCAATTGATAAGCAGTGACTACTTTTTGTCTCAGGTCCAGAGAGTAACGTCCCATAGCTGAATTTGGTCTGCATTGAGTATAGCTCTAGTTTAGCACAAAAATGTTCTACTTGTTTCCTGAACAAACTGTAATACAAACTTTTTCGTAAAGCAAGCACCAACTCAAGTTCTCGAACAAAGCTACCCAAAGTTGAGATTTATCGCGATCGTAGGGAATAACATCAGTAGTAACCACTGCGTCTAAACACGCAGCGAAGTTTAGCATTTCTTCAGGCACCCAATATTGATAATCTCCCAGATCCTCTCCCAAAACTTCTCTTAAAGAAGCCCACAGATAATCGTGCAGATGACCGCTACCTACATTAATAACCAGGTCTGGACTGAGAAAACTCCACAGATCGTCTTCGAGCAGATAATCCATAAAATCTGACATAACATATCCCATTTCTTTTATTAAATTATCATGCAAAGATGCTTTTAATACCAACCAGTTCAACTCCAGACAATCCCTGAGAGAAGCTCCCATATCTAGTTTATTGGCTAAATTTATTGCCGCCATCGGGCTAGGGACGAACTCGAAAGTTAGCAGCGTGCGTTCCGCTAACTGATACAACTGCTTGACTACTGATTTTGCAGTTTCTTTGTCAATTGGTTGGTGCAATATCCGTTTCCATTTTTCTGTAACATCCTCCCAAATATCACTGATTTTGTTATAGCGTGCTGCCTGTTCTGCTATCTGTTCTGCTAGCTTGTCTGGGTCAGAAATCATGAACAATCCTCTATTTCAGATTATACTAGGATTTTATCATATATTTGCAAATTGTGTTATTGTTGATATAATAATAGAGCGATCGCGCTCCATCCGTTATACAAATGATATAATAGAGAAGAACCACTAGTAAGAGATTGGCAATGAATAAACTAGCGACGCTACCTTCGCCATCCAATCCACCTCTTTCACCTCGGCAGACTTTGCCGACGATGTATGACCTGCCTAGCGAAGATCCAGAGGAGATTCGGATGCCAGATGAATATCACGGGCTACAGTCATTTCTGTTGCGATGCACTTTCCTATCTGGGAATTTTACCTTGGAGCAAGTGTTTGTGGGAACTGACCTCAACATTTACTACGATCGCCACAACCTAAATTGGTACAAACGTCCTGATTGGTTTGCGGTAGTGGGAGTAGAACGACTCTACGACGGTCACGATATGCGGGATAGCTATGTGATGTGGCAAGAAATGATCAGTCCACTTGTCATAGTTGAGCTATTGTCCCCCAGTACGGCAAATGAAGATTTAGGACGGACTGTGCGCCAACCGGGAAACCCACCGACCAAGTGGGAAGTTTACTCCCAAATTCTGCGCGTTCCTTACTACATTGTTTTCAGTCGCTATACGAATGAACTTCAGACATTTCATCTGGTGGGCGGTCGATACGAACTAGCGCCGCTGAGTAATGGGCGTTTGCTCATTCCCCAACTGGAACTGAGTTTAGGCTTGTCGCGAGGGAGTTATGAAGGTATTGACCGACTGTGGTTACGGTGGTTTACGGCTGATGGTGAATTGATTCTGACTCCTGATGAGAAAGCAGCCGCAGCCCAACAACGAGTTGAACGGCTAGCAGCAAAACTGCGCGAGCTGAATATTGACCCGGACTCACTCTAGGATGTGGGGTGCGATCGCTCGGTCCGAGTGCAGCAGCATCCCCCTTTAGGTGAGCCAGAACCCGGTTTTGCCAAAAAACCGGGTTCTTGATATTGATGCTTTTGGGCGTCTCTAGGTTCACAATAGTTTAATGCCCTTATTGAGATACAGAGCATGAAAAGGCCGACAATAGAATCGATCCTGAAGGAAAAACGCCTATTCCAGCCCCCTGCTGGGTTCTCGGAAAATGCTCACATCAAAAGCCTGGAGCAGTACAAGCAACTGTACGAGCAAGGGAAAGCTGACCCTCAAGGGTTTTGGGCGGACTTGGCTGCACAAGAGTTGCATTGGTTCGAGAAATGGACTCAGGTCCTAGATTGGCAACCGCCCTTTGTGAAGTGGTTCGTGGGCGGCAAGATGAATATTTCTTACAATTGCCTTGACAGGCACTTGACCACTTGGCGCAGGAATAAGGCGGCCCTGATTTGGGAAGGGGAACCGGGAGACTCCCGCACCCTTACCTATGCCCAGCTACATCGGGAAGTCTGCCAAATGGCTAATGTCTTCAAGCAGTTGGGGGTGCAAAAGGGCGATCGGGTGGGGATATACATGCCCATGATTCCCGAAGCGGCGATCGCCATGCTGGCCTGTGTTCGCATTGGCGCACCCCACACGGTAGTGTTTGGCGGTTTTAGCGCCGAAGCCCTCAAGGACCGGCTGGTAGATGCAGAAGCCAAATTAGTGGTGACTGCTGATGGCGGTTGGCGCAAAGATGCGATCGTGCCCTTAAAAGTGCAAGTAGACAAAGCTTTGGCCAATGACGGTGCCCCCTCAGTAGAAAACGTTTTGGTAGTCAAGCGCACCGCCCAAGAAATTAAGATGGAACCCGGACGCGACCACTGGTGGCATGACTTGCAAGCTACCGCTTCCGCTGACTGTCCCGCCGAACCGATGGACAGCGAAGATATGCTGTTCATTCTCTACACATCCGGGACTACGGGCAAGCCCAAAGGTGTCGTCCACACCACTGGGGGCTACAACCTCTACACCCACATGACCCTGAAATGGACTTTTGACATTCAGGATACGGATGTCTATTGGTGTACTGCTGATGTGGGTTGGATTACAGGGCATAGTTATATTGTCTACGGTCCCCTTTCCAATGGCGCTACCTCTCTAATGTATGAAGGTGCCCCCCGCGCTTCTAACCCCGGTTGCTTGTGGGATGTAGTCGAAAAATACGGCGTGAATATTTTCTATACCGCCCCCACAGCAATTCGGGCATTTATTAAGATGGGCGAACATCATCCTAACTCGCGAAATCTATCTTCTCTGCGCTTGTTAGGAACGGTAGGGGAACCCATTAACCCGGAAGCTTGGATCTGGTATCACCGCATTATTGGTGGAGAACGCTGTCCGATCGTGGATACTTGGTGGCAAACAGAAACTGGCGGGTTTATGCTAACTCCCCTACCGGGGGCAACGCCGACCAAACCCGGTTCTGCAACTCTACCTTTCCCTGGCATTATTGCAGATATAGTGGATTTGGAAGGCAACCCAGTAGCAGATAATCAAGGGGGTTATTTAGTGATTCGCCATCCCTGGCCCAGCATGATGCGCACGGTTTATGGAGACCCAGATCGCTTCTGTCGCACCTATTGGGAACATATTGCTCCCAAAGATGACCAGTATTTATATTTTGCCGGGGACGGTGCCCGTCGGGATGAAGATGGTTATTTCTGGGTAATGGGTCGCGTTGATGATGTCATTAATGTGGCAGGACACCGTTTGGGTACGATGGAAATTGAGTCTGCTTTAGTCTCTCACCCAGCAGTAGCAGAAGCAGCTGTGGTGAGTAAGCCCGACGAAGTTAAAGGCGAAAATGTTGTAGCTTTTGTCACTTTGGAAGGTAGTCAAAATGCTAGTGAAAAACTCAAAGACGAACTGAAGCAGCATGTGGTCCAGGAAATTGGCGTGATCGCCCGTCCGGGAGAAATTCGCTTTACTGACGCTTTGCCCAAAACTCGTTCTGGGAAAATTATGCGCAGGTTGCTGCGATCGCTGGCTGGCGGTCAAGAAATTGCTGGGGATACTTCTACTTTAGAAGACCGCAGCGTACTTGATAAATTGCGCGGCGGTGCTTAAATAACATATCTCACGCACATCTCACTTACCCGCTTTCCCGATAGCCCGCCGGGGGTTCAAACCCCCGGCTAATAGCTAGAGTCGGTTAAAACCGACTGAAAACATTGTCGGTTAAGGCTAAAAAAAATATCTGTAACATTGATGAGTAATTTTCATCGCATCCTTGCCAAATAGCCCAAATTGTTATAAGATGGATGAATGGTAGTGACATAAGCGGCTGCGCGGGAGGGGTCAACTCATATACAACAAAGTTAACCTCTCTGAGCCCCCCCTCGCAATGACAAACAGAGTATTCTTTAACTTAAGTCAGTGCCATTCATAAGATGGATAAAGAGAGAAAATTGCAGGAAATGACAGACATGAATGATTCCCAGCAGGCGGCGATCGTCCGCACGGAAATAGGACTCACGATCGCAGGTAAGGGCATTACCCTGTACGACGTGATGGACTACTTGAAAGATGATTATTCACCCCAGATGATTATCGATCTTCTCTGGCTGACAGAGTCGGAAATGAACGCGGCTTTGTCATACATTGAGGATAATCGTGAGGCCGTCGAGGCTGAGTATGAGATGCTATGGAAGGAGGCTGAGGAAATTAGGCAGAATTGGGAAAAACGCGATCGCAATTTCTTAGTAAAAATTGCCAAGATGCCGCCACCACCTGGTCAAGAGGCGGCTTGGAAAAGGCTGCAAGGGCTGAAGGCTCACAATAAAATAAACATGCATGATGCCAAACCAGCGGCGATCGTCCGCACGGAAAGAGGACTCTCGATCAACGGCAAGCGCATAACCCTCTACGACGTGATGGACTACGTGAAAGCAGAATATTCACCCAAGTTTATTCGCAATCTTCTCAACCTGACAGAGTCTGTGCGATTCGTTCTAGCCTAACGTGGTCAAACACGGAACGCTAGCCCGGTTTCATTAGCCGGGAACTCTGACCGCATGGGGGTTAAATTCCCCTCCCCCCAGGTACGGGGGTGACACCGGTCCTCGGTGCTACGAAGCGACATCATCGTGGTGCTAAGCGAGGACTCAAATGTAGGATAACTGGCAGCCTAAGCCGGTGACGCCGCTAGGAAAGATATCCAAGGTTAGAGCAGGCAAACATGTGCAAGCCTCGTTATAAGGAACCAGCGAAATAAGGCTATATGCGCTGGCCTAAAAAGGAAATGGTAGCTAGTATTAGTTTTAGACTCTGGCTAATATAGTACTCAAATAGCTCCCGGGGTATAGTGTGGACCTAAAGGTATCGCGAAATGTTGTTAGGGAACGAAGTAACCTCTCGTGTGCTGTCCATCAGGACAAGTTAGATGTTAAGCGCAAGCCACGGGGGGAGGGATGGCCCAAGAAGCGAATGCCCGGGGTAATTCCTGGGATAACATCTACAGTAATGTAGATGATGCTGGGTAGCCAGCGCTGACGTGGGTCGGTGATACTAGGAAGCTGCTGGAATGAGTAATCCTAAAAAGCCACGGAACTAATCCGAAACGCAAGTGGAGGATAAGGTATGGATAACTGGTAAAACTGACTTGAAAATGGTGATACTAACGGTTATCAGAACAACCACTCGCTAAACCAGGAAAGGGAAGAAAAGACAGGCGGCAAGGGCTAACGGAAGTAATTCCTATTAAGTCTACCTATGAAAAGGGCCTAGTACCCAGTAGCCGGATGCGGTGAAAATCGCAAGTCCGGTTCCTCAAGGGAGGGTCGGGAAGCGATTCCCGGCTCGACCCCATCCGAAATCAACGTAGCTTTGTCATACATTGAGAATAATCGCGAGGAAGTGGAGGCTGAGTATGAGATGGTCTTGAAGTACGCTGAGGAAATCAGGCAGTATTGGGAAGAACGCAATCGCGATCTCATAGCCAAAATTGCCAAGATGCCGCCACCACCTGGTAAAGAGGCTGCTTGGGAAAAGCTACAAGCGCAAAAAGCCCGAACTTTAGCAAAAATTAACGGACAGCTATGAACTTTCTCGTCGATCATAATATTGAGAGACATGCTGTGATGATCTATGGAATCATTGTTAAGCAAGGTTGGCTCAATTGGGGAACAAATTAGTTTTATCACTTTCGCACAGATAAAATTGCCAATTGAAAGTAACGCTCGCATAGTGTGGCGATTTGCCCAATCAAATTAGATGATTCTGCTGACAGCAAATCGCAGCAGTAAAGAAGAAGATTCATTAGAACAAGTGCTGCGCGAAGAAAATACTCCTACCTCTTTGCCCGTGTTGACAATTGGAAATGCAGATCGCCTGCTGTATGAAGCAAGCTATAGAGATCGCTGTGTCGATCGCCTGATGGAGATCGTTCTTTACATCGAAAACTATAAGGGTGTAACTAGGATCTTCATCCCATAACCCTAGGGTGGGCATCGCCCACGTTAACCTTTGTAACTAATTCAATATCAATCATGAAACCGGCAAAAAAGAAGAAAAAAAACTTTTCCAACTTTAATTATAAAGAAGCATTCAAGCAACTTAATATAACTGAATTATTGCTCTGGAATCTTGAGGTCGAACCGGTTCCCATCAGTGATTTCTTTCGGCAACGCCTAGAACGACTACAATGCTTTGACTTGCAGAGTTATGAAGAGTCGAGAAAACTTGTAATCGACGCTATCTGTGAAGAGGCTATTCAGGAATTTAATACCTTAAAGATATGGAAAGGTGCAAGTCTGGAAACTGACGAAACCAATGGCAATGTTGATTACCTTGTGGCGGCAAGAAAAGCTTATTTAGAAGCCCCATATTTGTGTATTATCGAGGCAAAAAAGGATGATTTCGAGCAAGGTTTAGCCCAATGTTTAGTGGAAATGCAAGCCTGTCATTGGGAAAATAAACAGATAGGTAAAGAAATTGATGTCTTGGGTATTGTTACCAACGGAGATACCTGGAAGTTTTATCAACTGACTGTTGATGGTAATGTTTATCAAACTCTCCCCCATGCTGTCGGGGAAATGGGAACTGTCTTAGGATTACTTCGCTTTCTTTTCCAAGCTTGTACGCAGAATTTGAGTTAACATGATTTATAGGCATGGGCGATCGCCCTTATAGCTTGTATTACTCACCGGGGTTGAGAAAACCTCGCCGATCGCACGTAGAACGCCGATCAGGGCATGAGTCTCGCCTGCCCGGAGAAGACCAGATGCGGTAAAACTGTCTCGCGATCGCAATAAATCTCGCCACAAGTGATGGTAATCTTGATTACCAGATTGTCAAGGATACAGTATAATGAGAAAGTGGCTGGGGATGAATGCACCCGGTGATAATTGTTTTAACAGGAGGCCCGCGATGAGTGACATAGGAGTAGAGGAATTAGTAATGCCCCCCCTTAGACATCTCAGCCGACTCCATGCTTTCTCCCTAAATGGCCTTGGCCTCCAAGGTCGCAGCCTACGCTCGCGCCCCTTAACAATAGAAATATTTTATCCTGGAATAACTTCGGAACTCCCGGGAGTGACTCAGTCATTCCCGGGAAAAATCATTCATTTCTAGGAGTAACTGTTCATTTCCAGGAATAACTAAATCATTCCACCAAGTACGAAAGCCATTCCATGGCGTCACAACCTTTTGCTTTGACGTGATCCAAGATCACCTCAGGGCAGTTGAGTAACTCCAAGGCCAGAGTAAGCACCTCCAAGGCCAGAGTAAGCACCTCCAAGGCCAGAGTAAGCACCTCCAAGGCCAGAGTAAGATCAGAAGTGTGGTCTGACGCCCGTTGGCAAGAAGAGCCCCTCCAGCCCCCCGGGGGTTCGGGCTGGGGAGGGCTCAATGATACATGTATATAGCCGGCGCAGGCGGGCTTTGTTCATGTAGCCGGATGGGGTCGAGCCGGGAATCGCTTCCCGACCCTCCCTTGAGAAACCGGACTTGCGATTTTCACCGCATCCGGCTACTGGGTACTAGGCCCTTTTCATAGGTAGACTTAATAGGAATTACTTCCGTTAGCCCTTGCCGCCTGTCTTTTCTTCCCTTTCCTGGTTTAGCGAGTGGTTGTTCTGATAACCGTTAGTATCACCATTTTCAAGTCAGTTTTACCAGTTATCCATACCTTATCCTCCACTTGCGTTTCGGATTAGTTCCGTGGCTTTTTAGGATTACTCATTCCAGCAGCTTCCTAGTATCACCGACCCACGTCAGCGCTGGCTACCCAGCATCATCTACATTACTGTAGATGTTATCCCAGGAATTACCCCGGGCATTCGCTTCTTGGGCCATCCCTCCCCCCGTGGCTTGCGCTTAACATCTAACTTGTCCTGATGGACAGCACACGAGAGGTTACTTCGTTCCCTAACAACATTTCGCGATACCTTTAGGTCCACACTATACCCCGGGAGCTATTTGAGTACTATATTAGCCAGAGTCTAAAACTAATACTAGCTACCATTTCCTTTTTAGGCCAGCGCATATAGCCTTATTTCGCTGGTTCCTTATAACGAGGCTTGCACATGTTTGCCTGCTCTAACCTTGGATATCTTTCCTAGCGGCGTCACCGGCTTAGGCTGCCAGTTATCCTACATTTGAGTCCTCGCTTAGCACCACGATGATGTCGCTTCGTAGCACCGAGGACCGGTGTCACCCCCGTACCTGGGGGGAGGGGAATTTAACCCCCATGCGGTCAGAGTTCCCGGCTAATGAAACCGGGCTAGCGTTCCGTGTTTGATCACGTTAGGCTAGAACGAATCGCACGGACCCTTTAAGGTTCGGGCTGGGGGTGCATCGATGATACATGTATATAGCCGGCGCAGGCGGGCTATATACATGTAGCCGGACCCTTTAAAGTTCGGGCTGGGGAGGCCTCCTACCAACGAGTTTTAACCACACCCACCGACCAGAGTCGAAAATTGCTCAAAAAATTCCGGACCGCACTCGTTATTAGCAGAAGTATGATGTATACTAATAGTAGGCCTGGTATTAGCACCTCGGCCCAAAAATGCGAGAGGAACCAAAAAATGAAGCATAAATCCTTTACCAACACCATAGTAATAGTAGATGCCTCCTTAGAAAACTACCGGCAGCTAATAGACAGCATCCGGCCTGGGGCCAAACCCTTCCTCTTAGACCCTCAGTCCGATGGCATCGAACAGATCGGCGAACTTCTCCGACAGCATCGAGAAACAGAGGTTCTGCACCTACTCTCCCACGGCAGCCCTGGCTGTCTGTATCTGGGGAACTCCCAACTGAGTTTAGATACCCTAAGAAATTACGCCTCTACCCTGCAGAAGTGGAAGGTAAAACAACTCCTACTCTACGGCTGTAACGTAGCCGCCGGAGATACGGGAGAGGAGTTGATGGCTAAGCTACAGACTCTTTTAAGGGCTGACATCGCGGCCTCTACTACCCGGACGGGGGCAGCAGCCCGGGGCGGAAATTGGAAGTTGGAGTGGCGGACACCCGGGATGGAAACTCCCTTAGCATTGGGGCCAGTTACTCGGAGGCCTTTACCGTTAACGTCAACGATGTTCCCGAGTCTCCTACCGACCTCGAACTCTCTGGCAGCAGCATTGATGAAAACTCCGCAGTCAATAGCGTCGTGGGGATCTTCTCCACTACCGACCTTGACAGTGAAGATACCTTTACCTACCAGTTAGTCTCAGGGGTTGGTGACGATGATAACGACGCCTTCACCATTTCCGGGAACCAACTGCTAATTAACAGTTCACCGGACTATGAGACCAAATCGAGTTACAGCATCCGCGTCCAGACTACTGACGCTACTGGGGCCAGTTACTCGGAAGCTTTCACGATTAACGTCAACGATGTTCCCGAGTCTCTTCCCAGCCGTAACTTCTCTGACAGTAGCATTGATGAAAACTCCGCAGTCAATAGCGCCGCGGGGACTTTCTCCATTACCGACTCCGACAATGGAGATAGCATTACCTACCAGTTTGTCTCAAGCGCCAGCGCCGAAGACAACGCCGCCTTCCCCATAGCAGGGGACCAACAGCTAATTAACAGTTCACCGGACTATGAGACCAAATCGAGTTACAGCATCCGCGTCCAGACTACTGACGCTACTGGGGCCAGTTACTCGGAGGCCTTTACCGTTAACGTCAACGATGTTCCCGAGTCTCCTCCCAGCCGTAACTTCAGCAATACTCGTCAACCCCTAACCCTCAACCCCCAACCCCTAACTTTATCACTCTTTGGGAAAGAGGGGGACACCCTCATCGGCGGACTCATCGGCGGAGAGGGAAGCGATCGCCTCTACGGAGGCAACGGGAAAGACACTCTCATCGGCGGAGATGGAAACGATACCCTCCACGGAGGAGGGGGCGCCGATCTTTTTGTCCTGGAGTCGGGCATGGGCTGGGATACTATCATAGACTTTGAACAGGGTACGGACTTGATCGGGCTAGCAGGAGATTTGAGTAGAGACGATTTGCAGATCGTCTCTCAGGGCCGAAATACCTTGATTAACTTTGAAGGGGAAACCCTGGCCACCCTGCAAGGGATTAAAACGATTTACGTGAGCGATTTTCAGAGCACTCCTCTCCTACCGACCTAGAGCTCAGTAACAGCAGCATTGTCGTATTCGTGGGGACTTTCTGGCAGGCTTGGGCCGACCCCAACCTGGGAGATCCCTTTACTTACCAGTTAGTCTCCGGCAACAACGCCTTCACCATAGTAGGGGACCAACTGCTAACTAACAGTTCTTTGGACTATGAGACCCCAGGGCTATTTCATTACGCTGCTGTAAGTTTGGTCTAGATACCTAAGAGCGTATTTTGAGAATGAAATAGCCAAAGCGCAATCTCCTGCTCAACCCTCGGGAGATCAAGAAAGATAAAAAAAGCGCGAGAGGCGTACCGCCCCTCGCCCTTGGTGAAGATTGTCAGGCAAAAGCTGATAGTGCTTTACACGCTAACAGGCACCTTTTCTTCCTTTTCTTCCTGCGCCATCTGATATTCAAAGCTGGCCCGCATTTTCAGACCCGTGAGCACTTGGAACAGTCCACTACCATTGTTAGAACCCGGATACTCTTGATGCTCCCGCACCAGATGGGTCAATTCGCCGTAGTATTTAGTGGAGGTGTTGCTCAGATGACCTTCGATGTAAATCATCTCCTCTAAATTGTCGAACTGACCGTCCACTTCCAAGATGGAGACTTCGTGACCGTAATAGCTATCGGGTCCGTAGTACATTTTAATACCAGGGTACGAACAGGTGAGCTTGCGACCGCAGGGAATCCAGTGGATCGTTGACCCTTCATCAAACAGGTATACTGGATCGCGACCTTCTACTCCGTAGCGCTGAATCATGCGTACCCGCAGGATTTTATGTTTTTTGTCCTCTTTAATCAACTCCGTGGGCAGAATTTGAATGACCACATCGGCGTGAGCTTTCTGCGGGTCGATGTAGGCCATAAAATCTGGGCGACGGGCATTGATGGCAAACAGCACATCTTCATAACTATGACCCCGTTCTGCCATATCTCTTTTGATTTTCCAGGCAATTTTTACCTCGTCGCCGATATCCAGGTAAACGCTGAAGTCCAAAAGATCGCGAACTCGTTCGTCATACAAGGGGTGCAGCCCCTCTAGGACCACGATCGGGGTCGGGGTGATTCGCTCTGGCGGGTCGATCATGCCCGTTTCGTGATTGTAGATCGGCTTATTGATCGTCTGACCATTTTTGAGCGCTTTTGCTTGCTCATACATCAGGTCAAAGTTGTTGGCCCGGGGGTCAAGGGCCGTAATCCCAGTCTCTTTACGCTGTTTCCGGTCCAGAGAATGGTAGTCATCCAGGCAGACGACTGTTACTAATTCTTTTCCGAACAAGTCAGTGATGCGACGCAAGAACGTGGATTTACCGCATCCGGAGTCTCCGGCTACACCTATTAATACCACGCGATCGGGCTTTGTCATAGATTCCCTCTTTCGATCTGATGATTTGCTTACTTATGTTTGAGCGGATTGGGCTCTACTGAGGTTTGTAGTGAGGACGGAAGTCCTCACTACAAACCTCAGAAAAATCGGCCCCGCACCAGCGTGAGGCCGACAGGGGATGATCTCATCTGTGTCCGTCTCAGGGGACAGTCCGACTCGGGCCAAGCTCGAACTAAGTATTTAGTCCTAGGAGCTTAGGTTAATTCTACCAGAACTCGATCCCCCGCACAAGGAGATCCGGTCGGGCAAGTCGAATGCGCTGCGCGCACGCTACGCGATCGACATCTATACCAAGAATAGGGCGAATTGGTTTTGAAGAAAAGATAAAATTGACGATGGCGGCAACAGTCTGACCGTGGTAGACCCCCTAGACTGAACCTCAGCTGCTGGTGCCTACGAGATCAAAACTACCCCAAATCTCCACCGAGATGGCGATCTGCGACCTACTATGTCCCCCGCCATGTACAATGGAAAAATTGTGCCTGAATGGCGCGATCGCGATCGCGCCTTGCCCGGAGAAAGGAAAAGCATCCACATATTGGCCCCAAGACTTGGGGTGATGTGGCTCCACTCAGGGCAGGTGGTAGCTTCATATTGGGTTTGGAGAGATAAAAGCCATGTACAATCTGACTGCAGCTGGTAGTGCTGCCAATACCCAAGCAGGTAGCCGTGTGTTTCTGTACGAAGTGGTAGGTCTGGGTCAGAGCCAAAATACTGACAACATGTCCTACCCCATCCGTTCAAGTGGCAGCACGTTGATTAAGGTGCCATACAACCGGATGAACCAAGAGATGCAGCGGATTACCCGCCTGGGCGGCAAAATTGTCAGCATCAAGCATTTGAATGGGAGTGGCCCTGGGACACCAGTAGTAAGTCAAGCCACATCTCAAACACAGCCCCCAATGCCAACAGCAACAGAAAAGCCGAAAGCAAAAGAGAAGGAGAAAGCTGACATTCCCGTTAACATTTACCGTCCTAAAAATCCCTATATTGGTAAATGTCTGAGTAATGCAGAACTGGTAGCAGAAGGTGGCTCGGGCACCGTGCGTCACTTGAAGTTTGACATTGCTGACAGCTCTTTGCGGTATCTGGAAGGTCAAAGTATAGGCATTATTTCCCCCGGAACTGACGAAAACGGCAAACCTCACAAGTTGCGGTTGTACTCGATCGCCTCTACCCGCCACGGGGATGATGTGGATGACAAGACAGTCTCCCTGTGCGTCCGGCAGTTAGAGTACAAGCATCCAGAAACGGGAGAAACGGTCTATGGGGTCTGTTCTACTTACCTGTGCAACTTGGAAGTTGGGGCAGATGTAGCAATCACTGGTCCTGTTGGGAAGGAAATGCTGTTGCCCGACGACGAGGATAGCACGATTATCATGATGGCGACGGGGACTGGTATTGCGCCTTTCCGGGCCTACTTGTGGCGGATGTTTTTTGAACAGCACGAAGACTACAAGTTCAAAGGCCTTGCTTGGCTGTTCTTTGGCATTCCCTATACTGCCAATATTCTGTACAAGCAGGAGTTGGAGGAGTTGCAGTCCAAATTCCCGGATAATTTCCGCTTGACCTATGCGATCAGCCGCGAAGAGAAGAATCATGATGGCGGTAAGATGTATATCCAAGACCGGATTAAGGAACACGCGGATCAACTGTGGCAGTTAATTCAAAATCCCAAAACCCACACTTACATCTGCGGTTTGAAGGGAATGGAAGGCGGCATCAATGAGGGGATGTCGGCGGCGGCGTCTAAGTTTGATGTTGATTGGAATGATTACCAGAAGCAACTGAAGAAGGAGAAACGCTGGCACCTAGAAGTGTACTAGAGTATAGGCTTCAATTAGTAGGGTGGGCATCGCCCACCAATAATTGTTTCTGTAGTTTCTGTAGGGTGGGCATTGCTAGCCCTGTCAAAGTGAGGGAAAACAATGGCCAAACAGTTGAAAATTTTTTTGCTGTTTGTGCCTTCGTCAGTCCCAATCAAAATGAGGCAATTAGTAATTAATTTGCTCAATTGACAATTACGAATTATTTCGGGAATTCGCACCGAATTTGTTCCAATCAAAGAGAGCTGATTGACAAGTTATTATATCAGTTGAGAATCTCCAATTGGATAACCTAATCGCTAAAGCTGAAGCAGATATTGCAGCTAACCCTGTGAAGCATCTAGATGAAGTCCTTGACAAATCCTGATTTCTGGAAAACCTATGCAGCGCTACCTCATGGGTGGCTTTGGGGTCGCGCGCGTGGCACCGATAAGCAAGACCCAGATCGACCCATAATTATTGATATGATGCTAACGGCAGAGCAAGTATTTGGTTGGATCAAAGTAGGTAAAAAATAGTGCAAGTAATTCAGGTAAGAACAATTCGCGCTATAATAATGAAATAAGAGAGCGTCAGGTGCGATATGGGATATATTCCGAATAGAGATGGTGCTGCAGTGTTATGTTATATTTGTGTTGGAGGTAATTGACAATGACTCAGTCAGACA
The DNA here is from genome assembly GCA_963921275.4 of uncultured Hormoscilla sp. Lineage (GTDB taxonomy): Bacteria > Cyanobacteriota > Cyanobacteriia > Cyanobacteriales > Desertifilaceae > Hormoscilla. Next base: position 5,355,648 of record OZ001293.3, on the reverse strand, counting down.
TAGAGCAAATTCTGGAAAAGCTGAATGAGATCAACACTCGCCTAGATCGTTTAGATAAATCAGTAGAGCACCTGGATCGTTCAGTAGCTCTTGCGGAAGCTTATCGGCAGGGGACTCAATGGGTTGTGAATCTAGCCTTTAGCCTGATTGTGGCTACCACGATCGGCATCATTCTTAAGTTTGTTCTGGGAAGCTAAGGGACAGTTCACCTCATGGGTGGCTTTGGGGTCGATCGCCTGCTAGCACGTATATGCAAGACCCCATTCACTGGCTTAGTTTCTAATCCTGGTTGTCTGAAAGTAGACAGATCGAAAAACTCCAGCACGTCTTCAGAGTTGTCAAACTTTTTATTCAGTTCCTCGGCTTTCATATAGATATACTTCCTTCTCTATTCTACTCAAATTGCAAGTATTTTATATGACACTTGCTTAGACTATAATAGTATACGATCGCTATCATGTTGAGGATGGCAGTTATCAAACTCATCGGGGCGATCGCCTGCTGAAAATCATGAAATATATCATAAACTTGCTGATTTTTCAAGGTCATGCTGTAGAGAACTGTACTATGGGGGTGGAAGGGCGATCGGGTAGTTCGAGAGGCCCGGATTACAACCGGCGATCGGGGACGAGAGTGGCAGGTTTAATAATTCTTAACGATCGTAGAAACGATTGGTATACATAGGTTTGAGCGATTCTTGAGTATCGGATAACATGTGGAAGGCATATGGGGTTGTCAAAGGCAGTAGATTGGAATATCATGGAACTGTTGGGTTGAGGAGGTTAGACGAACCGTAATTATGCTCAAAGAAAAACTGAAGAAAGAAATAGACAAACTCAGCGATGAGTAACTGAAAATAATTGCTGATTTGATTGCATCGCGAGAATTTCAGACTGGAGTCGAGTGAGAGTTGCTCCCCTTGGGCTGAGCGCCACACCAGAGGAACGGGCTAGGGATTTTCGCGCCTGGATCTCGCAACTTCCTAAAAATAGTCCGAGTCTATCCGATCGAGCTTTTAGCCGAGACAGCATTTATGAATGACGCTAACCGTAGATCCAATCTTTTGTTGGTTAAAATTAGGTAAACATCAACGGTAGTTAGATATACTGTAACGATTGTGAGATTCGAGATTATTTTTTCGCCAGCAGCAGAAAAGGATATAGCAGCACTCAGAGCAAGCGATCTGGCAAAAGTTCTTGATGGAATTGAGACACATCTCAGATATGAGCCTGAGAAAGTGAGCAAAAGTCGCATAAAGCGTCTGATCCGAATGCAGCGGCCACAATACCGGTTACGAATTGATAATTTGCGCGTGTTCTACGATGTGATCTATAATGTAGACACGGGAGCAGTAGAAATTATAGCAATTAAAGAAAAGCCTCAAGCAATCACGTGGTTATCGGAGTACGGGAGGGAAGAACAGTGAAGCAAGTGTCAATAGAAGAAGTTGAAACAGATTTATCAAGTTATTTGCAGCAGGCCCAGAAGGATTATGTAATTATCACTCGCGAAGGAGTAGCAGTAGGAATTCTAATGGGTTTAGAAGATCCTGAAGACTGGTGGGAAGAACTACTGTTACATAATCCCAAATTCCTCTCTCGGGTGGCGCAGGCCCGAAAGGATCTCAGAGAGGGTAAGGGTGTTAGCATAGAGGAGATCAGAGCAAAGTATGAAGTATAACCACCCGCATCGAGAAGCAATGGCATTCCCTTACGGGTACGGGAATTAAGACTTTGGGAGATGACTTTCACCTGGGCGGCGTGCAGTTGGGAAATATTTGGATCGGAGTGCAGCCCCCCTTAGGAATTGCCGGGGACCCCATGCGACTCATGTTTGAAAAGGACTTGACCCCCCATCCCCAATATGCTGCCTTCTACAAATGGCTGCAAAATGAATACCAAGCAGATGCGATCGTCCACTTTGGGATGCACGGCACGGTAGAATGGTTGCCAGGGTCGCCTTTAGGAAATACCGGCTATTCCTGGTCGGACATTCTCCTGGGAGACTTACCCCATCTTTATATCTATGCTGCCAACAACCCCTCCGAATCTATGCTAGCAAAGCGGCGGGGCTATGGGGTCCTAATTTCCCACAATGTCCCGCCCTACGGTCGGGCGGGGTTATACAAAGAATTGCTGGCCTTGCGAGATTTAATCTCCGAATATCGGGAAGCACCCGCAAATAATTACGTCCTCAAGGAAGCTATTTGTCAGAAAATTGTAGACGCGGGACTAGATGCCGACTGTCCCTTCGAGGACGCCAAAAAATTAGGCATTGCCTTTACATCTGAGAATGCTCGAATGTTTAGTGCTGAAGCATTAAACCGCTATTTTGTCAAAATATACGAATACCTACAAATAATGGAAAAACGGCTGTTTTCCTCGGGGTTGCATATATTGGGAAAAGCACCTGATGAAGAGGAAATGACATCCTATCTGGAGGCTTATTTGGGCGATGAACCCGAGACATCATCATCAGCAATTCGCGAATTATTAATGCAAACCCCAGATGAATTAACCAACCTGCTGCGAGGATTGAACGGCGAGTATATCCCCGCAGCCCCAGGTGGAGATCTATTGCGGGATGGTCCGGGAGTATTGCCCACAGGTCGCAATATTCATGCCTTAGACCCCGATTGCATGCCCTCACCTGCTGCGTGCGATCGGGGGCGAGAGATTGGCCAAAAGATCCTCGCCCAGCATCTTCAGGAAGAGGGAAAATATCCCGAAACCGTAGCAGTGATGCTGTGGGGGTTAGATGCGATCAAGACCAAGAGAGAGTCGATCGGGATTCTGCTAGAATTAGTAGGGGCCTCTCCAGTGAAAGAAGGAACCGGGCGGATAGTCCGCTATGAATTAAAACCCATTACCGAGTTAACTCATCCCCGGATTGATGTTTTAGGCAACCTTTCAGGGATCTTCCGAGACAGCTTTGCGAATATCATTGAATTGCTGGACGACTTGTTCCAAAGGGCGGCGGATGCCGAGGAACCAGAAGAGATGAACTTTATCCGCAAACATGCGTTAGCTTTGCAAAAGCAAGGTGTAGAAAATGCAGCAGCGAGACTGTTTTCTAATCTAGCAGGAGATTTTGGTTCCCTAGTGAACGATCGGGTAGTAGACGGGAACTGGGAAACAGGGGAGGAGTTAGGGGATACATGGGCGGGGCGGAACCGCTTCAGTTATGGCAGAAAAGACAAAGGGGAAGCGAGACAGGAAATTTTTACCCAGCTATTGCAGACGACCGATCGCATCATCCAAGAAATCGACTCAGTGGAATATGGCCTGACAGACATACAGGAATATTACGCGAACACGGGAGGATTAAAACAAGCAGCAGAGAAACAGCGGGGCCAAAAAGTGAATGCCAGCTTTGTGGAAAGTTTCTCCAAAGATACGACACCCCGGAACTTAGGAGATGTGCTGAGGATGGAATATCGAACCAAATTGCTAAATCCGAAATGGGCAGAAGCAATGGCAGATCAAGGTTCGGGAGGTACCTATGAGATATCCCAGCGAATGACAGCATTAATTGGTTGGGGGGGGACAGCGAATTTCACGGATACTTGGGTGTACGACCAAGCAGCAGAGACCTATGCATTAGATGCGAAGATGGCGGAGAAACTGCGAGAAGCGAACCCGGAGGCATTTCGGAATATCGTGGGTCGGATGTTAGAAGCGAATGGGCGAGGAAAACTGGGGCGTGCCTAGTGGAACAACAGTTGGTGAACTTCACTACGAGGTGCCTTACAACCCCAACATTACAACTTTGTCCAGTCTGGTCAAGGATGTACCCAAAAATTTGCTCAATGATTATCTGCCAATTGCCGATGCCATTGATCCTAGTTTGCCTGACATTAAAACTAGCGCACCAACTACAAGTCTGAAAACCCGTCAAATTTTTTTGCAGGAATTGCGGTTTGAGGCGGCAACAGCACAGCAACTAGCAGCTGAAAAAATACCTAAAATATTCCAACGCACGGATGATTTTCCAGAGTTTTTAAGTAATAATAATTGGCTCATAAGAGGAGCCAAGGAAACTGGGAAAAGTTTGTTATTTAGACTGTTTGTTGAACAGGCAAAAGAAGCCAGAGAATTGGCTAGATATCATGTATATTTAACAAATGTTGATTTTATTGCAGGACACGGCCAACCGAGACTTTCAGGTCCAGTTATAGGAGGTAGCGATCTCGCTAGTTACGAACAACAGGTAGGTGACAATAGCTGGAAATATTTCTGGTTAAATTATGCTCTCTTGCAACTGTGCCATGCTCAGCCAGAGTTACGTTCGCTCCCTGTTTTGGATAAGGAGTTGGTGAAATTGAGCATTCCAGATAGTCCCTCACATACTCCAATAGTCTCGTGGTTGGTTCAGCGGACTCAATCTCCACAAGCTCTTTCAAAAGCTGGTGATGAATTACGAGATATTGACCGCTGGTTGCGAGAGCGCGATCGGCATGTGTGGCTTCTTTACGATGAACTAGATGCTGGCTTTGGTTCCACTAAAATAGACTATGAGAGACGAAAGAAAGCACTAGAAGCTTTGCTTGAATGGTGGTTAGAAAGCGGGACGAGTCTAAAGTATATTGTGCCTAAGATATTTTTACGAGAGGATATCTGGAACCAGCTCAACTTTACAAATAAAGGACATTATAGCGGCAGGTCGATCCAACTGCGCTGGGAGGAAGCCGACCTCTGGAGACTGGTGCTACGCCAAGCTTTAAATAGTTCTGATAGTCTGAGCCAAGCTTTAAACCAGGAGTTAGGAATGAAGGTAGAGCTACTCGATAAAATTGGCTTAGAGCAATTGCGGAAAAGCCTGTATTATTTATGGGGCGAGCGAATGGGTCGTGGGAAGGCTGCTTATACATACAACTGGGTTCGCAAACGAACTGCTGACAGTCAAGAGAATCGTTTCCCGCGAAGCCTAATCTTGCTACTAGAGGAGGCGATCAAAATCGAGAAAGATTATTCAACAGAATATTATGAGCGAATTTTGCGTCCTCGGGCATTGATAGATGCTTTTCCAGAGGTTTCCAAGCAGCGTGTGGCAGAGGTGCGTAACGAATATCCTGAACTTGTTGAATTGCTAGATAAACTCCAGGAACAACGCTCTCCTATTGACGAAACTCAACTGGAAAGAATATGGAACATGGAGGATAGCAATCTAACTCTTCAAATCAGGTCTATGATTGACGCTGGTATTTTCAAGGAACGTTCGCGTCCTAAAGATCCTCCCCCTCGTGTTTATAATGTAGCTGAACTGTATCTGTATGGACTGAACATGGTTCGATCGGGACCACGGTAGCTCATATCTGGATAGGCAAGCAACTGTCATCGCAATCGCTTATTCTGTCCAGATGCTAAAATAGGAGAGGCGACTGTGAACAGCGAGGTACGCTGATGATTAATCCATCGATCTAGAAACTTCTGCTTGCCGATCTGAACTTGATGAGTTCCGATTTTTCCGGAACGGTACAACAGCAGCAAGCCAGATCGCCCTATAAAACATAGAAAGCACTATGCAGATGACGCACCAATGCCATATCCAGATAGCTGGAATCATCTGGCACCTCTCCAGCAAGAACAGTAAAAGGTTGTTCGGGTTCTCCCAGATGATTCAATAGTAGTATAGCATCGGTAAAATCTTGACCCTGAATATAATCATTGACAGTAACCACTGTTTTTAAGCCAGCTTGATGGGCCGCTTGCAGACCAGGTTGGGAGTCTTCAAACACCAAACATTCCCCTGCGGTCAAACCCATCTTTGCCAACACATATTCATAGATATCGGGGGCTGGCTTTTTAGCAGGGACTATATCACCTGCGGCAATTACCTCAAACCAAGATGGATCGAGAGTCTGTTCTAATAAGGCCGTGGCATTAGGTAAAGCACTGGTAGTGGCGATCGCCAACCTAACTGCTTGTGTTCTGGCCTCATCTAACAATCGCCGGACCCCAGGGCGCAAAGGAATAGCTCCAAAAGCCAGCAATTGTTGGTAATGCTTAATTTTAGCTGCATGTAAGTCAGCAATAAACTCATCCAGGTCGTCTGGAGAATCCCCTTTTCCCAAATTATCGCCCCCACTCAGCCCGCGCAGGCAGGCAATGTTCTCGTAGCCCCACCCTCGTTCCCTGGCTCTGCCTGGGAACGCCAGGTGGGGGTGAGGGTGAGGGTTAAGCCCGCGCAGGCGGGCAATGTTCTCGTAGCCCCACCCTCGTTCCCTGGCTCTACCTGGGAACGCAAGGTGGGGGTGGGGGTGGGGGTTAAGCTGTTGCAAGTAAAAGCGAATACGTTCTTTGCCACCAGAGATTGCCAGCAATTTGCCATACAGTTCTACCGACCAATGCCAATCTAGAGCCGCCTCAGCAAAAGCGCGATTAAACGCTATTCTATGGCCATCCCGTTCGGTGTCCGCCAAAGTGCCATCAACATCAAAAATAAAAGCTGCTAGTCCACTCATCGCTGTTCTGCTCTATGTTGTCATGCTCGCCGGACTATGATATCATGAATAGGCTCCCGTTGAAGACAAGGATTGATATGGTCAGAAAGCCAAACCAGAAAACTTCGCTACCTAATCCGATCGCCATCTTGACTATCCTGTTGCTGGTCGTAACTGGAATAATTGTAGATGCCCGCCCGACTCTAGCACAGGAAAATACTGTTAACTACACCCTTGCCGACCTCCAGTATCGGGATTTTTCCCAAAGTAACTTGTCAGGAACCTCATTGGCTGGAGCTGATATGTACAGAGCCAACTTTCGCGGCGCCAATCTCCAGAGAACGATTCTTACCAAAGGCTCTTTTATCCAGGCTGACTTAACCGGAGCCAACCTGACAGATACCTTTGCCGATCGGGTTTCATTTTATGGTGCTAATTTGACCAACGCCATTTTCACCGATGCCATGCTCAGCAGCAGCATTTTTGTGAAGGCAACTATCACGGGCGCTGATTTTTCTAATGCATTTATTGACCGCTATCAGGTCAAGTTAATGTGCGATCGGGCCTCGGGAGTCAATCCAGTCACCGGAGTATCGACGCGAGCAAGCCTAGGGTGTCCCGAGCCCAAGGTACTTCCAAATCAAAAAATTACCAATCCCGGAGAATCTAGGGAGCAGAGAGCAGGGGAAGTAAAACAAGTAGGTCTTAGCCAATTTTTGGAGAAGTTATTTTTTACCGTTCCCCAAAAATAACTCATATCTTGCACCCCTCTCTTTGATAATATTATTATCTGTTTATAGTCGGTTACAACTCACATATTACACCTGTTGCAATAACTCTGTAAAGTAGCATTGCCCACCGTGCCGGAAAAATCAGATTGTAGGCCAAAAACCCTGGTTTTTCCGAAAAACAGGGTTTCTTATCCCGTTTAAACCCTGCCAACCCCGACAAGTTCTCGCTTGCTTTTACTTTGTGCAAATTCCACAGTCAGGTTAGATCCACTGCGATGAGCTTCCCAGGGTCCAGAATCATAATCTCCAACTTGCCACTGTCCCGGCATATAATTTTCATCTTCATTGACAACACCAGTATAACTGATCGACTCACTACCAGCACCCAGCTAGCGCTTAGCAAAGCTGACGCGGCGTCCGATCGCTTCACCGCTTAACAAAGCTTCCCCTAAGGGACCGTCATCCAAGATATTGCCACTCAAGGCGTTTCCACTTTGAAGGAGAGTGGCTTCAAATCTGGTAGGCTTTTCTCTTTGCCAGTATGTTCCCAGCCAACTACCGCTTAAATCTGCCATAATCGCCAAATAACTATACAATTTGTTTCTTTTAATGCTGCTTCTAATTATAAAGCATCTTCATATTGTCGCGCTGCACAATAATAAATACCTTGGCATATCAACAGTTAAATTTGACATTTTTTATTCTCAAAAACAATTGCTTTTGATGGGAGGATCCCGTGTCCCTTTATAAATAATATACTATCGTCTCATGCCTGTCAACGTACACAGCAATATCATCAGTCTTTCATACTTGATGAGCTTGCTGCTGCCAATGCACCTTTGTCCAGATACAACAAGAGTACAATATAGCTTGACAAATTATTAAAAATGTGTTATCAAACAATCAGGGCTTTGGCCAACAAGCAAAAAAAGAATAGACACAGTCGGGTCAGGATCGCAGATAATAGAAAGAGCAGAAGAGAACTCAAGAGGGTTGAAAATAATTGCCATGCTGCTATCAAAAGGCTTCGAGGTAGAAATGTACACAGGCACGCCAGAAGGTGATATAGTCGGACTCTCTGACAAGATTGTGGCCGCACTAGATGGGTTTGTACGGGAACCAGACAGCCGTAATGTAGAATACACGACAGCCCCCTTGTGCCGCTATGATGCATTGTTGTGTGAGTTGCTGCAACCCCGGAGGCGGCTGCGAAACTATATCAAGAGTCTGGGTGATTACACCCTAATTCCTGGGAGTACCTTGTGCTTGGGGGGCAGCGATCACTTCAGTCGTTCCGACCCGAACAACCCCTACCACAGCTACATCGAACAAACCTACGGCACGAAAGTAGTCACCGCCAGCATTCATATCAACATAGGCATCAGCGACCGAGAATTACTCATGCGGGCCTGTCGCCTGGTACGGGTAGAAGCGCCCCTATATCTGGCCCTGAGTGCCTCATCGCCGTTTATTGACGGTCTGGCGACCGGTTCTCACTCGACTCGCTGGCAAGTTTTCCCCAAAACACCAGAACATGTGCCCCTGTTTACCAGCCATGCCCACCATATCCAGTGGATGGAAGCGCAACTGAAAGCAGGTACAATGCAAAATGTCCGTCACCTGTGGACCTCAGTGCGACCCAACGGTGCCCATCGCCCTTACGACCTCAACCGTCTGGAGTGAGAATTTGCGACTTGGTCACAGACCCGATCGCCTTACTAGCCATCACCGCCCTCTTAGAAGCCCGCCTGTGGCAACTGATTAATGACCCCGGTTTAGACCCCCTAGAGGCCAGTACCTTACCAGCTTCGACCCGTGCCTCCGACTTGATCGACCTCACCGATGCTAATGAAGCAGCAGCAGCACGCCACAGTCTGGACGCTCAACTGTTACATTGGCAAGATGGTCGCACCATCCAGGCGCGGGAATGGATCTGGGAACTCGATCGAGAAGTTTGGCCCCATGCCAAGCAACGCGGGTTTAGCTGTTTCCTCTCGCCCCTGCAAAAGATTCTCCGGGAAGGCAACGAAGCCCAGCGATGGTTAAAACTGCGACCTAGGGGGTTGACAACCCGCAGTATCATCAAGCAAGCGATTGTTGCCACTCAGTTGCGAGAACAAGAACTCTCTGATAATTTGTGCCATGCCCTGGTTGCTTAACATAACTTAAAAATCAGCATTACTTACTCACCCACCTGGTTCCGAGGGGATAAGTAGTTCGTAGTTCGTAGTTCGTAGTTCGTAGTTGATACCAGAGAGCGTAAAATGCCCACCCAGTAAGGGCTATAGCCTTTTTTACTCCCTAGGAAAATCTGAAAATAATTATGTCCTGCTACTTAAGGGAGAGAGGAAAATTTTCACCCATCTCCCTTTTTTACCGGATAATACAAAATTTACTCATAATACAAATGCTGATGACCAGTGACCACTAACCACGATCGGAATATCTAATCAATTTTCTCTGGCTACCAGATATTAAAAAAAAATAAATATGTAGCCGTTTTCTCCGGATACAATCAGAGGTTGCCTAAACAAAGTTAAATAAGCGTTTGATGCTGAGGGTTGTCTTGATTAAACCGCAAATTCCACCCAATACCGGCAACATAGCCCGCACCTGTGCTGCAACTGGCACGGAACTGCATTTAGTGGGGCCACTGGGTTTTGAGATTAGCGATCGCCATTTGAAGCGAGCCGGTCTAGATTACTGGCCCTACGTCAACTTGCACCAACACAGTTCTCTCGAAGCCTTTACCGCCTTCGGGCAGCAGCTAGGGGGACGATGGATTGGTTTTAGCACTACGGGCAGCTATAACTATGTCAAATTCCCATTCCAGCCTGGTGACTGGCTGTTGTTTGGCAGCGAAACCACTGGTCTAGCACCATCTGTATTAGCCGCCTGTGCGGCTACTGTCTATATTCCCATGAACCAGCCAGGGGTTCGCAGCCTCAATCTTTCCGTCAGCGCCGCCGTGGGTTTGTTTGAAGCCAGGCGTCAATTAGGTGATCTCGAAAGATAGATTTTAATTCTCTTGAGGATGGATGAGAATCTATGGCAGAGAGTCAGGGTCCGACGATGGCAGAACATTGGGCAAAAAGTATTTCTGGTAACATTCTGCTTGGGCGATCCCGACTATAAAATATGACCATCATCTTTTACCGTCAGAGGATAAAAATCCCGAAGATGGTAGTTGAGTGGCTGTGATGGCGCTAGTCAAAACTCGATCGGGCGATCATCCTTGCTTCACTCACATAAAAATGATATTGTAACCGTTACCTAAAGACATGTATGTGCTCGCCATCGTACTTATAGGTGAGTTAGGGCAATCTCATGGGACTTAGGTTCGGAAAGGACAGTTAAGTGTTCGCCATTAGGAGGTCGTTCTTTGAAAGGAACATTACCCCAGAAGGTTTGTCAGTCGGTTGATGGCCCTAAGGATGCTCCAGCAGCTCCGAGGTGCGATGCGCGCGCCTCGTTCCTAGGCAGAGCCTGGGAACGCACTGCGCATCGCACATCGGGCGAGGGTACATCAAAACAGACCCAACCAGAAACAAATCGTCGGGTTGGCTCGGGGGCGGCTGCAATAGGGTTAGTCGCCATATCTAGCCTGTTTCTGCACCAAAAGAGTGACAGAGCAATGGCAGCAGAACCGGTGGTAAAGGATCCAGCGCACCGTGCCGGAAAAATCGGGACAGGTTTGGGTTCTGCTGCAACAGAAACGCCAACTTGGCCATATACTCCAGCTAGTGAGGCGATGATCGGGGCCGTGACAAGGAGGTTCTCATTAGATGCGGGTGGGCATGAGTTTGAGTGGTCACCGGAAAAATACTGGTCTCTAGGTGGGGCACAACCGCAGTTCCAGGAAATATCTGTTGAGGTGACGCAAATAGCAGAGGCTGGTGAATCGAGTTTAGTTGAGCGGCTGAGCGGGTACGAAAGGTTCAATGTCAATCAAACCATCACTAGCGGTCAATTCCAGTCAACAACTAGCCAATGGCCCCAGTTGTTGACCTCGACTGTTGTACTATCCGATGGCACCGATATGGTGCCATTTATGGTTGCCCAGCCAGTAGGGTCCAATGTACCTGGGTTAATTCCAGAAATGATCTCAGTTCACCCCGTATATGTGGATGGCTTGAGGGCTGAAGTCCAGGGATTAAGGGAAAAATATCACGCCCAAGATCGGTCCAGGGACCTGCCCGATCTTGAGACCCCAAGGGTAGTTCCGATAGGTCTGGGTTCAGAACAGATACGTGAGGTCCACCCCAGCTTGACCCGGAAACGACATCGGGTTCGGGCTGGAGAGACGCTAGAAGAAATCTCTCGTCAGTATGATGTTTCTATACCTGAATTGATGCAGGCTAATCAACTGACAGATGGGGACCTGATCAAAGTTAATCAACTTCTGACCATTCCCTTTAACCGGTATATAAGGGGGTTGCTCTCAGAGCACAAGGAAATGCAACAGAAGCAGGCAACTTCTGGGGATAACTCGAGAGATAACAATGAGACCTCTTTGCCCACTGGACAGCCCGAACAGTCGCAACCAGAACTATCGGCAGGGATGGAGACGACAGGGGGGAACACAAAGAAACCAGAAGCGGTGGCAGCGGCCCCCATATCGCCACGGCCACACAGAGACTTGCCGGAAGGAACAGCCCCCTTTAATGGCTATATTTGGCCAGCTAAAGGAACTTTGACTTCACGCTATGGCTGGCGGTGGGGACGGATGCATAAGGGGATTGATATTGCAGGACCGATCGGGACGCCGATTGTGTCAGCAGGTCCTGGAGAGGTAAAATTTGCTGGCTGGAATCGTGGTGGCTATGGGAAACTAGTTGAGATTCGCCATCCCAATGGCAGTTTAACTCGCTATGCCCATAATAACCGTATTCTGGTAAACAAGGGCCAGCAAGTTGAGCAAGGTGATCTAATTGCCGAAATGGGCAGCACGGGATACAGCATTGGCCCGCACCTGCATTTTGAGATCCATCTATCCGGTTCGAGAGCGGTTAACCCCATATCTTATCTCCCACCCCGGAAGTAGTCGCTGCTGGAGAGACATCAGGGGAACTTTTAGTTCCCCTGATTGCCAAAAAAAAATTTGCACGGTTTCACTGCTGTATGTTAGAGTAAGAAAGTAAGGCTCAGTAGCTCAGTGGTTAGAGCAGGGGACTCATAAGCCCAAGGTCGGCAGTTCAAATCTGCCCTGAGCCATTCACAATGATGCTGGTCCGCAAGCAGGCGATCGCCCAAAGGGTGTTGTTGTAAGCTATGATGGGTAAGCGAGTCCGCCTAGATCTCAGCTGGAACATCGGAAAAACATGAAAAAAACACATGCTCGTTGGGTTCTGACGGTAACTCTGGCTCTACTACTGCCGGAAATCGCCGGATGTTCTGGTAATCGCTCTCCAGAAGATGCCACTAACGCTGCCCCGATCGACCCAGAACCGGCTTTAAGCACCGATGTTACCTCATCAGAACCGGTTGTTAAGGCTCCAGTGGTGTATGAAGAAGAGCCGATCGTGGTAGTGAATGTGTCTCAGGAGGCTAATGAATGTGTCTTAGGAGGCTAAGCAGACCAATTGGTCTGATTCCTTGCCAGCAGTACCCCTGGATAGTCAAAGGGCGACGTAATTTTTGGACATTCGCGGGGTGGGAGATTCGGGGATGGGGATTTCCCATGCACCGCCTTTGAGTTTGCAGCAGGAATTGCCGAGGAACTATTATCCTGAAGGGGCCCCGACTCACTTTGGGCGCCTGCTCGCGAAGTTCGATCCTACTGGTAAGTCTTACCGGGGGGACATTTCTTTTATTAACTGGGAAACGGTGGTGGGAACGCGATGCAGCCAATTTTGGGCCCCTCCGGCACCGCAAGTGTTTGCTTTTGTTTCTCACCCAGATAATCTGGTAGAAGTTTACAAACGTGGTTTCAATCTCATTGGTCTGGCTAACAATCACACCCGTGATTGTCTGGTCGGGGAAAATGGTATTGATGGTGCCTTAATGTCGGCTCGTCATATGCAAAGATTGGAACGGGAATTGTCAGGGCCCTGGCTGTGGCACGGGGTGGGCACCCAGAAGGTGGCCAGAGTCAAGACTTTTAATGTTAAGGGTCGGCAGGTGAGAGTGGCCTTTGCTAGCTAGTATATTGGAGGGGGTGACTGCACTTACGTTACTTGCGTGACTGACGAAGAGACGGTTTTGCGCTCGCTCCGGGATGCGAATGCTGATATCAGAATTTTGGCGATCCATAGCTGGAATGCTTGCACCCACGCGAATACCCAGAGGGATTTGGTGAATACGGGGATCCGGTTCATTCGTTACTTCAATGGTGATATTGTCTTTGGACATGGCCCCCATACACTGAAACCGGTGCGAATTGTCCAATCAGCCAGTGGAAAGCGCGGAGTTATGTTTGAAAGTCTGGGAGACTTTATTCATCCTTTCCTTTCCGGTGGCCCTGATAGTACGATCGGACGGGTGCTGTTCGATATCGATACTCTCCAGTTGCGCCAGGTGCAGGTGATTCCGATCGCTACTGATGGGGTCTATGCTAGCTTCCGGGGTGCCTATGGCCCCGAGCGAGTGCCGGCTAATATTAACTGGCGGGTTGTTAATGATGCTACCTGGAGAAGTGGGGTCAGTGGGAACGCTCGGGCCGGTTATTCTAATATCAACAGGTGAGACTATTGATGTCGGGAGTGGCGCTAGTAATTTCTATTGAGGGACTCAGCTGGGACTGGGGTGCTGGGATCATTTCGCCCCGGAAGTCGAGCAGTTGTACTAGCATTAGGTAGGCGATCGCCAGCAGCAGGGAAATCGCACCTGTGATAATTGTTACTATTTTTCCACGCTCCATTGATTCTTAATTGCTCTTATTCTATGTTTAAGCTACAAGATATGATTTAGTATAATAGAGAAGGTATTTTATGTCAAGCTGCCTAACATATACTACAGGGTAAATAAACCCGGAAGCGCTAAAGCGCTTACTACGAACCCGACTTGATATTGTTATGACTGAGATGGATTCTGTCACTGATTTACCTATTGAATCTACCAAAACTGATAAAACTCCAGTGGTCCAAACTGAAAACCTGACTAAAGTTTATCGCACTGGGTTCTGGATGAACAAAAAAATTGAATCTCTTAAAAATACCTCAATTTCGGTGTTTCAGGGCGAAATTTTTGGTTTATTGGGCCCTAATGGTGCTGGGAAAACAACTCTGCTGAAGACAATGCTGGGTATTGTTCGCCCTACCTCCGGACGGGGGTGGCTGCTGGGCCGCCCTCTAGGCGATCGCTCGGTGAAGCAGCGAGTGGGCTATCTGCCAGAAAATGCCTATTTCTACGATTATCTCACGGGTTGGGAATTTTTGCAATTTGCTGCTGGCTTATTCCAAATCCCGGCATCGGTGCAGCGTCAACGGATTCCGGAACTGCTAGATTTGGTCGGGTTGGCGAAATCGGCGGCTAAAAAGAGGCGGTTGCGCCAGTATTCTAAGGGTATGCTACAACGAATTGGCATGGCTCAGGCGCTGATTAATGACCCAGAGGTGGTGTTTCTGGATGAACCGATGTCTGGTCTGGATCCGATGGGACGTTTTCAGATCCGAGAAATAATTTTATCCCTGAAAGGCCAAGGTAAGACGATTTTCTTTAATAGCCACGTGCTTTCGGATGTGGAGAAGATTTGCGATCGGGTGGCGATTCTGGCCCAAGGAGAACGGATTTGCATCGGTTCTTTGGATGAACTGTTGGGGAATAGCAAAACTTTCCACATCCAAGGCAAGGGTGGTAACCCGGAATTGCTAAAACAATGGCTCTCAGATTTGCAGTTTGAGGCTAATGCTTGGCATGGTCGGCTACAAAGAAATCCTTACCTGTTTCTCGCGAATCTCGCCAACCTGGATGTCCAGCTGATTTCTATGAACATGCAGCGTCAGTCCTTGGAAGAGTTCTTTATGCAGCAGCTGCAACAGCGGGGGATTTACTCTAGCAGCTGATCTGCCCCGGGAACTGGCGATCGCACCCCTTCTCCTACGAACGCTGCGCGAAAAATCGAGGCCGCGATCCCTTAAATCCCAGAAAAGTGAGGGCGATCGCTATTTGACACAGGGAATTTAATGGTTATCGCCTATGTCAAGTTATCCCGCTGGTAAATTTGGCGCAATTCCTCAAGAGTTTGGACAGTTTTCAGTCCATCGATAATTCTTGAGAGCACTTCAATATCTTTGACAGCGCGAATTTCTGGAATCAGTGCATTTCCTGAAGAACCAAATTTCAATTCCAATCCCATTGTGATTCCAGAAAGCAGTCCTCGCTGTTCGCCAATTTGGAGTCCTCGCTGTTCGCCAATTTGGAGTCCTCGCTGTTCTCCAATTTGGAGTCCTCGCTGTTCGCCAATTTGGAGTCCTCGCTGTTCTCCCTCTTGCAAGATTTGCTGATACCAGGGTGATTGTTGTAATACTGCCATATCCCACCTTATGATTTGTTGTACTATTTCTGTCTCCAATACAAAGGTAGCAAAAAATGCTAGCAAATTCTCCAACTCATTCAGTTTTTCGTCCTCTCGCAACAGCTTCAATGCTTGTCGGACTGTTGCTCGGGACCCTCCATCCTTGAGAATGGGGACGAAAGGAAGTAGGGAAGGGAGGGGTTGTTGGAAGACTAGATCCACATCCACTTCCCAAAGGTTAATGACTCGATAGTCTTGGTATGCCCGGACATTACGGAATTGAGATTCGTAACATGTGGGTATAGGGGCCGGATTTTTCCCCCGTTTCAGGATGTTAATCAGCACCGGATAAACTGGTATTTGGTACTTTTCTTCTGCCAGTGCTGTATAAGCCCGCACCCGACGGGGCATTTTGTTGTAGTAGTATAGTTGCAGTTCGTTCAGAACGAGAAATTCCCCGTCTTCTGGACTGGATGCACGAACTAAAACATCTGATGCCCTGCTCACCCATTGGAAATCTGTCGAAATTATTTCCTGTGCGGTGGCCCCGGGAATCTGGGTCACCCATTGTACCCACCGATCGGGGTCAAGACCTATCAGGCGTTTACTACCTATGTCGGCTTTTTGGGTCATCTGTTAGTCCTAGCTTACTCTATCTTAACATATACAATGATAATTTATCTAAAGTTTTGTCTTTCACTATTTTAATTTTTATTAATCTTTCCGATCTTGGCCGATGGTACTGGGGATAGAGGCGATCGCTGTGGCATAATAACGATCGCTTCTCAGGATAAAGGGCGATCGCTACTCTCCTACTGCTTGCAAGACGCGATCGTATAGCCGATCGCTCACCCTGAATTCTGCTATGATAATTAAATCATCCAGAACCGGTTTCACAGCCGAAATCAAGCAGAGTTTGGCTTCAATCAATACTCCTAAAATTCCTGTGAATTTCAGATCCAGCAGCGACTTTTCTGTTCAATTCTTTATATATTAGCAACCATATTGAAGGCAAACGAGAAATTGCCTCTGATTCTCCTGCAATTATGAAGTAGCCAGTTGCATCTTGCTAGATGGAGAACGTGAGAAAACCCTGGCCAGCATCTAAATCTCTATTTTCCCCCTGCCAAGGCGCTTACTCCCGCCAAAGAGGTGCTTACCCCTGCCAAAGCGGTGCTTACGTCCACCAAAGAGTAACCTTTTGCCCCCACCGAATGACTTTCAAACTCAGTGGAATGACTCAGTCACTCCAGGAAATAAATAGTTAGTTCTGGAAATAACTTATTTTTCCCGGGAATGACTGAGTCACTCCCGAGAATGAGCAAGTTATTACCGGATAAAATATTTATATCAAGGCCATTTAAAGAGAAAGCCCAGAGTCGGCTTCGATGTATAAAGGGTGCAGTACTCGTACCGCTAGGAAAAATTACCTAGTTCTGACCACTTGCCGGGAGACTGGGAAGGCGGGTTGTCGAAAAAGACTCCATATAATATAATGGTGAAGAACAGAACCGGTTACTAACCTACACTACAGCTATGCGTTGTCTCAATTGCCACCTAGATAAGATCCCGTCCAACGCCGAATACTGCCCGGAATGCAACATCCATTTGCCGACCCTGCTGCGAGACGTACTCTCCCCAGGCACCGGCTTGGACAAGGATACTTATGAGATCGAGTATGCTTTAGGTCGGGGTGGGTTTGGCATCACCTACCGCGCCCGTCACCTGATTTTAGAACAACCTGTTGCTATTAAGGAATATTACCCCCAAGAACTTGTCCATCGCCACATTTCTACAGGGAACCTTATCGTCCCCCAAAACCAAGCTGATATATTCCAAGGTTGGTTAGACCGGTTCAAGCGGGAAGGGCGGATGTTGGCCAGACTCAACCATCCTAGCTTGGTACGGGTGCAAGATTTATTCACGGAACGGGGTACTGCTTATCTGGTGATGGAATTAATAGCCGGGGAGACCCTGCGGCAAGTCTTGGACGCCCAACCTGACAAGCTTTTGCCCCCGACAAGGGTGGCGGAAATTATGGAACCCCTGGTGGATGCTTTAGAAATTGCTCACCAAGCGGGAGTCTATCATCTGGACCTGAAGCCGGACAATATCTTGCTGACTCCGGCAGGACGGGTGGTTTTGATAGACTTCGGGGCGGCGAAGCAAGAGACGGGTATGACTGGCACTCAGAGTACGCGGGCGTTTACCGAGACCTATGCGCCACCGGAAATAATTGCCAGAAAGTCTGTGGGGGCGGAAAGCGATATTTTTGAACTGGGGATGATGCTGCATGAAATGATTGCGGGGACGCTGCCGGAACCAGTATTGAGTCGGATGATGGGGACAAACTGGGAACCTTCTTTGGCAGAACCCTGGCAGAGTTTGGTGGAAAAGGCTTTGCCTTTGGAGAAGGAAGAACGCCCTAGCAGCGTGGAGCAATGGTGGGGTGATGCGGTGTCTGGGAAGTCTGGACCTTCGCCTGCGCCAACAATACCTTCGCCACCGCCGAGAGTGTCTTCCTCTGGAGATGTAAGAACATTGCGAGGCTATTTTGTCTTGCCAGAACTGAAAGCACAGGGGATGGTGCGGCGACTGGGGCGCGGAAGTATCAGAAATGTGATTTCTTTAAATGATGAGTTAGTAGTAGTCTGTGCTACGGGTGGCGCAGCATTGTTCGATCTCAGTAGTGGCGAGACGCTGTGGGAGATAGACTGTCCTCCTGCCTACTGCGGCGCTGTCAGTGCTGATGGTAAGCTGCTAGCTTTAGGAAACAACCCAGATATCTACTTATGGGATTTAACTACAGGGAAGTTTCTGCGAAAATTTCAGGGACATACAGGCTGTGTGTGGTGTATAGCCTTCAGTCTCGATGGCAGGACAGTGGCCTCTGGGAGTATAGAAAGCCTGCGGTTGTGGAATGTGGCGAGTGGCAGAGAACTGCGAAAATTTCAGAAAGCCGCTGCTGTGGCCAGTGTAGCATTCAGTCCCGATGGCAGGACGATCGCCTCTGGAAGTTCGTGTTTCCTGGATTTGTGGGATGTGGCGAGTGGCAGAGAACTGCGAACACTTTATAAATTTGACTATGCGCCTCCTACAGTTTCTTCGTATCGGAACAGTGTAGCCTTCAGTCCCGATGGCAAGACAGTGGCCTATGGGAGTATAGAAGGCCTGCGGTTGTGGGATGTGGCGAGTGGCAGTTTACTTCGACAACTTCCTAGCACTCCCGGAACAGTGAACTGTGTAGCCTTCAGTCCCGATGGCAGGACAGTGGCCTCTGCCTCTATGATATATGATTGGAAGAGACAGGAGAGTAAAGATAATACCGTGCGGTTGTGGGATGTGGCGAGTGGCAGAAAACTGCGACTACTTCAGGGACATACATCCTATGTGTACAGTGTAGCCTTCAGTCCCGATGGCAGGACAGTGGCCTCTGGGAGTTCGGATCAAACCGTGCGGTTGTGGGATGTGGCGAGTGGCAGTGAACTGCGACTACTGGATGGACCCTACATTCTCTGTGAACAGTCTAGCATTCAGTCCCGATGGTAAGTTTCTGTTATCTGGGGGTGATGTAATGCGGTTGTGGGAACTATAGTAATTATGAAGGCGGTAGGGGGGTAGCATCAAGCAGAACGCAGCCTGTTTCCGGAGCCAGGGAACGATAATTTCCATTACTCATTCATCTCCTTGTAGGTAGCGACCGCCGAAGGAGATATGCGGTTGAGATATCGGAAAATCCAATACTTAAAGATGGTATCCAAAATTACGGGAAAGGTGGCAATAAACAAAAAGATAAAGTTCCGACTTTCTGGCAGTCCCAAATGTCTGGATATTCCTTCCAGAATTACTTCCCAACCATGGGCCGAGTGGAAACCCACAAACATATCTGTAAATAAGATAATGATAAAAGCTTTGGCACTATCACTTAATCCATATATCAGATCGTCCATGAAAGACTTCAACACTGTTATCTCTCGCTTGCTTGTCCAGATGACTAACCCGAATGCCACAAACGAGAATATATCCGAGAAAATGTTTTTGATCGCATTCGCACTGCGATCGCGATATTCTACTTCAATTTCCTCAACCTTGTGTTGTAACTCTGCTTCTATCTCCGACTTTGATAATTCAGGCAACTTTCCAGTTAAAATTTCAAATTTGATTTTTTTCTCAAACTTTTCCAAGTCCATGAAAGCTTCTTCTTCCATTTCCTCGTTAATAAATGTGGCAAAACTTTCCTGTTCTTTGAATCTATCTACAACTGGTCCCACCAGAAAATTATGACATATCTGTTGGGTCAAAAGAGGGATCAGAATTGCCAATAAAATAAATCGCAGGGAAATGACTGTCTTGAATTTAGAAACTATAAATTTTTCAACAACTTCTTCTTCCGTTTTCGGATCTAATTCTTTTTGAACTCTTTTCAAAGTTCCCAAAATCGACCGGGGCAAGAAACTTCCTTGGGCAGAAATTGTTTCAGCACCGGCAATTTTCTCTAAGCTAGGAGGCGATTTTGACTGATTATTTAAGGACTGCTTTTCGATTAGCGCTTTCTGGGCGGATCCATTCTCAACTGGGACGAAAGTTTGAGATTCCCGACTCCTGGACTTGACTAGCTTTTTGGCGCGACTGTACCGGACTAGGACTTCATCAATTAATTTTAACTTTTCTAGGGTGATGGCTGATTTTTCTCTGAGGATTACAGTCCGGTTACCCGGTTCCTTCTCGGCCAAAATATTTTTCGGAGAGAAAAGATCGATCAAATTACTACTGATTTTGAATTCCCCTAGGCGGATTTTCGCAGCAATTAAGTTGTTGTTGAGTTCGCGGCGACAATAATTAGCAATCATCAGGCTGTTACCGCTTAAGTCAGGAGATATCTTGTCACCATTAAAATGCTCGTCTTCCAGGGCTTTGATTTTTAATGCTGCCTCATAAGCCTCATCAAGGGATCGATCCGGGGTAAGCCATAACCACTGATTGGCGGCGCGAAAGCCCGACGCGATCGTCTTGGTAAAATTGAAGGTTGTCATGAGAAAATTGAAGGGGGCGAATTGCTATCTGGTCGTATAACTTGAGATTACAATGGATAATAATAGCAAAAAATTAGCGACGGGGACGAATGCGCTGCGCGCACGCTACGCGAACGTGTCTACTGGTTCTGTTTGGATTACTGGCTATAGCCGCAGTGGCAAGACAACTCGCCTGGTGGAGAAGTTGCGCCTGTTGCTGGCATCCTGGCAGCAACAGTCCCAGTTAACGGCGGTGTTGGCGTTGGCGGCCATTGGAGATAACCGGATCGATTTGGCCGATCGCATGGTGCAGGTAACAGAGGGACGGTATCCAGTTCATGCCAAGACTCCTCTGGGGTTTTTTCTGGAGCAAGTGCAGTTATTCTGGCCTTTGTTAATCGATCGCCTGCAACTGAAGGCTCAATTTGCGGTGCGCCTGCGCCCGGAAACCGAGCAGGAATTGGCGACCCAGCTATGGCGTCAGGAGTTGGACTCGGGAGTCCTGCGGATGGAAGGGGTGAGCGAGTATCGTATGGTGCGCCGCACTCTGGACTTGTTTTCCCTGGCCGCCGTGAGTGGGACGCCCATTGAGGATATTCCGATCGTTCTAGAACAGGGATTGGTGGATTTCCCCGGGACCCCAGGACTCTGGCAATCTATGGGAGAGTTGCTCCTGCGCTGGCGCAGTTGGTGCCTTTCTCGGGGTTTCCTCACCTACGGGATCGTTTCGGAACTCTATTGGCGTCACCTATTGCCCGATCGCACTTATCAGCAGTATTTAACTAACCGCTACCGTTTGCTGCTGGCAGATAATGTGGACGAGTATCCCGCGATCGCTCGCATGTTATTTGAATTCCTGCTCTTACGGGGGGCGGTAGGGGTCTTTACTTATAATCCGACTGGGGGAATCCGACTGGGTTTAGGTGCCGACCCCCTATATATGAAGGATCTGGCCTCGCGCTGTCAAGTGGAAAACCTGGCATTGGAACCTGTCAGCGGTTTGGCACCTCAATTGAGTGCTGGGTGCATGGAGTTAGTGGGTGGAGGGTTTGCACCCGCCGTGGTCTTGCCTGCCGTGACCGTACAGTCCATTCAAACTATATCCCGAGCGCAGCTGTTGCGGCAGACTGCCGAGGCGATTATTCACGGAGTACAGCAGGACCAGGTGCCGCCAGAGGAAATTGCCGTGATTCTACCAGGTGTGGACGCGATCGCCCGCTATACCCTGACCGAGATCCTCACCAAAGCCGGAATTGCCATAGAATTGCTCAACGATCAGCGACCCCTGACTGCTTCACCCCTGATTCGGGCCTTACTCACCCTCCTGGCTCTAGTTTATCCGGGATGGGGACGGCTGGTAGACCGAGATGCCGTGGCGGAAATGCTGGTGGTCCTCAGTCAAGAACCGCTCGCTGATTCCCATCCATCTCTGCTGGCCATGACCAGAATTGACCCAGTACGAGCCGGTTTACTGGCAGACTATTGCTATGCTCCCGATCCCGATCGTCCCCGGTTATTACCAGTTGACTCCTTTCCCCGCTGGGACAGATTAGGACATCGAGCCACCCAGACCTATAATCAGATTTTAAAATGGATTGAGATCCAACAGCAGCAGCTTTTAGGTCGCCTGGTTCCCAGTCCGATCGTCTTTCTCGATCGAGCCATTCAGCAATTTTTGTGGAAAGGTAGCAACCTCCCCTACGATCAAGTAGCAGCCATTCGGGAATTGATGGAAACGGCCCAGCATTACTGGGAAGTTGCTGCCCGGATGAAGGACTCATGGTATGAACAAACCTGGCCCGGTTATCATCAGATTGTGGGCAGATTTATTCAGCTGCTGCGTCAGGGGACTGTGACTGCTAATCCTTTCCCCGTGCGTCCGATCGGCCCCCAAAGTCGTGCTGTGACTCTCACCAATATCTTCCAGTATCGATCGACTCGTCGCCGCCATCAATGGCATTTTTGGATCGATGCTAGTTCGCCCCTCTGGCTCAAGGGCGGTGCGGCTACCTTATTTGCTGCGCCTTTGTTTCTCCAAGATAGATTAGGACGCCCTTGGATATCAGAAGACGAGACCGAAGCGGACGAAAAGCGGTTGCAGCGAATTTTGCAGGATTTGCTGGCCCGAGTGGACGATCGCCTGTATCTTTGTCACAGCGATCTGGCAACGAACGGACAGTACCAAACTGGTCCCTTGTTGGGTTTGGTGAATGCTGCTGTACCTTTTTCTCGGGAAAATTTATCTGTATAATCTTTTTTGGCGTTGCACAATGATGGGATAATAGGAATACTCACTTCGCAATTTACCACTGACAACTGGCAACTGACAACTGGCAACTTACCATATTCAGGAGTAAAAACAACAATGCATTACAAATTATTGGGGAAAAGCGGACTGCGCGTATCAGAACTCTGTCTCGGGACGATGACCTTTGGAGAAGACTGGGGTTGGGGTTCTGACTATGAGGAAAGTCGCAAAGTATTTGATGCTTTTGCTGAAGCGGGCGGTAATTTTCTCGATACCGCTAACCTTTATACTAATGGTACGAGCGAAAAATATGTGGGGGACTTTATTGCCGCCGATCGCGCTAAATGGGTTGTGGCCACCAAATACAGTCTCAATACAGGCAATGGGGAAATGAATGCTGGCGGTAACCATCGCAAAAATATGGTACAAGCAGTGGAAGCTAGCTTGAAACGCCTGCAAGTAGACTATATCGACTTGCTGTGGTTACACGCCTGGGATTTTACCACCCCCGTAGAAGAAGTCATGCGATCGTTTGACGATTTAGTCCGCGCCGGTAAGGTGCTTTATATCGGCATTTCCGATACTCCTGCTTGGATTATTTCCCAAGCAAATACGATCGCCAGTCTGCGAGGTTGGACATCTTTTATCGGCTTGCAAATTGAATATTCCTTGCGAGAACGTACTCCGGAACGAGACTTGTTACCCATGGCAAGTGCCTTTGAAATTGGCGTGACCGCTTGGAGTCCTCTAGGCGGTGGGGTTTTGACGGGGAAATACAATAAAAGCAGTCAAAAAACTGCTGCTTCAGAGTCGAATCGAGCAGATGATTTTGAGCAAATGCACGTGAGCGATCGGGACTTGACAATTGCGGCAGAAGTAGTTAAGATAGCAGCAGAGATCGGACGCGCACCTTCCCAAGTAGCATTGAACTGGTTGCGGCAAAAGGGCGGAATTATTCCGATTATCGGATCTCGCAAGGTCAAGCAGGTAGAGGAAAATATTGCCTGCTTGGAGTTCGAGTTAACTCCAGAACAAATGCAGCGCTTGGATGAAGTCAGTGCGATCGAATTAGGATTTCCCCATGATTTCCTCAAGAGTTCGATGGTGCAGGATTTTGCCTTTGGAGGGTCGCTGAAACTGATTGATAACCCCAGAAAATAAGGGTGCATCTCATATTTGCGTTGCCTTCTGTGCGCCCCGCACAGCCCGATAGCGCTGCGCATGGCTGCCGCCACGCTGCGCGATGTGGGGCGCAGCCATACCCTAAAGGGTCCGGCTACAGATACAAAGCCCGCCTGCGCGGGCTATATTGCAAAACTGGGATGCACCCGAAAATAATTGGGTTCGATCGTAGATATGGTATGATAATGGGAGAGATCGCTTCTAGTCCAATTACTGGAGGAGAGATCGCGATCGTTCCCGGAACAGCTTTCACTGAGAGAGAAACTTAAAAATATCTGATTTGTCCCCAAAATAGCAATCGGTGAAAAAAGATGAAGAATGAAATGCTGCTTGCCTTCGATTTGTCAAATCCAGGCAATTTGACATTATATGATTATCCATTAATTTATATAGTGAGTTACTTAGGAATAGTTATATCTTCTATGTTAAACGGCTGGTTGCTTCTAGCATTGTATTACAGAGCCAAAAAGCAAGAGATGACTAATCTATCAATATCAACATCCTCGAGTGGTTGTTATATTAACTGTATGAGCTATTCAGATATCGAAGTTGGTACCTGCGATCGAGGGTTATACCTGTCTCTCGCGTCTGTTTTAGCACTCTTTTTTCTTTATCCAATGATTCCCTGGAATAATGTTATAGTTAGAAGAGAAAGTTCCAGTCACTACTATTTGCGGATCGCTACTACGTCCACTATTACGATTAACTTGTCATTTCCTAAGGAGGCTATGAAGGGAGCCGAGCATATTATAGAATCAAAAATGCCGAAGCAGAAAAAGTAAATTATCCGGTGGGACTGGCAGAACCATCACCACCGTATACCGGGAGGCGATCGCTTTGAAAATCAGGAGATTGATGATGAATGCACAATTTAAGGGAAAAACAGCTCTAGTTACAGGTGGCAATAAAGGCATCGGTTTTGCTATTTGTAAAGGATTACTATATGTCGGCTTTGACGTGATTATAGCAGCCAGATCGCATGCGCTGCGCGCACGCTACGCGAACGCCAAGGGCAAAGAGCGGCGCAGTTAAAAGCCCCAGGATCGCGCATTGCCGCGATGCAACTTGATGTTACTGACGATCGAAGTATTTCCCGCGCCGCACAGGCTTTAACATGGCTGCGCCACGCTACGCGATCGGGAATGCGATCGCCTGGATGTGCTGATCAATAATGCTGGCATTTTACCCGATGGGGGACTCAACCGGCTCAACATTTCTCGCGATCTGTTGGATCTGACGAATTAGGGGTAGAGCTGGGAATCGCTTCCCAACCCTCCCTTTCGAACCGTGCATGCGGTTTTCATCGCACACGGCTACTGGTTAGTTGGACCTTGTCATTGGCAGGATTACTGGGGATTGCTCCCTTTGTCCCTCTTCTTATGCAGTTTTTCCCCTTTATGGTAGTCGATAGGACTGTTTCGTATCTAGCTCCGGAAGGTTCGCGGGGGGTATCCAGGAAACCACTTATACCGCTCTTTGCTAACATTGCCCCTGTCTCGTCATTAGGGGACTTTTCAAGTTTTACCCGGCTAGAGTTTTAGTCCATATTACAATCTAGGATTTCTCCTGATTTTTGGTACGTATTAGGGATACTTCCACCCAAGATTTCCAACTATATCCGACCCACGTCTGCCGGTACATTCCTGCACCACTTATACAAGGAGTTACCCCTGTCCTTTGCTTCTTGGGCCATCTCTCTCCACATGGCTTACGCTTATCATCTAACTGGTCCCTATCTCCTGACCACCGGTCGATAGTCGAGTAGTTATGGACAGCACACGTGGAGTTACTTCGTTCCCTGGTATCATTTCACGATGTTTTTAGGTCCCTGCTTTACCCCGGGAGCTACTTTGAGTGTGATGTTGGCCATATGCAACAGCCAACACTAGCTACCATTTCCTTTTTAGGCCAGCGTGTAAGCCTTCTTCCGCTGGTTACACATAACGAGGCTTTCACAGATTCGTTTTCCTAACCATGAGCATCTTTCCTAGCGGAGTTGCCGACTTTGGGCTGTCAGCTATCCTACATTTAAGTCCTTGCTCCGCACCACGGTGATGTCACTCCGCAGCACTAAGGACCGGTGTCACCCCCACACCTGGGGAGAGGGAATTTAACCCCCATGATGACCAGAGTTACCATATTGAGCCTGATTATGATTAGTTTTGGTTCTAAACATTCAGTCCAATTTTGGCTCGGCTTTTCCGTGTTTGTACAGGTTAGGCCGAAACGAGTCGCACTGCATATTAATGCTTTTGGTGCCATAAGTGTTACCCAAGCTTTTCTCCCCCTACTTGCAAAAGCTCCCGCAGCTCGCATTATTAATGTTTCCAGCGAATACGGTCAGTTGAACACCTTGTCTGCTAGCGTACCAGCAGCTTATGGTTTGTCCAAACTTGCGCTCAATGGCGCGACTATCATGTTAGCAGATACCCTGCGATCGCAAGGCATTGCGGTTTATGCCATGTCTCCGGGCTGGGTGCGGACGGAGATGGGTGGTGCGGGGGCTACCCGATCGCCTGAAGAAGGGGCGGATACAGCTATTTGGCTGGCCCAGCTGGACCCGAACTGAGTGGCAAGTTTTTCGGCGATCGCCAAGAGATTTCCTACTAAATCAGATAATTGTTAGATTAACAATTATCGTGAGATTAATGTAAAATAGACCTCTTGCAAGCCTAAATAATTTGTGCGACTGGTGGGTTCAATGAAATCATTACCAGACAAGGGTTTCAGCCACGTTCCTATCCTCCATAAAATTGACACAAATGATTTAAGCTAGCTATAGTTGTCTAGCAATTGCTTTACTCCTATGGTTGTAAGGAATGAGGATTCAATAATTTGGTCTCCTGTAGCTTTGGTCTTGAAAGCCTCGCGACGAAGAAAGTTATGTTTATCGAGCAATTGCTCCACCACTGTGACACTGACGGAAATCTCTATGGCTGCGCTCCCGCAAGGGATACGGAATGGCACTTCGGAGTCGGTTATTTGCTGGCGCGTTAGATGCGTCCATTGATGGATTTATCCAGTACAACAATCTACAGTTGCTGCACAAACATTGCCACGATATAAAGACTGCCAGCGATGGAAATCACAGTCGTACCCATGACAAGGGTGGCATTACCGAGGAGCCGAATGAGGTAAAAAGCAGATCGTCCGGTTTTGAAGACTCTTCGGGGTGGTGACTCCCTGGCTTAGTTTAATACTAGTTCGTCCTTTCGATGCCTACCGTTCCGGAAAAATCGGGATGCAACGCAGGCAACCTACGATGCCTTCCTCCCGCACGGCGAAAACCGGAAGGCATCGCGAAGGTATCGAGGTTCCCCCCATTGTGGTAAACTTCAAGTAACCACAGTGAAATCATCGCTAGTAATCAGGGTCAAATCAATGCGCTGTAGGGTGACCAGGGTTTCCTCTCCAATAATCAAGACATTTTGGCCCTGAGAGACGATCTGCAAATCGTTGAAACTCAAACTTCCTGCTAGCCCGATCTTGTCCGTGCCATCTTCAAAGTCTATGATGGTATCCCGGCCATGGCCCTGCTTCAGAACAAAAATATCGGCGTCCTCCCCTCCTTCGAGGGTATCGTCTCCACGTCCGCCGATGAGAGTGTCGTTCTCATCTTGTCCGTAGAGGATATCGTCTCCATCTCCGCCGATGATCGAGTCATTCCCATCTTCTCCGTAGATGGTATCGTTTCCATATCCGCCGATGAGGGAGTCGTTCTCATCTTCTCCGTAGAGGTAATCTTTTCCATGTCCGCCGATGAGGGAGTCGTCTCGATCACCTCCGTAGAGGTGATCGTTTCCACCTCCGCCGATGAGGGTGTCGTTCCCTTTTTTCCCAAAGAGCCGGTCTTCTCCTCCTAGACCTAACAGTTGTTCCCCGTTGGGCGTCCCCCGGAGGTAGTCGTTCTGACTATCCTCACCGACTATTGGTAGGCCAACCTCTGGAACATCGTTGACGTTAATGGTAAAGGTTTCTGAGTAACTGGCCCCAGCAGCGTCGGTAGTCTGGACGCGGATGCTGTAACTCGACTGGGTCTCATAGTCCGGTGAACTGTTAATTAGCAGTTGGTCCCCGGAAATGGTGAAGGCGGCGTTGTCGGAGGCGCCGGCGCCTGAGACTAACTGGTAGGTAAAGGTATCTTCACTGTCTGGGTCGATAGTGGAGAAGATCCCCACGACACTACCCGATGCGGAGTTTTCATTGATGCTGCTGCCAGAGAGGTTGAGGCCGGTAGGAGACTCGGGAACATCGTTGACGTTAATGGTAAAGGCTTCCGAGTAACTGGCCCCAGCAGCGTCGGTAGTTTGGACGCGGATGCTGTAACTCGACTGGGTCTCATAGTCCGGTGAACTGTTAATTAGCAGTTGGTCCCCGGAAATGGTGAAGGCGGCGTTATCGGAGGCGCCGGCGCCTGAGACTAACTGGTAGGTAAAGGTATCTCCAGAGTCGGGGTCGATAGTGGAGAAGATCCCCACGACTGCACCCTCAGCGGAGTTTTCATCAATGCTGCTGCCAGAGAGGTTGAGACTGGTAGGAGACTCGGGAACATCGTTGACGTTAATGGTAAAGGTCTCCGAGTAACTGGCCCCAGCAGCGTCGGTAGTCTGGACGCGGATGCTGTAACTCGGTTTGGTCTCATAGTCCGGGGAACTGTTAGTTAGCAGTTGGTTCCCTTCTATGGTGAAGGCGGCGTTGTCGGAGGCGCCGGCGCCTGAGACTAACTGGTAGGTAAAGCTATCTCCACTGTCTGGGTCTGTAGTGGAGAAAGTCCCCACGACGCTATTGACGGCGGAGTTTTCATCAATGCTGCTGCCAGAGAGGTTGAGGCCGGTAGGAGACTCGGGAACATCGTTGACGTTAATGGTAAAGGCCTCGGAGTAACTGGCCCCAGCAGCGTCGGTAGTTTGGATGAGGATGCTGTAACTCGGTTTGGTCTCATGGTCCGGTGAACTGTTAGTTAGCAGTTGGTTCCCTTCTATGGTGAAGGCGGCGTTATCACGGTCACCAACGCCTGAGACTAACTGGTAGGTAAAGGTATCTCCACTGTCTGGGTCGATAGTTCCGAAAGTCCCCACGACGCTATTGACTGCGGAGTTTTCATCGATGCTGCTGTTGCTGAGTTCTAGATCGGTAGGAAAGGAGTTCTTTATAACAATGTCAAAGGTATCTATCCCTTTATATCCCGCTCGGTCGATGGCGGTTACCGTTACGGTAAAGATGCCTGCGGTAGTAGAGATACCGCTGATAACTCCGTGAGAGTTGATGGTTACGCCCCCTGGTAAACCGGTAGCTGTGTAGTTGTTGATGTTGTCATTGATGTCGCCGAAGTTTTCGCTAATGTCTATGTTGAGGTTATTACCTGGCAAGAACTCGAAGTCGGGAATCTCGGTTTTTACATAAGGGGGGTTTTCCAATCGCTTGTCAGCCTGCAAATCTAGTACCCCTTGGGGGATGGTGCCAGTCAGAAGGTTGTTGTACAGGTAGAGCAATTGCAAATTGGAAAGATTCCCTAACTGACTCGGGATGCTGCCAGTCAGTTGGTTGTTGTACAGGTCGAGCTCTTGCAAATTAGAAAGATTCCCTAACTCCGTAGGGATGCTGCCAGTCAGTTGGTTCCTGTCCAGATCGAGATATCGCAAATTGGAAAGATTCCCTAACTCAGTCGGGATGCTGCCAGTCAGTTGGTTGTTGTACAGGTAGAGCTGTTCCAAATTGGAAAGATTCCCTAACTCCGTCGGGATGCTGCCAGTCAGTTGGTTGTTGTTCGGGGTGAGCTTTACCAAATTGTTCAGATTCCCTAACTGATTCGGGATGGTGCCAGTCAGTTGGTTGTTGCTCGGGTTGAACTCTTCCAAATTGTGCAGATTCCCTAACTGACTCGGGATGGTGCCAGTCAGTTGGTTGTTGTGCAGGATGAGCAATTTTAAATTGTGCAGATTCCCTAACTCCGTCGGGATGGTGCCAGTCAGTTGGTTGTTGTTCAGCCAGAGCTCTTCCAAATTGGAAAGATTCCCTAACTGATTCGGGATGGTGCCAGTCAGTTGGTTGAGGCCCAGGTGGAGCCGTTCCAAATTTGAAAGATTCCCTAACTCCGTCGGGATGCTGCCAGTCAGTTGGTTGAGACCCAGGTGGAGCCGTTCTAAATTGGAAAGATTCCCTAACTCCGTCGGGATGCTGCCAGTCAGTTGGTTGTTGCCCAGGCGGAGCGACGTCACCCTGTTGTTAATTACCCACACCCCTGACCAACTGCGAACAATAGAAGCATCAGGGGGAGTTGCGCTGTTGAAATTCCAGTCCCGCCAGCCTGTATTCCTCAGCCAAGAAGCCCCACCCGTGCTTTGGTATAGAGCTTTTAAGGCCTCATAATCCTGCTGATTGAGGGGGCCAATATGCCCCCATAGGCCATCTGAGCTTCTGCGGACAATGCTAAGGGAGTTTCTATCCCGGAAGTTCGCCACTCCAACTCCCAATTTACGCCTCGGGCTGCTGCCCCTGTCCGGGTAGTAGAGGCGGCAAGGGATGCCCCGGTCAGGGCCTGTAGCTTAGTCATCAACTCCTCTCCTGCATCTCCGGCGGCGACGTTACAGCCGTAGAGTAGGAGTTGTTTTACCTTCCACTTCTGCAGGGTAGAGGCGTAATCTCCTAGAGTATCTAAACTCAATTGAGAGTTTCCCAGATACAGACAGCCAGGGCTGCCGTGGGAAAGTAGGTGCAGAGCCTCTGTTTCTTGATGCTGTCGAAGAAGTTCGCCGATCTGTTGGATACCATCGGACTGAGGGTCTAAGAGGAAAGATTTGGCCCCAGGCCGGATGCCGTCTATAAGCTGCTGGTAGTTTTCTAGGGAGGCATCCACTACTACGATGGTGTTGGTAAAAAATTTATGCTTCATTTTTTGGTTGCTGAATTAATTTTGAGGTGCTAGTGTAATACTAGCCAGACTATCGTCATATTTCTGACTTACGCCGGAACGAGTCACACCTTGGTCTATCATAACTCAAGTTGCGACCTATTTAAAAAATTTTAACAAATATGAATTACCTACTTATACTTTACGGATATTTAGGTTTTTGTAGTCTCTGATACATAAAATTACTTTTTATGCTATCCGGAGAGTTGGTCATTCTGACGGTCCCGTTAAAGACAAACAGGGCACCGCTTATGTTTGCAGCCCCGCCGCTATTGTCTCCCTGGGCCCTCGTTGCTAAAGGTCAGGTTATCGAAATTGACGGTACTGCTTCTGACAAAGAACAGCCGGTGTTGGTCGTTACTACTAATAATGTTACTGTTTTTTGAAATTGTTAGCTGGACGTATTCTGAGCTAGCACCCGGTCATGGTAATATATCTTTCTCTGGTTCTGTCTTAACCTGGCTAGCTTAGGCTCATTTTTTACTAAAGCAGGCCGGGCTGTTTTAGGGCCAGGTTGGGGCTAAAAATGGCCAGTTTTTGGTTAATTATGGCCATTTTTGGGCTAACATAGACTATTTGTGATTAAAATAGGCAAAGTTTGGCTAAGCTAAGCCATGTCTGAGCTAACCGGGGCCATGGTTGGGCTAAAAATGGCCATGTTTTGGCTAAACTAGGCCATGTTGGATTTAAATAGGCAAGTTTTGGCTAAATTAAGCCATGTATGAGCTAAACTAGGCCATTTTTTGGCTAAGCTAAGCCATGTATGAGCTAATTGTGGCCATAGTTGGGCTAAAAATGGCCTAGTTTGGGCTAAAAAAACTTCAGAAGTTGTCGGTAACGAGAGTATTAGCTTGCGGAGGCTGGTAGGAAAGGTGTAGCATAATTTTTTATGGTTTGGGCGGTGGGGTGGTCAGGGGTGTTTTCCAACGGCAAGCGCTTTTCGCGCCGCGCGACTCTCCCTGTGTAACTGGTTTTTTCGGAACCAAAGCTACAAGCTCCCAGCGGCAAAGTAAATATCTAAGACTACCGGTGCTAGCGAACACACTACCATCTAATATGCTAACATAATTATCTGCTCGGAGTGCTGTTGTAATTCATCCACTATTACCATGGTGTTGGCAAAGAAATTATGCTTTACTTTAAAGTTGCTGAATTGATTTTGATGTGCTAGTGTAATACTAGCCCGACTCTCGTCTTGCGGTTCGACTTTGCTCACCGCCGGTTTGACTTCGCTCACCGCAAGACGAGAGCACTGTCGAGCGGCCGGATCGCATGTCCTGGGTGAGTTGTGAGATCAATAACTTGCGGTATCGGGAAAATTGCCAAAAACTCAGGTAATTTTCGTCGGATGGTCTGTTAAAATAAAATATCCCGGGAATCAGAAATTCAACAGTTGTAAATTGAAGCTATAATTAACGTTTGTTTGTCTGTTATGATTAGGAAGTGAAATGGTACAGCAAGCGGATAATGATTGGTTAAGAGAGGCTTTGGGTCACTACAAAGCCGGACGTCTGAATGAAGCGAGGGCTGTTTATTTGGCGATGCTAGAACAGCAGCCTCACCAGGTATAGGCTATGCAGATGCTGGGAATTATTGCTTATCGGACGAGAGAATACGATCGGGCGATCGGCTATTTCCAACAGGTGATATCCATAAAGTCAGATTACCATGAGGCTTATAATAATCTGGGGTCTAGCTTCTGGCAACAGGGAAAAAGAGAACAGGCGATTGCTGCCTACAAACAGGCGATCGCAGTGAAGCCTGATTGTTTCGATGCTTATGATAACCTGGTTTTGGCCCTTCCCAGGCAGGGAAAAAGATTAGAGCTGCGCGAGACGCACCAGCAAGTGGTACCGCTGATCCGGAGTGGAGCGGCTCATGAAAAATTGGCGGCGATGCTGAAGGAGAAAAAGCGTTATCGAGAGGCGAATGCGCTCATTACCAACAGGCGATCGTTTGCTACGAAAAGGTCATTAGCATTAACGTCAACTGTGCGGAAGTTGACTATAAATTGGCTAGAATTATGGAAGAGTATGACCGCAGAAAAGAGGCGATTGCTTATTATAAAAAAGCCATTGCCATTAAACCAGAACAGGCAGAATTTTATAATCAGTTGGGTAACTGCTATCAAGGATGGGGGAACTTAGCAGAGGCGATCGCATGCCACCAAAAGGCGATCGCCCTGAAACCAGACTTTGCCTCAGCCTACAACAACCTGGGTCTTGCCTTGCAAGAACAACTGAAATTACAAAAGGCGATGGGCTATTACCGCTATGCTATTGCCTTAAAGCCAGATACAGCAAGGGGCCACTTAAGTCTGGGAGAGTGCTTGTTATTATTGCAGAATTTTCGACAAGGATTTGTAGAATATGAATGGCACCGGCGCCTAAAAGTAGAGTTTTTCCGGGCACAGACCCCGGAAGAACGCTGGTTGCTCGATCGATCGGATAGCCCTTGGTATCCGACAATGCGGCTATTTCGCCAAGCAAAACCGGGAGACTGGTCGAGTGTGTTTGCCCAGGTTAAGGCAGCATTAACAGCGAAGAGCGCGCCTCCCGGATCGCGCCTCCGCGGGTGAGTTGTTAGAGCAACAACCAAAAATTCAGGTAATTTCCATCGAATGCGCTGCGCGCACGCTACGCGATCGGGGTTGAGAATAGGAAGAAAAGGGGTTAACTCTATCGGACTGGCAGTTTCTCACTTTTTGGCCTTGGGCCTGTTGTGGTGGTGCAGCATAGATGTAGAATTAGAAAAAAATCATTCCAGGAAGTTGTTGTTCCTGGAATGATTTTTCCAGCCGCAGGTCTGTTAAAATAAAAGATCCCGGAAATCGGAAATTCAACAGTTGGAAATTGAAGCTATAATTAAC
This sequence comes from uncultured Hormoscilla sp., assembly GCA_963921275.4. Taxonomy (GTDB): domain Bacteria; phylum Cyanobacteriota; class Cyanobacteriia; order Cyanobacteriales; family Desertifilaceae; genus Hormoscilla. The sequence goes on along the minus strand of OZ001293.3, from coordinate 5,321,799 downwards.
GTTGGTTTGTCTGTTATGATTAGGAGGTGAAATGGTACAGCAAGCAGATAATGATTGGTTAAGAGAGGCTTTGAGTCACTACCAAGCCGGACGTCTGGATAAAGCGAGGGCTGTTTATTTGGCGATGCTAGAACAGCAGTCTCACCAGGCAGAGGCTATGCAGATGCTGGGAATTATTGCTTATCAGCAGTTTTTGCTTTCGTAACCACGGCAGTAAAATTACGCCACTCCGTATAACCCAAAAGGTACTGGAGGTCGCGAGCTAGCCAATACTCAACCCCGTTTTCAGTCTGTTGGGCATGGTCTTCAAAAGTTTCAGTTAGTTCTTGGATAGTGTCAAAGTTCATCGATTCTCTTTACTCTTATTACTGCAATACGATCTCGGCAGTGATAACTTTATTAAATTTGGTCGTATCTTGCTATAGTATGCTAGTTTTTCAAGAAACCGGCTTTCTCTGTTCTGAGCTAATATACTCGTTAATAGCTACACTCTTATATCCAGTTCTCTCTTTTACTTGACTGACGTTCTCAAACATCGATACCAGAAACAGGGTTTCTCTAGTCTGGGTATAGATATCTCTCTTTTCTAGCTGCGCTTTTAACCCGGTTTCTAGCTTTTACTTTAAGGTTGAGGAATGCCTGGAACTGGAGGTAAGGGAGGAGGTGCCCCTGGGGTGCGACGCGGTGGCGCTACCGGCTGTGGCGTGCTCAACAGGGGATAGAAATCACGGGGTCGATCGCGCCCATCAAGACAATTATTCATCACTTGGTTACTGGGGAGGTCTGTCTGGAGACTTACACCTACCACACATTCAGAATATTTTAGAGGTAACAGCGATCGGCGACAATTATCAAGAATATTTTGCGCCAATACGGCTTCTGTATTCATGCTAATATCAACTACACAGGTGCCTAATTCCATGGGACGGCGCGTCAGACGGCAAGTTATCAGGGCATCATTTGCAGCGATCTCTGTATTCCTTGCAATATTGATGACGCATTTGGTTAAGTCTCTTGGTTTGAGTGTGGCCGAACAGGCGTCTGCTGTCTCTTGAGCAAAAATGCCTAGTTTTTGCAAATGATAGGCGCAGTACCGATAATCTCGGGTGATGGCGGCAGCTGGCGGCACTGGTAGGGTGATGGCAATCAAACTGGCAATCGTCGAAAGGGCGATCGCCATCGCGGGGCGAAAATTCATAGCTAAATTACTCCTGACAACTTCCAAGGTCGGTGAGAAGATTTTGTAAGATTTTTTTAATTTGGACAGTGATTTCCAGGTACATATTATAACTTACAGTTAATAAGGTAAGAAAAATATTCTTAGACGAGCGCAAGGTATCTATCTATGCATTTGAGCGAACTGACCCATCCCAACCAATTGCACGGTCTGTCAATTCATCAACTGGAGCAAATTGCCCGCCAAATTCGGGAAAAGCATCTGCAAACCGTGGCAACCAGTGGCGGTCATCTCGGTCCGGGGTTGGGAGTGGTGGAACTTACCCTGGCCCTTTACCAAACCCTGGACCTCGATCGCGACAAGGTGATTTGGGATGTGGGTCACCAAGCTTATCCCCATAAGATGGTAACAGGACGGTACAACCGCTTCCAGACTTTACGACAAAAAGACGGGATCGCTGGCTATCTCAAGCGCTGCGAAAGCAAGTTCGACCATTTTGGCGCAGGTCATGCTTCTACTAGTATATCCGCTGCCCTGGGAATGGCGATCGCTCGGGACCTGAAAGGCGACAACTTCAAGGTGGTGGCCATCATTGGGGATGGGGCCCTTACGGGGGGCATGGCCTTGGAAGCCATTAACCATGCCGGACATTTGCCCCATACTAACCTGCTGGTGGTGCTCAACGACAATGAAATGTCCATCTCGCCCAATGTCGGGGCCATATCCCGCTACCTGAATAAAATGCGCCTGTCCGATCCGGTGCAGTTCCTTAAGGATAACCTGGAAGAACAGTTCAAACACCTGCCCTTTGTCGGCGAACGGTTTACCCCAGAAATGGAACGGGTCAAGGAAGGGATGAAACGCTTGGCGGTGCCCAAGGTAGGGGCAGTGATTGAAGAATTGGGCTTTACCTATATGGGACCGGTAGATGGTCACGACCTGGAAGATTTGATCGCTACCTTCCAACATGCCCATAAAATTCCCGGACCAGTTCTGGTTCACGTGTCTACCACTAAGGGCAAGGGCTATGCGATCGCCGAGAAGGACCAAGTCGGTTACCATGCTCAAAGTCCCTTTAACCTGGCCACTGGCAAGGCCATTCCCTCTAACAAACCCAAACCCCCCTCTTACTCGAAGGTCTTTGCCCATACCCTGACCACATTGGCGGAGAATAATCCCCAGATTATCGGGATTACCGCAGCAATGGCAACGGGAACTGGTTTAACCAAACTGCATGAAAAACTGCCCAAGCAATATATTGATGTGGGTATTGCCGAACAGCATGCAGTTACCCTCGCTGCTGGGTTAGCCTGTGAAGGGATGCGCTCGGTTGCTGCTATTTACTCTACTTTCCTGCAACGGGCTTACGACCAGATCGTTCACGATATCTGCATTCAAAAGCTGCCTGTCTTTTTCTGCCTCGATCGGGCGGGAATTGTCGGTGCCGACGGTCCCACCCATCAAGGAATGTATGATATCGCTTATCTGCGCTGTCTGCCCAACATGGTGCTGATGGCACCCAAGGATGAAGGGGAACTGCAACGGATGGTGGTGACTGGCATCAACTACACCGATGGTCCCATTGCTATGCGCTATCCTCGCGGTAATGGGTACGGCGTCCCCTTGATGGAGGAAGGTTGGGAACCCTTACCTATTGGTAAGGGCGAAATTCTTCGTAATGGTGACGATGTCTTGCTGGTTGCTTATGGTTCAATGGTTCACCCGGCCCTACAAGTGGCGGAAATTCTCAGCGAACATAACATCCAAGCAACTGTAATTAATGCCCGCTTTGCTAAACCTCTGGATGCGGAATTGATTGTACCTTTAGCCCAGCAGATCGGACGAGTTGTTACTTTAGAAGAAGGCGGTGTCATGGGTGGTTTTGGTTCTGGCGTAGCCGAAATGTTGCTCGATCTCGATGTAGTTGTTCCCATCAAGCGCCTGGGGGTACCTGATATCTTAGTCGATCATGCCAAACCCGATGAATCAAAAGCTGACTTGGGTTTAACTCCCTCTCAAATTGCCGAAACTGTCCGGACGGCTTTCTTTAGTAAGCAACTGGCTGCTGTTAGCAGCTAGCCCGATTTTCGCACCCCCGATCGCACATTCGCACATTCGCACCCTTTAGGGTGCAGCTACTTGAACTTAGCCCGCCTGCGCGGGCTTTTAGGCAATTCCTCTCGTTCCCAGGTAGAACCTAGGAACGGCCTATGGCTGCGCCACGCTGCGCGATCGGAGGCTCCTGCCTCCAATTAGCGTAGAAGTGCATAGTCAAATCTATCATCTTAAATTATAATAGATTAAAATCCCCGCAATGCCTGCCAAAGACATCTACCACGAAACGGTCAAACCGCCCTAACCAAGGATAGCTGGACCATTACCGACGATCCTTTCAAATTAAAATGGGGATTGAGGGAGTTATTCGTCGATCTCGGCGCTAAAAAAATAATTGTTGCCCAGAATGGCGAACGACAAATCGTAGTTGAAATTAAAACTTTTCGAGGCCCTTCTCAAATTTATGACTTACAGCAATGTCGGGGCCAGTATCTTCTTTATAGAACTATTTTAGAAGAGTCAAAAAGTGAAGATGAGTTATACTTAGCTATTCGTAAAGCTATCTATGAGCAGATATTTTCGGAAGCTATCGGAACACTTATGATTAGAAAATTCCAGCTTCGTTTGCTTATCTTTGACCCCGGTCAGGAAATTGTCCAATGGATAAACTAGCAAAATATCGCCAAACGATAGAAAGCGTATTAACGGGATATGCAGAAATTCCCTATCGTTACGCCGATCTCTATTGTATCAGGAATATGTTTCAATCCCCAGGCAATCATTACCTTCATTACCGGGCGGAGGCTTTCTCCTTTTTCTGTGAGGAAGTAGTTCATCCGACGGGAATGATTGCTGTATGGCTGCTTTTCTACTAAGCCCAATTCTGTTAGTAACTTCAGACGACTGGTCAGGATATTCGTTGAAATTCTTTCGCGAGATTCTAAGAACTCCTCAAACCGCTGCTTGCCGAAAAACATCATATCCCTAACGATCAGCAACGTCCAGCGATCGCCTATTAAATCCAGGGTACAGGCGATCGGGCAGGTCGAGCGTCGCGCCATAGGCGTAAACAGGCATGCGATCAGATACTACTTGCATTTTACTAAAATGGTAGGGTGGGCATCGCCCACCTTAGCCACGATCGGGCGATAAGATAATTGGTATCGCAGTGCGATCGCCCCTACAACCTAACCGCTAAATTTACCTTTAACGCACCTGCGCGAATATCTTCTCCATCTCCTCTAGCTGAACTGCACCAGAGAAAGCTTTCCCATTCATCACGAAGGAAGGCGTGCCGGAAACACCCGCTTTTTCCCCCACCTGTATGTCCTGCTGAATGGCACTATCCGCCAAAGCCCGATCGCGATTAAACTGTTCTAAATCCAGATGCAAACTTTGGGCAATTTCTAAATAAAAGTCCTCACCCAATTTATCTTGTTGCGTAAACAGGGCGTCCTGATACTCCCAGAACTTACCTTGCTGAGTAGCCGCCCAAGCAGCTTTAGCAGCCGGAAGGGCTTGTGGATGAATCGTCACCAAAGGAAAATGCTTGTAAACCAAGGTAACTTCATCGGCATGCTTGGCCATAAACTCTTTAACAGTTTGATAAGCCCGACCGCAAAAAGGACATTGAAAATCTGAAAACTCTACAAACACAACTTTAGCATCAGTTGCTCCGGTAGTAGGAGATTCGCCAATTATCGCTTGGGGATTGGTTTTTATCTCCTGCAAAAATGCCTCCCGTGCCTGTTGCCGTTGCCTTTGAAGTTCTTGCTGGTAAGCATCTACAGACTCGACAATCACATCTGGGTGTGCGCGGATAACCTGCAAAATTTGTTCTTCCAATAATTGCGGACTAATGCTGCTGGCTGCTTGTGCTGGCAGTGACCAGAACACTAGGGCTAGGCAAAACAGCAGCAGTCCTGTTAGTTGTAAAGCGATCCTCACAGCTGTCCTTAGATTCCTGAGAGTATAACTTGGCATCATGTTTTTTCGAATTATATCGGGTCAAAGGAAATGGATATCAACTTTTATATAGCAAGGAAATGGATATCAACCTTTATATAGCATTTAGTGGATATGGGCTAGGGCATCAGTCAAGTAGACGTTTCCTCTTGGGTTTTCTGACATACTTTGAGCAATACTTCCCACTCTTTTTCCGTGGCAAGGCAATGAGCGTGTCAGGCGGCAAAACAGCAAGGTGCGACGACGGCGAGCCGCATTAGGGGATACGCTCGCAGTTGGTCGATATGAGCCAGGAACGGACTGTCGGGGTCCGGCTATCCGATATTTGCTCGCTCGATAAATATAAAATAACCTAAGTTGCGACCTATTAAAAAAAATATGAATTACCCACTTAGACTTTACAGATATTTGGGATATTTCGTAGCTTTTGATACAAAATTATATTTTTTTTGTGCTAGACGGCGGGTTGGCTGTTTATAGGTTATAATGTACTAAAATAATAGTTAATTGCTGGGGGATGTAGATGATGGAAGATATGATTACAACAATTTTTGTTCTTTGTGACGAGCTACTAAAAGCGTTAAATATAAAAGAAGATCCACAAGTAAAAATGAACAATGCCGAAGTGATGACAGTCGGATTAGTTGCTGCATATTTTTTCGGAGGACACCACGATCGCTCTTGTCAATTTATGGTCGAACACAAGTATATAAAAAATCTGTTAAGTAAAAGTAGGTTCAATCGTCAATTACACAATATTGAGGAACCAATTTGGATGTTTTTCTTCCAAGTTATAGCTCAAACATTTAAAGAGCTCAATCCGGGTCAAGAATATATTCTTGATAGTTTCCCGGTGCCAGTATGTGATAATATTAGGATTGATAGATGCCAAATTTATAACAAGGAAGAATATCGAGGGTATATTGCCAGTAAAAAACGTTATTTTTATGGATTAAGAGTTCATATGTTGGTAAACAAAAATGGAAAGCCAATAGAATTTTATCTAGATCCTGGTAGTTATAATGATGTTAAAGTTTTGCAATCTTTTGGCTTTGACTTACCATCAAATTCAATAGTTTATGGAGATAAAGCTTATAATGATTATCAATTAGAGGATTTACTAAAAGAGTCGTCAAGTATAATGTTAAAACCTTTGCGAAAAAAGAACTCAAAAAGAAAAGAATATTCTTGTTTTGAATATATACAAAAAGTAACAAGAAAACAAGTTGAAACCTGTTTTAGTCGAATCACCAATTTGTTTCCCAAGTCAATTCATGCTGTTACATCTAAGGGATTAGAGTTGAAAATAATTCTCTTTATCATAGCTTTTTGTATCCAATTTTTATAGGTCGCAACTTGAGTTATTTTAACTCAAGTTGCTGCCTATAAAATTTTTTGCCTCCCAAAATAGATAATGTTACAGCCTCGATCTCATTCAGTTCAAAGAACGCATTTTGTTGGGACAATTCCCAGTTAGCTGACAAAGATACTGCCTTTTTTGGCCTCAATGATTTTTCCGGTGGGGATTGCACATTTATGGGATGATAAGCCGAAGGCACGACTTTTTTCTTGTCTGCCTTGTCTGCCTTGTCTACTTCATCTATCAATTGTGCAACGTCTTCACTCTCATCGGACCCGATAAACGCTCCCCTCAACTCAAAAGGTCGAGCAATTTCTCGATCGTGGCCTACTTCGGCGACCGTTTCAGATAATGTCACAGTCTCGATCGCATTCGGTTCAACGAGTGCTTTCTGCGGGGACTTTTTCAAGTTAGCTGACCCTGAAGTTGTAGCCTGCAAAGGAACTGGCCCGCCAGACTCTACAGCAAGTTCAGTGATTTTCTCCCCTTCTATTTCCTTTGACTCGTACTCACCTAAAACCAGTTTTTCTTATACAACTACCCAGACGCACTTGGGAGCTTCAGTACCGGTAGTCGTCTTTTCTTCACATAGGTCAGATACCTGAGGTTTCAACCGCTTTTTCTTTTGGGGGGTTGGTTTCTCTGTTCCTGCTAGCGCTAACCTGTCAACTTTCCCCTCTTCCCCGATAAAATGGCCGCTTAACTTCTCTTTGAGCATTTTCCGCGCCAAGGATATCCGCTTGCAGACGTTGTCGTAGGATATCCCTTGTATTTCAGCTATTTCGGGATGCTTAAGTTCTTCATAAAAGTGCAGTATAAACGTCGATCGCAGCCGTTCGGGCAAGGAAGCGATCGCGCCTCTAATCTCGATATATTTCTCGTCTGTCTCTAGGGCTTGCTCTGGGGTTTTCACCGGTGTCACCGTGCCTATATCCTCTTCATCCCCCACCCATTCTATGCTTTCTACTCCGGTGGCGCTCTTAGAGCGTTTGCGGATGATATCGATACAGTGGTTCCTCGTCATCTGGTGCAGCCAGGCTTTGAGGTTGGCTATGTTGGTGGTGTACTCTCGCACCTTTTCGCTGGCTTTGACCATCGCCTCATGTAGGGCCTCTTCCGCCTCTGTGTGGTTCCAGTTCATTAACTTCAGACAGCACTGATAAAGAGAGTCTTGATGTTCCAGCCATTGCTGCCAAAACTTTGAGACTATCTCAGAGTGGCCACTCATCGCACCGTTCCTTAAATATCGTCTTGCTGTTGCTGTGGCATACATAATGGATTACCCTGGTCAGAATTAAACTAAGCCAGAGAGTCACCTCCCCGACTTGTCTTCAAAACCGGACGGTCTGCTTTTCACCTCATCCGGCTCCTCAGTAATGCCACCCTTGTCATGGGTACGGCTACTACCATCGCTAGCAGTCTTTTTGTCGTGGCAGTGTTTGTGTAACAGTTGTAGGTTGTCCCACTGGTCCTTACCACCTAATGAAAGTGGCCTTATGTGGTCCACTTCCCAACTGTCACTATCCTTGAATGTTAGTCCGCATTGTAGACATTTCCCCTTTTGCCTCTTGAGCAGCTTTACTACTCGTTTACTCAATTCTGGGTTCCTGCCTAGTCTCGTACTCCAATATGTGAGGTTCCCGTCATATGGGCTAGCTGTTCCTTTCACCTTTATATGCCTCACTATATCTACACTCGCGTGTCGATACAGCACTATCTCCCCTATATCCTTTCCCTTTTTGGGCCAGTGTCTCAGCCTTATTTCACTGGTTCCTTGTGACGACGTTGAAAATCTTTGCTTACGCTCATCATGACTACTTGCAGGCTGCGCGAAAAATCGACGATAACCGGTTTAGGCTACCAGTCAGTACGCCTTTTATTCCCGCTTTACGGATTGATGCCATCTCTACCGTAGGGAATACGCTGTTACTCCTGCACCTGGAGAGGTGGACTTTCACCACCATCATCTGTAAGTTATCTAGGCTAATGAAATCTAGCTAGTGGTCCCCCACCTGCTTTTCACCGGTGGTTTACACTAAACGAATCGCACTTCCTTCTCAATCCTTCTTTGACAAGCACCCTTAAATACAGTGGCCAATGCACGTCGGCAGCAATATCACTTCTATCTAAGACGCTCTGGGAGGGGTGTTTCTGACCAACTTTTCTTCCATAGCAGCTGTTTTTTTTCGACCAACAGGTGCTGCTGCTGGGCTGCTTCAGATATAAAACCCTTTTGGGCTAAGGCTTATAAGCTTTTTTGAGTATTGTTTTTTGCTCTAACGAGGCACAATAGCTGCTTTCCAGAACTACCGCTAATCTCGGAACCGCTGAGTAGATTACAATCTTTGTCATGACACCGGTAAATCACTGCTGCATAACACTGGTGGCAAGAACACGCGACTCCACCAGCAACAAGCCAACGTTCATCTCCCTTAAGTTGGTGTTGCCCACCTTACTCTACCGATAGCGTACCACAGTTCAATAAGCGTCGGTCCCAATACTTCTCGGTTAAGATTCAAGTGGCGTTAACAATGACAAAGGAAAGTGGGTAGTGGAATGCGCTGCGCGCACGCTACGCGGACGCAGGTAGTGATTTTAACGCCTAAAACCCAAGCCTGACCGCAATACTTGTAGGTTTTGCACTCAAATACAAGTCAAACAACGGGCTGTCAAGCATTCCCCTGAATGCATGGAAAACGCAGCATACCTTGAGCCATTGGGACTCCCCGTAATCAAATCGCTACATGTTTATCACTACCCTAAAGTCCTTACTACGAACCTACTTTGAGGTATTTACCATGACATCGACTTCCACCCAGATTTATCCCGTTATTTGGGACCAAGACCATGTTTTACTCATTGACCAAAATCGCTTGCCCACTGATTATGTAGTGGTGGCCATTAGTCGCTACGAGGATATGGCAGAGGCGATTAAAACAATGATCGTCCGAGGGGCACCAGCAATTGGCATCGCTGCTGCCTATGGCATGTATCTGGGTGCCAGGGAAATTAAAACGAGCGATCGCGACGAATTCTTGAGTCAGTTGGAAGCAGTGTCCCAAGAGTTGCGGGAAACTCGTCCGACGGCGGTAAATCTATTTTGGGCAATTTCCCGCATGTTGAGGACCGCCTATGAAACCCTTGGTTCCGTTGAGGAAATTAAAGAGACTCTGCTGAATACTGCCAAGCAAATTAATGCCGAAGACTTGCAAACTTGTCAAGACATTGGCAAGCAAGGTCTGAAGGTATTACCCCCCGAACCCACTCAGCTAAATATTCTCACTCACTGCAATGCTGGTGCCTTGGCAACTGCTGGTTATGGCACATCTTTGAGTGTGGTGCGTTCTGCCTGGAGTCAGGGACGGTTAAAAAGACTTTATGCTGATGAAACCCGTCCCCGCTTGCAAGAATCGCGACTGACAGCTTGGGAATGTACCCAAGAGGGAATTCCGATTACAATCATTACTGATAGCATGGCAGCTCATTGTATGCAACAAGGCTTAGTTGATGCCGCGATCGTGGGGGCCGATCGCATTGCGGCCAATGGGGATACTGCTAATAAGATTGGCACCTACAGTGTCGCGTTAGCAGCCAAAGCTCATAATATCCCCTTTTTCGTCGCCGCGCCCCTTTCTACCATTGACTTTAAGTTAGCCGATGGCAGCCAAATTCCCATTGAAGAACGGGACCCAGCGGAAATTTACAAAATTGGGGATAGTATCTTTTGTCCAGCGGGTACAAAGTTTTATAATCCTGCCTTTGATGTTACCCCTGCTGCCTTGATTACGGCTATTATCACAGAGCATGGTGCTGTCTCGCCAAGTGAGTTAAGCCAGTTTCAGGCTAAGCAGGTTGTGTAGTTGAGCGCGATGTTTCTGGGTGACATCTCACTTTGAGATGAAGAAACCAGGTTTCTCCTACGAAACCTGGTTTCTGGGTTACAGAGTATCCGCCCGTTAATTATGGTTATTCAATCCGATCTTGATATCAACCACCTGCCACCGCTGGGACAATACTAACTTCATCCTTATCCTTCAAAGGCGTCTTGGTTCCTTCTAAAAACCGGATATCTTCGCTATTGACGTATAAGTTCAAAAAGCGGCGCGGTTGTCCCTCTTCATCACACAAGCGTTTTTTGATCCCAGGACAACTTTCTTCTAGAGAGTCGAACAACTCAGTAATATTGCTGCCCGTACATTCTACCTTGTCTTTATTGTCCGTGAACTTCTGTAAGGGAGTGGGAACTAAAACTGTTACTGTCATTTTTCGCTGATTCCTTTGTCCTTCTAATCTTATACCATTTGTAACAAAGTTGCTACACTCTCAAGCCGTAATTCCTTCACTTCGCTGTCAGCCCGCCTTCCCGTGTCTCGTGGTCTCTTGATGTCCCCAGCGCTAGTCGCACTACCCCGGGGACATCGTACTCGCACTACCCACGAGACACGGAGGGTTCAAACCCCCTGCTAATAGCTTAAGTCGGTCTTATACCGACTGATAGGATAATGCTTAAAATTTGTAGCCAATTTTGACAAAATGGTATTACTGCTGTACTGCCCACCATCGATCGCATCACCCTATCTTTGTCTAATCTTAGCCCGCTGGTGAGGACTTGATTATCTTCAAGAGGTCCCGGCAGCGATCGCGTCTTTTTTTATATTTCCCAGGCATATCTGCTGGGAACTCTCAACTCAACCTCCTGCAAAAGCATTGATAATACTAACTTCATCCCCATCATTCAAAGCTGTATTTGTTCCTTCTAAAAACCTGATATCTTCGCTATTGACGTATAAGTTCAAACCCCGACGTAGTTGTCCCTGTTCGTCATACAAGCGGTTTTTGATCCCAGGACAACTTTGATCTAGAGAGTCGAGTAACTCAGTAATATCGCTGCCCGTACATTCTAGCTTGGCTTGATTGTTCGTGAACTTCTGTAAGGGGGTGGGAACCAAAACTTTTACTGCCATTTTTCCGTGATGCCTTTGTTCTTCTCATCTTACTGTAATGCCCACCATCGATCGCATGGGGTGCATCTCACTTTTGCGGCGGGTATATTCACCTGTAGCCCAGAAACCCGGTTTTTTGGAAAAACCGGGTTTCTCAATTCAAAATTGAGATGCACCTGATCCCATAACCGTAACTTGGTAATGGTGGGCGATGCTAATCTCGCAATGGTGGGCGATGCCCACCCTACTTGCCATTCGTGGGTATCTGACACTATACCAATACTTGTTGCCATTCTAGGCGACCCAAGGTGCGGGCCCGTTCCATTGCCCGTTCAAAAGCGTCTAGTTTCGCTTCAATAGTCAGGGGTTCGCCGATGTAACCTTGGACAGCTTCCTGGGTTTTCAAGCCATTCCCGGTGATGTAGGCAACTGTCGTTTCATCGGGGTCAATTTTACCAGCTTCTACCAGTTTCTTCAATACGGCAATGGTCGTGCCACCAGCAGTTTCGGTGAAGATGCCTTCCGTTTCCGCTAGCAACTTCATGCCTTCGATGATTTCTGGATCTGTGACTGATTCAATGTTACCACCTGTCTTGCGGGCAATTTCTAAGGCGTAGATGCCATCGGCGGGGTTGCCAATGGCGATCGACTTAGCAATGGTATTGGGTTTAACAGGGGAAACGAAGTTCCGTCCTTCCCGGAATGCTTGAGCGATCGGGGAACAGCCTTCTGCTTGGGCCCCGCTGAAGCGGACGGCTTTGTCGTCAACCAATCCCACCTTAATAAATTCTTGGAAGCCTTTATAGATTTTACTGTACAGGGAACCGGAGGCCAGAGGGGCGACAATATGGTCGGGTAACTGCCATCCTAGCTGTTCTGCCACTTCAAAGCCCAGAGTTTTGGAACCTTCCGAGTAGTAAGGGCGGAGATTAATATTGACAAACCCCCAACCATAGGTATTGGCCACTTCGCAGCAGAGGCGGTTCACTTGATCGTAGTTGCCCTTAACTGCCATCACCGTGGGATTGTAAATCAAGGTGCCCAGGACCTTACCCGCTTCCAAGTCTGCGGGGATGAACACGCAGCAGTCCAGACCGGCATGGGCCGCGATCGCAGCGGTTGAATTGGCCAAATTTCCGGTACTCGCGCAAGACACTGTGGAGAAACCCAACTCTCGGGCCCGAGTTAATGCCACTGACACCACTCTATCCTTAAAGCTGAGAGTGGGCATATTGACTGCATCATTCTTTATATATAGATTCTTTAGTCCCAGACGCCGCGCCAACCGGTGAGATTTCACTAGGGGCGTCATGCCGGTGCCTACATCTATAGGATTATCAGTAGCAACAGGTAAGAAGGGACGATAGCGCCAAATCGAGTTAGGACCGGCTTCTATGGTAGCGCGGCTGACGGAGAGGCGCAGTTTGTCATAATCATACTTGACTTCCAAGGGGCCAAAGCAGACATCTTCGCAGATGTGCTTTGCTTCCAGCAGGTACTCTTCACCACATTCTTTACATTTCAGGGTGGTGCTAAAGCCAGTGGTTGTGCAGAATATTGGGGTGCTGGTTGCTACTGTCATGACTGGTTAATTTCCTTGATTGCGATTGATGTTGAAATCGTAGCACGGGGAAAAAATACCTTGCAACCATACCAGACTTTTTTAATCTGGATTAATTTTCCAAAAAAATAATATTCCCAATAGTATTGCTGAAAGCCTTACCAGGAGTGAGTTTTAGGGCGATAGAACTGGAAAAATATCCTCCAGAATCGACTGATGGCCCTGCCAAAATCCCCTCTCAACCCAATAATTTGTGGAAAAAAATTTTTTATGGCTGCGCTCCCGCAAGGGATACGGTTTTTTTGGCCGCCCCTCTCTACCGATGACTGAGAGTAGAGGGCCAGTCAAGAAACCGGGTTTCTGAGAATACTCGATGTCCTAGCCGCCGCTGACCGGTGGTATGAGGACAACTTCATCGCCATCTTGCAGTCGGGTATCGGGTTCGACGAATTGGAGATTGATACCAAAGCGGGTGAGTTCGCGCCATTGCTGGAGTTCGGGATGTTCCGCGATCGCGCGTTCTAGGACTGCGGCGACAGGAGTATGTGGGGGAAATTTCCGCTGTAGTTCCGAGAGGCCATAGGCTTCTTGATAGGCGGCGAAGAGTTTGATGGTGACTGCGATCTCGGGTTCAGACATAGTAATTGTCTTAATATTTAGTACAAGTCAAAAATATGATAGACTGATAGGGTAAAGTAAAGGAACTGGCTATGGAAACCGCATGGCTACGCCACGCAGCGCATTCGCGCTGCGTGCTGCACGCTACGCGAACAGAAAGTTGTCCGGCATCCCTTAGCTGCTGTTGCAGGTTACCTAGAAACCCTGTTGGGTAAGCTAAACATGGAACTGGAAGTAGCCCCTACCGATATGCGATCGCATCGGGATCTGCTACAGCGTATCATTCAAGCTACAGATCTGGGATTGAAAGTCACACAACAAGATTACCATCTGACTGATTACGATGATTCTGATTTACCAGAAGACGAGGAATGGCCGGATTATGTGGAATGGGAAACGGTCGGGGAAGTACCAATAAATCTGGAAGCTGTCAGGGAAAGGATTAGACAACGTGGCTACAAGAATGCGCTGCGCGCACGCTACGCGATCGAGATATCTGCGCATGGCTACGCTCCCGCAAGGGATATGCGCTGCGCGCTCCCGCAAGGGATACAGATTCACCGAGGAGTAAACGCTGAAGACTTGCTAAACCTCCCCCCAGAACTACAGTCAGACTTCACAGAGGTTTTTCAGCCTATTTTAAAGACTGACCCCTTAGGTTCGTGAAGGTTTTCACAACCATATTTTGCAGAGAAGGTTAAAGGGGTATAGGGTCTTGGATATTGAATAGGAAAGCAACCCTAACGCTTACAAGCTAGTTTACCGAATTTATGAGAAACCAGCTCCGAAAAGGGTAGCAATTCTGAGTTTTGACGAACAGGATGCCGCTTATGAGAAGGCAATTATCAGGGCGGGAATAAATAGATAGTTAAGTCACAACAGAAATATCATACTTAGCTTTGTAGGAAGAGAATGCGCTGCGCGCACGCTACGCGATCGCTTTCTATCTTCTTAACTGGACGGAAAGAAGGCGCGATCGCATTTTTCAGATAAAAAAATCAGGTTTTTATTCGAGCGCAAGAAGAATATTAAGGGAATTTTTTTAAGAATGCGCTGCGCGCACGCTACGCGGACGTGGAAACTGTAAACATCCCTGACTGCGAAAGGAATCTCTCACGGATATTGTCCCGTGTAGAACTTGGAGAAGAAATCATTATTTCAAACCAAGGCATTCCCATTGCCAAGTTGGTTCCATTTCGGACTTCATCTAATCGACGAGCTAGTTTAGGGAAAGAAATCGAGGGCAATTTCTCCTGCCAGAGGACTTTAACGCTCCTTTGCCAACAGATATTTTAGCAGCATTCTCGGGGGATGAACAGTGAAACTATTGCTGGATACCCAGTGCTGGTTGTGGTGGTTTGTCCAACCAGAGCTAAGATGTGAAAATGCAATCGCGCAAATTGCTGATGAAACGAATGAATTGTGGTTCTCTGTTGCTAGTGTCTGGGAAATAGGTATAAAAGTGGCGATTGGAAAGTTGCCTCTGCCAGAACCGATAGATACCTACATTTATAGTCCCATGGCGGAATTAGGTATGCGATCTCTGGAAATTACAACAGCTCATGCGTTACGAGCAGCTGCATTACCATTACATCATCGAAATCAAGAGCGATCGAATGCTGATTGCCCAAGATCAAATGGAGGACATGATCCTTGTGACTGCTGATTCAATCTTTAAGCAATACAGCGATGTTTCTATTCTTTGGGCAAGTAATTCGTGAGAGTTAATTCTTGAGTTTGCAAAGTGCGGTCAAACTTGAAAAGAAGCGATCGCCCTTGGTTGAGGTGGAACGATCGCACCGGCAGCAAGATGAGGCGCGCACGCTACGCGTGCGCGCAGCGCATTCGCCTGCTGTGTGGGTGGGGCGATCGCCTGCGGCACCCGATCGACTATTGTGGACCGGTATGTTCCCAAGACTTGCTGCGAGGTCTCCGCTTGATTGGAAGACTCACAAATTTTTCGCATGGGAGCGTTCTGCTTTTTGCGCAAATCTTCAAATATTGCATCCAGGTCGTATAACTTCATATTCGATTATAGCGTATTCGGCGCTGATGAGGTACAGAAGAATTGGCCCTGAGCGCTTCTGTGCCAAGAGTGCCTTCGTCAGAGATAGACCACGCGCGTGGGTGAAAACCGCTATATAGGCATCCCTTGTTTGGACAATAGACATAATAGTAAGTAGCCGTAATTCCATTGTTGGCCATGACGCTGAAAGAATTAGAGCCTCAACTGCTGGCACTCTCTGACGAAGAAAAAGCTCAAGTCGTTCAACTGCTATCTAAAGGCAAAATCACCCTGGGGCGGGGTATTGAAAAAACCCCTGGTGTTTGTGGCGGTAGTGCCTGTATTGCTGGAACTCGCATGACCGTTTGGGGGCTTGTAGAAGCTCGTCGGCTTGGCTATAGCGAAGCCGACTTACTCACGAGCTATCCATCTATAGAAGCTACTGATATTGCTAAGGCTTGGGCCTATGCCGTATCCCTTGCGGGAGCGTAGCCATAGCTTTCCCCGATGAAATTGAAACAGAGATCGCCGAAAACGATGAAGTGATGTACGAGGAGTTGTAGCCCATGGCACGTCTATATGCCGATGAGCAATATCCCTATCCCGTTGTCGAATTGCTGCGAGCTTTGGGACACGATGTTTTAACTGTTCAAGAAGCAGGCAAAGCAAATCAGAGAATTTCCGACATGGCTGCGCTCCCGCAAGGGATATGCGCTGCGCTCCCGCAAGGGATATGCGCTGCGCGCTCCCGCAAGGGATACGGATGTGTTAGCTTTTGCAACTAGCTCCAAACGTGCTGTTATTACCCAGAACCGTAAAGATTTCTTTCGGTTGCACCGCGTACAGCCCGATCATGCTGGCATCATCGCCTGTACGAATAATCGCGATTGGGAGGCGCTGGCTAACCGAATCCATATTGTGATTACAGCAGAATCAGATTTGCAAGGCAAGCTGATTCGCGTTGTGCGTTCTCCTATATCGCCATGAGCGGAGATTGGCCGAATGCGCTGCGCGCACGCTACGCGATCGCGCCTATCAGTTCTCTGCGTATATTAGCTGCTTTCCGCTTTTGGGCCGCCAACTCTTTCTTACATGGCTACGCTCCCGCAAGGGATATGCGCTGCGCTCCCGCAAGGGATACAGAGTTGGGGTTTGGGGGTTGGCCTGCTGCTGTGATTTTACCTTAGACTTGAGCTTGGTTTTCGGCATGGCTTCTAGCTAGCTGAAAGCATTTCTTTCCTTAGCTATAAGCGATCGATCGCCCCCTACTTATCCCACTATACAGCAACAGCGTAGAGATGCACTATGCTAGATGTTGCTGCACCGCTAGCACGAGATTTTCGGCCCACAAACTGGTAAGGTCTGACCTATCTGCTTCTACCATAACCCGGATGACGGGTTCTGTGCCAGAAGCGCGCACGAGGACTCGCCCAGAGTCCCCCAGGGCCTGGCTGGCACGGTCGATCGCCCGCTGTAATGGCTGGCACTGCTGCCAGTTTAGTCTAGTCTGGCGGTCTTCTACCCGCACGTTGCGCAGCAGTTGGGGATAGGTCTGGAAACTCCGATCTACCAATTCTGACAGGGTTACTCCTGATGCTGCTACCAATGTGGCTAGGTGCAAAGCTGTTAAGGGTCCGTCTCCCGTGACGCTGTAATGGCGACAGAGGATATGTCCTGATTGTTCGCCCCCCAGCATGGCACCGGTTTTCACCATCTCCGCCTGGACGTGCCGATCGCCCACAGGGGTGCGGATTAATTGGCCCCCTTGCCGTTCCCAGGCCCGCTGGAACCCCAGGTTGGCCATGACTGTAGAAACAATGGTGTTGGCGGGCAACTGTTGGGCTTGGCGCAGGGTTTGACCCCACAGGTAGAGGATATAATCCCCGTTGACTGGTCGGCCCTTCTTGTCTACCGCGATCGCCCGATCGGCATCCCCATCAAAGGCAATTCCCAGATCGGCATTGTACTCTAGCACCGCAGCTTGCAGAGCCCCCAGGTGGGTGGAACCGCAGTTGACATTGATGCGATCGCCGTCCGCCCGGTCGTGAATGCAGATCACTTCAGCCCCGATCGCCCGGAAGATGGCCGGGGCCACTGGCACTGCCGCACCCCAAGCTAAATCTAAGACAATGCGCATCCCCTGCGACTGGCCCTGACTGGATGTAGTTAAAGACTCAATATAGCGATCGATCAACTCAGGTCGATGATAATGCCGTCCCCAAGGGCTGTGGGAAGTGGCAATATCTGGGTGTCCGCGCAGGGCAGCATCAATAGCATCCTGTAAAGTCTGGGATAGCTTAGATCCATCGGCATCAAAAAACTTAATGCCGTTATCTTCTGGGGGGTTGTGGCTAGCGGAAATCATCACACCGGACAGGGCCCCAGTAGCTGCGGTGAGATAGGCCACGCCGGGAGTCGGACATAGTCCGACATTCCATACTTCTAACCCAGCAGCGGTTAAACCTGCGGACAGAGACATAGCCAGCATATCGCTGGAGTTTCGCGAATCTTGACCGATAATAATTGTACCCCCACTGCGGGCATGATTTCTGAGCACATGACCGGCCCAGAAACCCACCTGCAAAGCTAAGGGCGCAGTTAGCAACTCTCCCGCTTGACCGCGAATGCCATCGGTGCCAAATAGGGGGGTTGCGGGCAAAGTCAAGGGAGCCCAAGTTTGGAGATTCACATTCTGAGGGGATACTGGCGGAGTCATAGATATGGACTGGTCTAGACGAGCGGAAGTTTGAGACTTCAAAGCAGATAATATCATATTCCTACACGACACATTCGTGTTCGGAGGATATCATGATTCCAAGAACTCGCGATCGCGCTTATGTTCCGGACGGATAGCGATAATAGACGAACGACCCGCTGGACCGGGCTGGGGTTACGCTGACCTGACCCGGTGGGTTACGAAGGGCGCTTTTACGCAGTGCGCGTAACTGCTAACGAAATCAAAACCCTGTCGGTTTTCGTCGTAACCTGTTCTTCTGGACTAAGATATGTTCATGCTAATATGTTAGTTAACTTAGTAACCACTTCAGTCATCACTTCCGGGGTTACTTGACAAGCAAACTCTGCTTGTCTTGCTTGCCAATCCAATGATATAATTTGATCTGCTAAAACTACTCCTGATATAACCAATCCTTCTGGAATCAATACTTCAAAACGGTAACCTTTTACCTGGTTAGTGATGGGACAGACCAAAGCGAGTCCAACTCGACGATTGTATCGCGTTTTTGAAAGCACCAGTGCTGGACGGCGACCTGCTTGTTCCCGTCCAGCTTGAGGGGTAAAGTTGAGCCAAATGATATCTCCCTGACGCGGAACGTACAACTGAGAATTATCGGAGTTCATATTCTCTTGTTTCTGACAATCCTATTTCACCATGTATGGTATCAGGTTTAATTTCTTCTAGCAATTCATTGAATTTACGTTCTTTTTCCAGTAATGATGGCACTCTAGTAGCAATAAGGCGGACTGCTAAATATTCTACAGATTCTTCCGTCATATCTGCCAACAAGGTTAATTCCTGAAAAAGCTTTTCTGACATCTCTAATGTTAGCTTGTGTGTATTCATTTTACACATACTATTGTCTAGTTTACTCTCCATGTAATCGTTTGTCCTTGATGACTTCATCAAAATCAGTTAGGCAGCTTCCTATATCTGACATAACTTGGCTATGGCTAGATAGCGTATTTCTATTATAACATCGTATCATCAATTATATCATAGCGCAGGTGAATTGTTTTACCCCCACCCTCAAGGGTGGGGCTACATGAACAAAGCCCGCCTGCGCGGGCTATGTAGTTCTCGATCGCAGTCCCGAGGCGCCTTCCCTAGTCAAATTCCTTCCTGTAGCTGGCGAACAGCTCATTTATATTTTTGGGGATAGATACAAGGGTTCCCCGTTCGTCCCGAAACGTGCGATCGGGGTCTCCCTTGAAGGAAAGCCAGTTAAAACTCGTAGTGACTGCAAATTTGGTATCGCATATGAGGGTTTTTGCGTGAGTATTTCCCAGGCGTTCCAGCCAAAAATTCTTGTACTTACTAGCTAATTTTTTCAGCTCCTTCTCGGCTTTCCTGTCATCTTCTGACATGTTTTTATCTTCATTTCCCAAACCGTAGCCAATGAAAACTTCCACCCGACGCTTGAGCATTTTTTCAAATGCTTGCAGAAACTTTTTATCAACTACATTAGCTCGAATCCAAGGAGAGATAATCATCAGACGTTCTTGGCTATGAGAAATAGCCTTTTGCAGCATAGGCGGGTGGTCGTAAACTTTCAAAAACCGAACTGGACGCTGCTCAACCTGTTTTTTCAGAGACTCAAGTTTCTGCTGGAGATCGCTAATTTTTTGCTGGAAGTCAGCGTTTTCCCGATCGTTCTCAGCTTTTTCAAGTTCCTCTTGACTCGTATCTAGTTCAACTTGAGCAGAATCCAACTTCTGTTGCAGTTCCTCTGCTTCTTCTAGCAGATCTTGGGTAATCAATTCAGAGCCAAAAACTTCTTCAGCTAGCGTACCAGGTTCGCTTTCCTTAAGAGACTCTGAAATTCTGAGTTTCTGACGGCTATGGGCAAAGACTTCTTCATGTTTGTCAGAACGGAGGCCATCGATCGCGAACGCCACTTGCACCTCGTCACTTTCTTTAGCTTTATAGATTAATGCCAAGGCGGGTTGAAAAAATCTAGACTTGCGCTCAATGGCTTTCAAAGCTAGCAAATCTTGCTGCTCTTGCTGCTCTTGCTTCCTCCTTCTCTTCTGTTCTAATTCGCTGATAATTGCGTCCACATCCTTGAGTTTGATGTCAGGCAATTCTGGGGGTTTATTGGGAGAGGGGTCAATTTCTATAATTCCGTCCTGGCGCAAGTCTCCCGGTTTGAGTAACCATTGTCCGTACCAGCGGGCTTTACGCAGCAGTCCATCAAAGTCGATATCGAAGGTGCGCTCCTCCGGGACAATAGTTTGAGCCTCTTTTAGGGTTATTTTACCTTTTTGGGTCAATTACCACACTTGCATCGAAGATCCTTCAGGGGCGATGAGGTCAATATCTTCACTCCTCCTCAGATTAATCATTGCATCTTTGATAATTTCCTGTTCGAGACCGAGAAAATCGCCAATGTCTTCTGAATTAAATCCGGCATCCATTGCTTTCAAGACATATTCTTCGATCGGGGAATTTGTTTGCGGATCTGGCAGATCGCTTGCAGGGTGACTTTATACACTGGTAACCCGACTTTTCTACTGCTAACCAAGTCAAAACCCGGTCGGTTGTCGTAGCGCTTCAGTTCTTTTGGGGTAATATCTGTTGATTTTTGTGAATTCATAAAAACGCTCCCACTAAATCTATTTTCCGTAGCGATGTATGCAGTTGAGTTTCGTGCCTCTCACTTTTGTAATCTAGATTGCTTTGTTTCTGTAGCCGGACCCCTCGTTCCCTGGCTCCCGCCTGGGAACGGGTGAGGGCGGCGGCGACTCTACCCAACCTACAGAAACTATGATAACGTAGCTTCTATCAATTGGCAACCGTCTGATTTTTCCGGAACGGTGTGCCTCTCGATGTAATCAAGAACTCGACGTAACGGGCTGTCAGTAGGTAGGTTACGACAAAAATGGTGATCTCCTACGATGACTAAACCAACTCGACCTCGGGATAAAGCGACATTGAGTCGCGCTTCATCCTTCAGGAAACCTATTTGGTTTTCTTCGTTAGAACGAGTCACGGAATAAATGACAATATCTGCTTCCCGCCCTTGGAAGGCGTCCACCGTGTTGCACTCGAATGTCAAATCTTCCCAGACTTTTCTTTTTGAAGATAGTTTGCGATTGAGTAATTCTAACTGTGCTGCGTACCCACTCAAGACAGCAATGCTGTATTTTTTCTGAGCCGATTCTGCCATGACATTGAGCTGTTCGATCGCCTTGACTATGACCTTGACCTCAGTGGCATTATTATAACTATAGTTAGCAGCCTGTTCGCGACAATTTTTAAGTTTGCTTGTTGTCAACCAGGTAACCGGTTGCCGTAAAACTTGACCGAGGTTTTCATCTATATCGGTCCTAGCACTTTTGAGCTGACCTTCATAAAAGCACTCGCCGATCAGATTGCCAATTGGTGCTACCATCCGATGTTGAATGGCGAGCATCTTTCGACAAGCTTCCGGGAGAGTCCCCAGCAGCCGATCGAACAAGGTTTCTCGGATCTCCTCGTAACTGAGCTCGTACCTATTCAGAAGCTCCGTATCCCGACTGGCTTCATCTTGGAAGGGTGGCAGTTGCTTGGGGTCGCCTACCAGTATCCACCGACGCGATCGCGCCATTGGCACCAGCACTTCTGTGACCAGAGCTTTGGAAGCCTCATCAATAATGCAAAGGTCTAATTCTATGTCCTGAATGTATCTGGCAATGCCGATACAGGTTCCAGCGACAACAGACGATCGCTTAATCAAAGCGGCTTTAAATTGATAACTGCGCCCGAAGCACTCGAACCAATCTGCTTGCAGTTTCAGCAGTTGTTGAATCATCTTAGCATCGGGGTCATTTTGATCTAGCAACTCATCGATCCGCAGATATAATTCCTCAGATGATAGCTTTAATAGCTCCCGTTCGTCAATTCCACTTAATGCTTGCAGGCGTTTAGCCACTTCCCTTTGCTCCTTACGGGCTGACTTTGACTCCTCCTCTAACTCTTCAATCTCTCGCGACAGACGTTTGCTCTTTTCTCGATCTTCATCAGTCTGTTCAACCTGAATATTATATTTCTCCTGTTTCCGACTTTCCCGTTCTGTTCTCATATATTCAATCTTTGTCAGCTTGGCTTTCAACTCTTGCAAAAGGGTCGCGACTTTAAGATCATGAATATCATTTTGAGAGAACCCTCTCTCTGCCGACAAATTGTCCAGAAACTCCTGGCTGCGATCCCTCACCTCCTCCCTCCACCGTTCCATCTGTTCTTCCAGCAAGAGAGAGTGAATCGTATCTGACACCCTGGAACGGTTGCCGAGTCGCACCATTTTCAAATCAGGATTGAGAGCTAGAATTCGTTCTAGGGCGTTATCCAGTGCTACGTGAGTCTGGGAACTCAGCAAAATTCTGGCATCAGGATTTTGCTGAAGAGTTTGTCGGATAACTTCTGTAATAAATGTCGTCTTTCCCGTCCCCGGCGGTCCTTGGACTATCAAAAAATCTGCCGTTCCCAATGCCGCCTTCACCACCTCTTGCTGTGATGGGTTGAGTTTGGCATCCAAAAATTCCACTGCTGCTGGTAACTCGGGAGTATGGACTGCTTCAGGATTGACCAGTAAATTCCGAAGATCCGCCCGTACCCCCTGATCGTATTTAATCGCATCTACAGCATTCTCTTGACGTCTTAATGCATCAAGCGCCGCAATATTATCGAAAAGCAATTCGCCTGTTTGTGGGAGTTCGTCTATTTCTCCATCGCTCACAGAGAGATACAATTCATCGCCATTGACTTCCACTACCTCTCCCCGCAAAATGCTACGTCCATCGAACCCTTTCACGTGGCGGGGTTGTGGAACAACATCATCTTCTAGTAGTTCTGATAACTTAAAGATTACCTGATTGCCATGCCCCTCCGGTTTAAAGCTCCTGTATTTCAGCGGTTTTTCTCGATTCTCCTCCCAATCTTTCTTCGCTTTCAGAAGATCGCTCCAAACTCGGAATATGCGCTGCTTTTCTTCTTCTGCTCTTCTCTGGCGCCGATTTGCTTCATGCCCTTCTACCTCTTGTCTCAATTCCCAAATAACTTCCTCTGCTTCCCATCTTCTCGGAGGATTGTCGTCAAATCTGAATTCATAGGGTGGAGACCAGGCACGTTCTCGATATTTTTCGAGAGTAGCGCTGGAAAAATCTTCAGCGTTAATGACAACTAACTTATATTGTTCTGTGGCCACGTGATATCTGTATGAGTACCCAAATATCGAATAATGATTCTCTTGATCTTCTCCATCCTTCTTGAAAGGAGAGATTCCACACCCACTATTCAAATCTTCTAGGACAATCCTTTCAATTTCTTCCTGAGATTTCTTGAGTAGATTCTGAAGATTGTTTAACGCCTTCCTAGTAAGTGTCAGGTAACAACGGCTTTGCCTGCGTGACTCACTTGGCGCTCTCTTTCCTTGGACAGCCTTGATTTCAGCTAGCAGCACATCAGCATTCTGCTGGCGCTTTTTGGGATCTAAGGAAACAGTACGCTCGATGATTTTAACGATTTCTGGCGATGCCTGTGCCTTCAACTCTTGCAGTGCCTGATTAATGCCATCACGATCTGCAATTTCCGCCTGCGTGAGATATTTCAGTACCAATACTCCAAAACTGTAAACATCGCGAGTATAAGTATAAGTCCCGTCGTCATCCTCTGGCGGCGTGAAGGTGTTCAAACGAAATTCTCTGAGGGTATTGCTCTGTTGCAGATATCTCCTGAGCTTAGAGATGCCGAAATCAGCGAGTTTGAGTGTTCCGTCACTCGCCACTAAAATGTTGCTGGGCTTGATATCCCGGTGAATGATTTCGCGATTGTGGGAGAAAGCCAGCGCTTCCAGCACCGGTAACCCGATGTCTTCCCAGAACTCATCCCATCCTTCTACAGGTGATTCTTCCAGAAATGTTTTCAAGTCCTTCTCCATCCACTCCAGGACGAGGAAGTAGTTACCCGTGCTTTCCTCCTGACCTGAATCTAGGAGTTCGATAATGTGAGGATGCTTTAAATCTTTCAGGGCTTGGGTTTCGCGCTTGAAAGACTCATCTAAAAACTTTGTCTCTATCTCTTGGTTCTTGAATATCTTTATGGCGACGACTTCCTGCGGCCCTTTCTTCCTGTCCGTGGCTTGATAAACATCAGCCATCCCGCCCGATCTCGGGTTGTCGAAGAGAAGGTACCGGTTGTTAATCAAGGGATTTTCCATAACTTTGCTGCTCCCAGGTTGCTCTGTTTATTCTAACATCGTCTCATCAATGATATCATAGCGCAGGTGAATTGTTCCCTTTCCCTCGCCCCCCTGCGCGGGCTAAGTCTCCATCAATTATCATAGTGCCGGTGGATTGTTCCCCCCACCCTCAATAATGGCGCCTCATGTTCCCTCCCTCGCCGGCGCGGGCTAATGGATATCCTTTACATTTAAGGTCTGCCGGCGATCGCCCTTTGCCCATTTTACCCGACGCCTACTCAGGCAGCAACCTCCGATTAGCCGTAAGGATCGTCAAATTATCGCCAGAGAAATCCGTATCGTGGGTAACCAATATCAGTTCCTTAGTCTTGCATAGTTCCGCCAACACTTGGTCATTAAAATCAGACTCGCCTGCTGCATACTCTCTTACGATACCCCGCAGATTAACCGATGTCAAGCCACTCTCCGTCAGTTCGCACTTATCCAATATTTTCTCAGCCTTTCTAGCAATTTTGGCAGCCAACGGCTTAAACTAGTCACTGTCGCGGAAAGTTTTGAACTCTGCTGGCTTTCTTACTTGTGGTAATTCGTTATAAATGAATCGAGAGAAAGCATTAATGAATTCAGACAGTACCAGCACATCGAGAAATATGCGACCTCGCACACTGCGAATTCGCCTGAGTGCCAAAGTATATGTGCTTTGTAATCGCGGATATCGATTACCCGGCGGTCCATAAATGTACAACCAGATATTAACATCGAACAATACCGCATCAGTATTGCTAAATCTATATTCGCTGATGCGGTAAACTTGGTTACTCATAGTAATCACCAAACGCTTCTCGTGCAGCAGCCTCGAATCTCTGCGGGTCTTTTATATACTCCTTAACCCAGTATATTGCATCTTCGAGGTCTATGGCATCAATTTCCTGCATATCGACAATCCTGAGAGATGATTCGACCTGCTCTTCGGGAAAGTCTGCGTATAAATAGCCGATCGCCTCTGCCAGGAAAGCGGTAGTAATATCTTCCGCATCCTTGAAGGATACTATCACCTTCTTGCCTGCCTGAAAAGCCGCTGCTATCCGGTCATAAACTTTCTGGCCATCTTCGCTGGCTATACATATTGTGTCCCCGATCGCCTCCGTGACCACAATCTCTACGGCGTTTTCTGTTTGAGTCTGGGGGGCTGTTAAGATATTCATGGCTTCTTCCTGAGTTAGTTAACAGATTTCGTGACAATGATATGATAGCAAAATTTATTAAACTGTGTTATAGGAGAATCAATTATGGGTGACTATTTAGTCAAAGAAGTAATCTCCGAATGCTTCCTTCGCCGCAGCTATATATCGCTCCGGGTCTTTGATATATTCCTTTGTCCAGTATATTGCATCTTCCAGGTCTATGGCATCAATTTCCTCCATATCCACGACCCTGAGAGATGATTCCACCTGCTCTTCTGGAAAGACATGGTACAATTGAGCGATCGCCTCTGCCAGGAAAGCGGTAGTAATATCTTCAGCATCCTTGAAAGATACTATCACCTTCTTGCCAGCGTGAAAAGCCGCTGCTATCCGTTCATAAACTTTTTGACCATCTTCACATGCTATACAGAGATTATCCCCGATCGTCTCTGTGACCACAATCCTTACGGCGTTTTCGGTTTGAGTTTGGGGGGCTGTTAAGATATTTATAGTGTTGTGAGAATTTACAGATAATATTATCATAACTCAAGTTGCGACCTATAAAAATTGGATACAAAAAGCTATGATAAAGAGAATTATTTTCAACTCTAATCCCTTAGATGTAACAGCATGAATTGACTTGGGAAACAAATTGGTGATTCGACTAAAACAGGTTTCAACTTGTTTTCTTGTTACTTTTTGTATATATTCAAAACAAGAAGATTCTTTTCTTTTTGAGTTCTTTTTTCGCAAAGGTTTTAACATTATACTTGACGACTCTTTTAGTAAATCCTCTAATTGATAATCATTATAAGCTTTATCTCCATAAACTATTGAATTTGATGGTAAGTCAAAGCCAAAAGATTGCAAAACTTTAACATCATTATAACTACCAGGATCTAGATAAAATTCTATTAGCTTTCCATTTTTGTTTACCAACATATGAACTCTTAATCCATAAAAATAACGTTTTTTACTGGCAATATACCCTCGATATTCTTCCTTGTTATAAATTTGGCATCTATCAATCCTAATATTATCACATACTGGCACCGGGAAACTATCAAGAATATATTCTTGACCCGGATTGAGCTCTTTAAATGTTTGAGCTATAACTTGGAAGAAAAACATCCAAATTGGTTCGTCAATATTGTGTAATCGACGATTGAACCTACTTTTACTTAACAGATTTTTTATATACTTGTGTTCGACTATAAATTTATAAGAGCGATCGTGGTGTCCTCCGAAAAAATATGCAGCAACTAATCCGACTGTCATCACTTCGGCATTGTTCATTTTTACTTGTGGATCTTCTTTTATATTTAACGCTTTTAGTAGCTCGTCACAAAGAACAAAAATTGTTGTAATCATATCTTCCATCATCTACATCCCCCAGCAATTAACTATTATTTTAGTACATTATAACCTATAAACAGCCAACCCGCCGTCTAGCACAAAAAAAATATAATTTTGTATCAAAAGCTACGAAATATCCCAAATATCTGTAAAGTATAAGTGGGTAATTCATATTTTTTTTAATAGGTCGCAACTTAGGTTATCATAGATGACCGAGGCAAGCCGATCCCTTGCCTCGGTACAGAAGAATCAAACTCCCACCTCTGCCAAGAGAGGTTCCATAGTTTCCCAAGTCAGTCCCTGTTGAATGTAACAGGGAGCATCAAGATTATAGGGACTTTTTACCCGATCGATACTAACAATCCTCGCGGAGGCTGGCAGAACTGGCACATCGGGGTCAAAAGCTGTAGGGCGCATGAGGGAACTAGAAAATCCCTTGAAAATCAGAATTTGGTCTGATTCTCCACTAATTTCTGCCGCGACCAGCAGCACTTCCGAGGGGCGTTTAATCGTATACTGTTCCAGACGGTTTGCAATCGAGTTATTCATGGTTATACAGCAGATCGTCCTTGCTTGCCTAGTTTGAACAGCACAAAAGAGCTGAAGTACAGAACGTAAATCATTAAACCAAGGATCCCCAGAACCCCTAAAAATCCTTCCGTAGAGTTGGCATGGAAAATCTGTTTATAAGCCCAAGGGGCTTCTAGCCAAATGTTGCAAAATGGATCGGCGATCAGTTGGGCTTTTGCCAGCACTGCACAACGCAGGTTGGGAATCAGGAGCACAGCGCCCCCGATCGTGTAAATTGTCACTGCCCAGCGCCAGGCAGTAAAGCATAGTTTCAAAGGCCGAGATGACGGCAAATCTTCAATTTCTTCGTTCAGGTCCACCCAAAACCACAGGGAGATGGGAATCAAGATGCGGGCGCACAGACCCGAGACAAAACTGATGGGCATAGCGGCAATCATCAGATAGACTGTAATTGCTAGCAGACTCGCAACTCGCCAGTAAATGATTAATAAATGCACCATCGCCCCCGATCGTTTGACAGCCGCCCAGACTAGCAGCCCTAGGGGTATCAACACTGTAAATATTACCGCCAGGCGGTAGTCAGTCCAGACAAGACTTCGCAACAACATTTCATCCATAAACATTTCCAGGCTGATAAAAGCTAAACTCAAACCCAAGCCTAGCATCCCACCATGCTACCTGACGCCAATAACCCCGCCAGCACTCTGCTAGCGGGGTCGTCTTGGGTCAAATTTACAAGCTCAGAGCCTCGCGAGGTCTCCGGCAGACCCTCGGAGACCGCGATCGCTGCCAAAGATCGCCCTAGTCTTCATATATACGGCACTCAGCAGCACCAGGATCCTCATCGCAGTATTTATCGAAGTTGGTTTTTCCGGGAATTTCCTTCTGATGCGATGCTTCTGCTTGCATTTCTTCGAGAGCATCATAGGCCGCGACACATTCTGGAGAGGTTGCACCTTTGGTATCGCATACAGCACGAGCTTGCTCGCGTTCTTGTTCGATTTTTTCTTGCAGGGTAGTCATTTATTATCCTCAATCATGTTTTTGCTAGTTGAGCAGCTAGATCCGGTTCTGGCGCAAGGCACCACTAACGATGATTGTACCTGACTTTGGCGAGGACTAGCTGTATGTATGCTTATTTTTTAAGATTTCACCCATCCTCCCTCACGACCTGATCTGGTGCTGCCTATGTATAGAAATGTTAACATAGATTGTCAAAATATGCTAAGTTGTGGTAATACGAACCAGCATAACAGAGATAACCGACCCTCACGGAGATGGAAAATCTGGACGAACCGATAGGATCTAGAGAGTCGGTACTGATAACCAGGTTTCTCTTGTCAGAACATCGATCTCTCTAAGATAGCGGCACCAAAAACCCGGTTTCTAGCTTCAACTTGACTGATGTTCTAGAGGCCCATGGCTGCCCCACACTGCGCGAACGGGCGCGACGGTGGCCCTGGCTGCGGACATTTGACTGCTACGACGGAAACTATATACAATTTCTAACTATGAACAATCAAATGAAATGGGCAAATGCCTTATCAACCCGTGCTTCTTTGGAAGCAGCAGTCATAGAAGTCTGCGAGAACCTCCGGGAACTATTACCAGGGGAGGCTTCTTTGGCCCTAGTGTTTATTTCCAATGCTTTCGCTAGCGAGTATTCCCGCCTCATGCCCCTGCTGCAAGAACGGTTGTCGGTGCCAGCGCTGATTGGTTGCGGCGGCGGCGGCGTGATTGGCATGAACCAGCAAAGAAAGGCCCTGGAACTGGAAGGTTCGGCAGCCCTCAGTATTACTTTAGCTCAGCTGCCCGGAGTGGAGGCGAAAGCTTTTCACGTGGCTTCCGAGGCATTGCCGGATCTAGATAGTCCCCCGGACGCTTGGGCCCGGGCGATCAGTGTTTCCCCTGCTGTCGGTCCGCAGTTTATCATCTTAGCCGATCCATTTTCGGCTGGCATCAACGACCTACTCCAGGGATTGGATTATGCTTACCCTGGGTCCGTGAAGGTGGGGGGCCTGGCTAGCGGCGAGCGCGTGGGGTCGGGCAGTAGTTTGTTTTGCAATTACCAGCTCTACCGAGATGGCGCGGTGGGAGTGGCATTGAGTGGCAATATAGTGATGGAAACAATTGTAGCTCAGGGATGTCGCCCGATCGGGCCAACGTTCCGGGTGACGTCCGGAGAGCGAAATATTGTGCTAGCCCTGTCGGAGTCCGATGTAGAATCGACTCTGGGTGGTGGTGGCAAGTCACGCCCGCCTCTAGAACTGTTGCGGGAGATGGTGGCAACTTTGAGCGAAAAAGACCGGGAGTTGGCCGAACACTCCCTGTTTGTAGGTATTGCCCGGGATGAATTTAAGCTGCAACTGCAACATGGGGACTTTTTAATCCGCAATTTGCTGGGAGTCGATCCCAAAGCCGGGGCGATCGCGATCGGCGATCGGGTGCGTCTGGGTCAGCGGATTCAATTTCACCTGCGAGACGCCCAAGCATCTGCTGAAGATTTAGACCTGCTGTTGCAGCGCTATCAAAAGCAGTCTGCCAAGGGGGCCGCCGCCGGGGCCTTAATGTTCGCCTGCATGGGACGAGGAGAAGGACTTTACGGACACCCCAATTTTGACTCTCAGCTGTTTCAACGCTATCTGGACGATATTCCCCTGAGTGGCTTTTTCTGCAATGGCGAAATCGGACCAGTGGGCGGGAACACCTTTCTAAATGGCTATACTTCTGTGTTTGGCATCTGTAGTCAAGCTGGTTGAAACCTATATTTTGCACTACAAATCGTAATACATAGGAATATGTAATGATACGGTACGATTGCAATTGCACGACATTTTGTAACACGTAATATGTCTGACGATTTGGCCAACAAAACGTATAATTTTTTATACGGATAAGATGTTTTCGGTTCGCTTTCATCAACAAGCGGTTGTCATCATTACGTAATACATTTTGTCGTGCGGAATATAGGTTGAAACTTGTTGCCTCATACAGTGGAACAAGGATTAAACAAGATGCTCATCCGAGAAGCCATAAAGTATTGTCAGCGCGGGCGTTTCAGACGAGTTTGACACATTATTAAATCCTCATTCCAGGGTAAGAACTCACGATGACTCCTATTAAGGAGCAGAGGGAACAGCAACTGTCAACTGCAGCTCTTTAGCGAGCACCTTTTTGACAAGCATATGTTGGGTTCATCCCGAGCACAGTATTACATCACTAAAGCTGCTTCATCTGGATCTGCATCAAGCACTTTTCCATCTTCAAAATCCCGGCATATTGACTCAACAAATTTTCTCGGTTCGCTGCAAAACTTAAGTTCAGGTCGCGACAAAATAAATTGCTCTACTCTATCAACTGCTCTTGACCGCGCTCCATGAGTTCTAGGTCTCGGACGGGCGAGACAAGTCCTACCTTAGGCCAATGAGCTAAGTTTTACGGACTGGAATCGCTACGGGCTGATCGACATATTTGGCATTGTATCCAGAGGCTGGGTACCGCTCCATATGACAGCAGATAACTACAGGTTGGGTAACTTGTAAGGTAAAAAACTCCACGGCGACTTTGCCATCGGGCAAAACCTGTACTTTGGTAGAGAGGTCTTTGGGGGCTGAGGAGGTTTTCCACTGCCATTTCACTTGGGCGGGAATTTCGTTAATCAGCCGGTGATTGCTCCATCGGCAATTCTTGCCCAAGCGTCCAAATTCCTCTAGTTCTCGGCGCAGCAGAGAGGCGATTAGAAAAGACCTAGGCGATCGATCGCCCTCTAAAGCTTCCATAAAATCTGGCAATGCCGCAGCTGGGTGAGGCGGATTTAAATCATCGCTACTATCTGCCAGAGCATTTTCCAACTCTGCTGTTGTACTCATCGCCTCTGGTACTGCCCAGGTAATGCCCACACCATTATCCTGCTGACGATAAAGATAGCTTACTAACCGCCACCCCGATTTCAGTTTCAACCCTGGCAACTTGCCAAACACCGATCCAGGGTTAACGGTACTGATAAACCAACTCCCGGCTGTGTTAGGTGCTGGCATTTGGGCGTCTAGGGGACTGGAAAACTTAAACAAATCCCCCAGTTGCTCCAGAGACTCTGGTTCAGGTAGATCGTCTACTTCCTCAAAGGAAACCCACCCTTTGGGATGGTTTTCTGAGTCCGGCACCACCAGCATATTTTTGATATACTGTCTGATTTTTTTGACTGTTGCCAGGGGAAATGTTTGAATAGACATACTTTAAGTCTAGCTGATTTGTCTTTCCGGCAAGACTTTCTACCCATTACTAATAATCCATCTCTCCTTCGTACTCTGGTTTCTTAGTCTTTTCGGGAATGTTTACGCGCGGGGGTTTGTAGGCTTCCGGCTCATCATCAGCCCAGGCATCTTTGGACATGTCGTCGTAATCATCTTCATAGTAATCGTAAGACTCTAGTTCGGCATAGGCTTTCTTGCCGTATTGTTCGCTCGGTGTCTCCCCTTTTGTGCGACTAGCGCTCTCGGGAGACACAGCACTAGGATACACCGCAGAGGTTGTCTCGCCCCAGTTATCTTGTTCTAATTCCTCGTAAACCGGTTCTGGCTGCAACTTGCGTATCGGTTCAGCTTCCGGTTCTTGCCAATTATCCTCATTCCAGGTCTCTTCAACTACTGGTGCAGTTTGGCGGATTGGTTTGGCAGTTCTGACGGGGGTTCCCGGACCCAGCTGTTTGTCTGTCTGGATTGTGGGGAGCATGTAGGCTTCTTCTCCTTCTCGTTCCCAGGGCGCTTCACCAATTCCTAGGCGTTCTAGCCATCCTACACTCAGCTGAATTAACTGTTCTTCAGCACCTTCAAATACTATCAGGCGGTTTGGGCCACTGCTGACGATTTGGTCGATCGGCAATTCGTAGGTACTCACAACCCGATCGGGAATCTGGGGTATCCCTAAGGAGGCAATGATCAAAGCGCAAACCTTATAGTCATTGTCGGAGAATTTGAAGCCTCTTACCCTACCTAGCATCTCGCCTGCTTCTGTGATCACTTCGCTGTTAATCAGGCTGCTGTATGCTTCTACATCAATATCCTCGATGACGTTGTCATCGTCAACTAGGATCACGTCGCCAATCTGACGAATGCTGCTCAGGTACATATACCGTGGTATCGAGGAGAGCAGTCCTGCGATCAGGTTCTCTCTTAGACTAACTGCTACGACCTCTTGCCGATCGATATCTACCCACAGTTGACTCACCACCCCTAGGCGCTTGCCAGTATCGCGGGTGATCACTTGGGTTCCCAGAAATTCTGAGCGTTGGATGATTTGTTCGGGCATCATTATAATGGGCAGAGTTCTGTTGATCTGATCAAATTGTATGTACTAATAATACTATTAGCTAATCGGAAGCGGCGTTGCACATTTTGGGGATGATTCCCTTTTTTGCACATAACAGAAAATAGCTTGTACTCTAAGTTTAAAAGTGCTGCAACTATGCCCATCATCCCGTGATTGTGCAACGCCTCGGAAGCTATGTCTGTTGGGGCGGTATTTTGATGCCCAGCACTTGGGTATAGGCTCCCCGGGCTTGAGTAACGCCAATGGTACGCTCTGAGGATTCAATCATGGGGCGTCGCAGACTCACTACTATGAACTGTGCTTGCATAGCTTGCCGTTTAATCATTTTAGCTAATTTCTCTACGTTTGCTCCATCCAGAAACATATCCACTTCGTCAAAGGCGTAGAAGGGCGAGGGGCGATACCGTTGCAGGGCAAAGATAAAACTCAGTGCTGTCAAGGATTTTTCGCCGCCGGACATAGAGGCTAACCGCTGCACTGGCTTCCCTTTGGGATGGGCTACCAGGTTGAGACCGCCGCTAGTGGGGTCTTGAGGAGCCTCTAGCTGCAAGTAGCCGTCGCCGTCGGACAGTTCGGCAAATATGGTCTGGAAGTTTTCGTTAACGGCGTCGAAGGCCCCTTTGAAGGCTTTCCGCCGCAGGGTGGTGAAGTTCTCTATCCGCAGTAGCAGTTCTGTCCGCTCTTTCTCTAGTATAGTTAGTTTCTCTGTAAGTTCCTCTAGCCGCCCTTGAGTGTGATCGTATTCTTCGATTGCTAGCATGTTGACTGGTTCGAGTGCTTGCAGGCGCTTTTGCAGGCTGCGCAGTTCTTTTTGCAGCTGTGAGATGCTCAGATATTCTGGTACCTCCGGTAATGGGTCGGGCAGTTCTGTCTGAGTGGTTTCCAGCTGGCGAACCAGGGTTTCTAGTTCCTGGCGACGGGTTTGCTGAGCTTCTGCTAGCTTGCCGAGCTGGAATTGTAGCTGTTGTTGCTGCAGATGTAATTCCCGCAGTTTTTCTTCTACCCGATTGCGTTCCTGTTTGACTACTGCTAATCTCTCGGAAATCTCTGACAGTTGCGTTTGTGTTTCCCCTATCTGACTGCTGAGTGCTGATTGCTGAGCGCTGACTTCACAGAGATCGACGCCGAGGAGTGATTGCTCTTGAGACAATTCAACTATACGTTGTTCTAATTCCTGGATTTTTGCCTGAGTGCGCTCGCGCCGATTTTCCAGATCCTGCAACCGCTGTTCTGATTCTCGCAGGGCCTTTTGGCGTTCTGACAGCTGGGCTTCTTTGGACCTTATGTTTGCCTGAAGCTGCTGCCATTCGCTTGTCGTTTCATCTTTCTCCAGTTCTGCTAGGGCTTGCCGATGTTGCACCAGTTGCTCCTCCAGGGCTGGTAACTCCTTGTGCAGCACCTGCAAGCGTTCGCTAGTGGCGGTTGCTTCCTGCTGATGCTTGGTCAATTGCCGGTTAGCCTGCTCTTTTTGCTCAGATATTGTTTTAATCTCTTTTTGCAGCTGTTCTAAGCGTAGCTGGTTTTCCCTCTGATTAGCCTTTGCTTCCATCAACTGCACGGACTGCTGTGCTTTGGCCACTTCCAGGCCCTGTATTTCCTCTTCACAACGAGCCAAGATTAGGGCGATCGCCTGCAAACGTTCTCTGAGAGCCAGGACTTCTGCCAACTCTGTGGCTTCTTGGGAGCCAAAATGCAGCCCGGAACCTTGGTTGCCGCTGCCACCAGTCATAGCCCCAGAAGCTTCCAGCAGTTCACCGGACAAGGTGACAATGCGGCATTTCCCCAGCTGGCAGCAGGCCGTTTCTAAGTCAGAAAAGACTGCAGTATTCCCGAAGACATAAGCAAATATATCCCGATAGCGGGGGTCGCATTCTATCAAATTAATAGCGAAGTCAATAAATCCTTTTGCCCAGCGCATCTGCATAGGGAAAGAAAATTTCGGAGGTCTAATTTTACTTAACGGTAAGAAAGTGGCTCGACCAGCACGTTCTTGTTTGAGCAGTGCGATCGAGGCTGCTGCAAGGCCATCATCTTCGACGACTAAATTCCCCATCCGCCCCCCTGCGGCTATTTCTAATGCTAACTGATAGCGCGGTTCTACGATTCCCAGCTGGGCCACTAATCCGCAAACTCCTGCTATTCTTCTTTTCAAGATCAGTTTGCTAGCATAGGTGCCCTGGACTTCTTGCTGGGCTTGGGCTTGGGCTTCTAGCTTATCCAGTTGCCGCTGCTTGTCTCGTTGCTCTCCTAGCAGCCGTTTTTGCGTCTCCAGCTGGGTTTGCAGTTCTGATTCTACCGTCCCTAGGGATTGACCGATCGCTTGGATTTCTCGAGTAGAGCTAGTTATTTTTCCTTGCAATTCTCCTAAGAGCACCTGTTTGCTAGCCATTTCTGGCTCTAGGGTCTCGATCAGCTGTTGTTGCTCCTGTATGACCCGAGCGAGCTGGTGCTGGCGTTCTCCTAACTGGGCCAGTTCGGCACGTTGGGGGTCTAGGGTTTGCAGTATGGTCTCTATTTGCCGGTTCAGGTCTCCTTGTTTCTGTACCCATTCTTGAGCTGCGGTGGCGATCGCACTTGTGGCTTCCCGGCATTGCTCCAATTCTGCTTGGGCCCTGGTAACTTCCCGTTCTCTTGACTGGCGGTGCTGGGTCTCTTGCTGGTATTGCGATCCTAAAGCCTCTATAGATTGTCTGGCGGTCTGAATTTCTTGCTCGCTGCTAGCTATCGTTGCTTTAATATTTTTCTCCCTGGATCCTAGTTCCCCCTGCCGCTGTTCCAGTTGCCGCTGTTCGGCTTGCTGGGTTGCTAGAGTTGATTGTAAAGCCAGCATATCCTCTTCTCCCAAAGCTTTTACCCTAGCGTTGAGGCTGTCCA
The DNA here is from genome assembly GCA_963921275.4 of uncultured Hormoscilla sp. GTDB lineage: Bacteria > Cyanobacteriota > Cyanobacteriia > Cyanobacteriales > Desertifilaceae > Hormoscilla. Next base: position 5,285,927 of record OZ001293.3, on the reverse strand, counting down.
GTTCAGCAGTCACTTGACTTATTTGATTTGATATACTATTTTCCTGGTCTTTCAGCTGGGCCTGGGAGCGATCGCCTGCGGATATCTGTTCTCGCAGCTGCCAGACTTGCTGCTTGAGCGATCGCCATTTGAGCAGCACCTCCCACTGTTGCTGTTGCTGTAGTCGAGCGCGCAGCTGCTGGTATTGTTCGGCTTTGGCCCGGTTTGCGGCCAGGCGATCGCGCTGGCCAATCAGTTCCTTTTCTATAATCCGAGAACTTTGTTCGCGCTCCTTGACAGCATCTAACTTTTCTTTCGCCTGGTCAATTTTGCGGTCAAACTCGGCTATGCCAGCTAATTCATCAATGATCTCCCGCCTGGCCCTGGAGTTCATGGAAATAATGCTGGTGACATCCCCTTGCAGCACCACATTATAGCCTTCTGGATAAATCCGCAGGCGGTTGAGTTCTGCATGCAGTTCCGTGAGGGTGGCAGTTTCACCATTGATGTAGTATGTGGATGTGTAGCCCTTACGGGTGACTCTGATTCTGCGGCTGACAGTCCAGTCCTGGGACTCGCCTCCATCGATATCGGACCCCAAGTCAAAGGTGACGGTGACGCTGGCTTCTTTGATTTTGCGGTCCTTTTGGTTATGATTGATCAAATCCGGTAGGCGTTCTGCCCGCATGCCCTTAGAACTGGACAAGCCTAGACAAAACAGCAGCGCATCCAGGATATTCGATTTGCCCGAACCGTTTGGTCCAGAAACCACGGTAAACCCAGGCAGCAAAGGAATTCCCTTTGTGCCGCCGAAGGACTTGAAATTGGTGAGTTCCAGGCGCTTGATATGCACCATAGAGGCAGAGCGGCTGTTGTTAGTTGTTAGTGGTCAGTTGCTAGCGGTCAGTTGTCAAGAGACATTAATGCTGGCGATCGGCGATCGGTACACCAGAATCTTTCTTCATACTCCCATAAGGAAATCGCGCCTGTAGTCATACTTGTTACCTAAAATCCCTGGGTACAGGCGCGTCAGGTGGGCGGTGCCCACCCTACGACGAATGGCACTGACGACGAAGGAGTGGCTGCGCCCCAAGCGAGGCAACGGCGTCAAGAGTTGAAAGCACAGTTACTCAAATGATGCTTAAGTCAGTGCCATTCCACCCTACGACTAAAATCCCTGGGTACAGGCGCGTCAGGTGGGCGGTGCCCACCCTACGGCTTTTAGCCTTGGCGCTTATCCCGTTCCCGGCGTCGGCGATCACGCCAATCTGCCAGGGTAAGATAGATAATGCCGCCAGTGACAATCACCAGCAGCCCAAAGCCAAGCAAAACGAGGACGTTAAAAACAACAGTAGATTCCATTGCGGACTTGATAGCGCGTCAATTAGAAGCCGTTGCGACCCCACACGACCAATGAGATCGAGAAGGTGAAGCAAACTAGCAGCGAAACCCAACCTAAGGAAAGAATGTCCATAATTATCCTGTGATGGTAGCTCCAAAGACGATCGTATTGTACAAGCTGGGCAGCACTCCGATCGAGCGGTTTGACTTCCTCGGCAGATGGCAGGGTAGTTATACCACTCACCTGAGAATTGTCAAGATTTGTGTTGGGCCGCAGCTTACCACCCCTCAGTTAGAGAGCGAGCCCATAGAGGGGGGACCGGTAGTCCATGAATCCCTCGAATAATAAAACTAAGTCCAGTGGTAAACAAGGAACACCCTTGACGGAAGCGTATGATGCTCCCCTTGGGCAAAGGCGTCTCATCACTCATACTGGCAGATGTTGACCAATACATAGCTAGAGCCATAACCTTGCATCAAACGTTCAATAGGATCTGCATGTTCTTTTTGGGTCTGGAGTAATACCAAAACCTCGGGATTTTCTCATCAGAAAACATGGCTTCAATCCGCCAACGCATTCCATAATCGAGAGTTTTGTATTCAGGGGCAATCCATCGCTATGAGCGGTAGGTTCATCATAGCTAGGGTCTTGAAGGATGCCAATATTGGTTTTCACCTTTGTGGCGTTAAGGCTACCAACGTAAAGCGGGGAAGACGTGTATAAAAAGCACTTTTGAACCAATCCCTGCGACAGGTCACAGGGATTGGTATCGTATCCCTTGTAAATCTTCTTCTCGGGAACGATGAGTCTTACGCTTGCGTGAACGGTGCCAAAAAGTCGCCAAATGTCTCCAGAAAGAGGGTGTCAAAACTATCAGAGCAATATCATCGGCAACCGGTCTATCCAAAAGCAGCGTCAGCCGACATAAACAAGCAATTACACGCAGCAAATAGATGAGATAGACCCCAAGGCAGCGGTAATCTATCCGATAATAGTCGGGGTCGAGCCTATTGTCACCCCCCAACCCTCCCATTCGGAACCGGACTCTCTTTACCGCATCCGGCTACTGGGAAGCAGGGCATTGTCATTGCTAGGATTATTAAGGATTACTCCCATTGTCCCTCATCTCACGAGATTTCTCCCCTTTCCTGGTTGGTAAGTGGCGCTGCCAGATAACCTTAAGTATTACCATTTTTCTTTTCTCTGTTTTACCAGTCATCCCACCTTCTAGAGGTTTCGGGGCTTCTTAGAGATACTTTTTCCCAAGATTTCCTACTTTCACCAACCCGCGTCTGCATGTTGAGGCAGTCCTCAACTTATCCATAGGAATTACCCTAGGCATTAGCTTCTCGGGCTATCTCTCCCCTCGTGGCTTGCGCTATGCGCTGCGCGCACGCTACGCGGACGTACATCTAACTGGTTCGGCCCCGTTGAGCCGAACTGCACACAAGAGGTTACTTCGTTCCCTGGTATCATTTCTCGATGCTTTTAGGCCCCTGCTATACCCCGGGAGCTATTCGAGTGCGATGTTGGCCAGACAATACGACCAACACTAGCTACCATTTCCCTTTTGGGCCAGCGTATAAGCCTTATTCCGCTGGTTCCTATTAACGAGGCTTACACAGGTTCGCTTGTTCTAGCCATGAGCATCTTTACTAGTGGCGTCACTGGCTTAGGCTGCCAGCTATCCTACATTTAAGTCCTAGCGGAGCACCACGGCGATGTGACTCCGCAGCACTAAGGACCGGTAGTACCCTCGACCCCCCACACCTGGGGAGAGGGAATTTAACCCCCATGATAACCAGAGTTATCCGGCAAATGAAACCAGACCAGACTTCACCGTCGCCAGTTTACGCCTGAACGAATCGCACATTACCAGATAGGTTAGAAGTGATCCTATCTCTGCCAGGGCAACCTCTGCGGCGGTACGGGCTACCAACTTAAGCCGGGACAGTCAGTCTGGGTAAGGGATTCAGCGGTTGTGCTAAAGATGACTGTCGTGGTCGGGGGAGTTCACCCATATGGTCTACCACCCACTCTGAGAGATTTGGAAAAGAATGCCCAAATATTCCTTGTGCAGGCGTGCTACCATCCGCTCGTCTGATGTCAAAATTGTGGATGAGGGTAAGCAGGGCTAAGGTTTGAACAGAGAAACCGCGAGAGCTATGATGGATACCAGACAAATAGCCATTGCGCCCTTCCACGGCTGAGGTGGTGCGTTGATATTTAAGAGCGATCCAGTTTGCCCACTCTACCCACTGTTGATGCTTCGCCGCCTCTAATTGTTGAGTGAGAGGGTGAGCAAGCAAGCGCTCCTTGGCTTGCTCCGCAGCCACCTGATAGACAAGTTTGAGTCATTTTTGTCTAGTTTTGTCTGCTTGTTGATGCCAATAGGCCCAGGGCAACAAAAGTTCCACCACCCACTGCTGCAACTCTAAATCGTCAGTTTTGGCATGGAACGCTTCGCTGACCCAGCGCACAAGAGCATGAATTCCTTCAGCAAAGGAAGGAATGTGTCGTTCAAAGGTATCAATGGCGGTTTGGGCTTTGTTGATGCCGTAGCGCATCGCCAGGGAACGCAGCTGTGAGAGGGAAGAACTCAGTACAGCTCAAGCCTTCTAGGGCCAGTTTAATCAGTGATGAAAGCTCCATCACTGACCATGAAGTGACAGTGCCATCCCGCCGTTCGTCCACCACGATTGAATTTGCTGTTGCCACGTTTCGTAGGTACGATTGTCACTTTCGACAAGGCGTGAAAATGTAGCCACGCTCTCAATTCCACCATCACCAAAATGGGTGGATGGGGTCGAGCCGGGAATCGCTTCCCGACCCTCCCTTGAGGAACCGGACTTGCGATTTTCACCGCATCCGGCTACTGGGTACTAGGCCCTTTTCATAGGTAGACTTAATAGGAATTACTTCCGTTAGCCCTTGCCGCCTGTCTTTTCTTCCCTTTCCTGGTTTAGCGAGTGGTTGTTCTGATAACCGTTAGTATCACCATTTTCAAGTCAGTTTTACCAGTTATCCATACCTTATCCTCCACTTGCGTTTCGGATTAGTTCCGTGGCTTTTTAGGATTACTCATTCCAGCAGCTTCCTAGTATCACCGACCCACGTCAGCGCTGGCTACCCAGCATCATCTACATTACTGTAGATGTTATCCCAGGAATTACCCCGGGCATTCGCTTCTTGGGCCATCCCTCCCCCCGTGGCTTGCGCTTAACATCTAACTTGTCCTGATGGACAGCACACGAGAGGTTACTTCGTTCCCTAACAACATTTCGCGATACCTTTAGGTCCACACTATACCCCGGGAGCTATTTGAGTACTATATTAGCCAGAGTCTAAAACTAATACTAGCTACCATTTCCTTTTTAGGCCAGCGCATATAGCCTTATTTCGCTGGTTCCTTATAACGAGGCTTGCACATGTTTGCCTGCTCTAACCTTGGATATCTTTCCTAGCGGCGTCACCGGCTTAGGCTGCCAGTTATCCTACATTTGAGTCCTCGCTTAGCACCACGATGATGTCGCTTCGTAGCACCGAGGACCGGTGTCACCCCCGTACCTGGGGGGAGGGGAATTTAACCCCCATGCGGTCAGAGTTCCCGGCTAATGAAACCGGGCTAGCGTTCCGTGTTTGACCACGTTAGGCTAGAACGAATCGCACAAGCCTCCTAATGTTTCGTCTCCTCCTACGCAGATGCCCTGCCCCTCCTCACCACTAAGTTGACGGCTGAGCTGATCTCTATAGCCCTGGAAACAGTCTCGTTTGCTGCGGTTTCCGATTGGTATCGTCAGGTCTTTGGCCTCTCCCCCTGGCAAAGCGTCGAGCCGTTTTTCACGGGGCGATGCTTAACACAGAATGTGCATGAACTTCTCGGGGGAAAATCCCCCTAAAGTGAAAACCCTAGTAGACCACACCACAAATGACTCCGATAACTTAGATGAGCAACGGCTTACCTATATAAGTCCAGCGAAACGGTTTGGCTAAGGCATCATTAAAGAAATCAATGAATGCAAGAATACGAATGCATGAGTTCTCCGACCTTCGATGTCTCCTGGGAGCGCTACTCGCACTACTAGTCAGTCAAGATTGAATTGATGGGTAAAGACCCTTGAGCTTTATCCGAGCATCAGTTGTTGTAAATTGCCAGGAGCTCTTACGACTCTCTTGATTTCGTAATTCTTCCCAGGCCTCTATCTCTCGGATTAAAGACTCAATGTCATGAATTCGACGGTCAAGACATTGACGAGCTCAAACACTCAATTCAATTTCAGCCGAGCCAACTACCATGCTTGGGGGTATAATGAAAATCTAGTTTATCTAAAATTCTCTTGGCTGACGCTGGCTCAAAAGCTTCATATAAAGAATTAGGTACATGAGTATTCAGTTGGTCTTGAACAACCGTAATTTTTTGATCATCATTTAAGCTCGACTAAATATTTCATTGGTTTAGGGTAATCTTTCTTAGTTCTTCTCTCCGTAACTTCTACATGACGCCAACCAGCTAGAGGCTCTGAAAACATAAACATATTACAGGTTCCATTTCGCTCGTACTCGTAATCATACCGTTCATTAACTCCAGATTTGTCCGTTTCAACGCCAGGGGGTTTCATTGGTAAAGGAGTGGGAGTCTCTTTAACTAACTGCTTATTACTTTCCTCAAAACATACGACAGTATTTTGAGAGTCGTAAGGTCTGAGGTATACTTCTATTACCTCCTCCATTTGGCAAACAAAGTCAGGGGGAATTACCCAAGATTCATTTAGCCTTTAAATCATTTTTTTTAGCGTTTGTCTGATAGTTTCATGAGAGATGCTCTCGACATATTCAACTTCCACCATCTTGTCTGGCAGGAGAGGTAAGGTCCAGGGAGCTTGTCCTGGCGGTGTCACTTGACAAGGGTGATATCTTATTAAATCACCCTTGTCAAGTGACATCGGGAGGTGGTTCCCTACAAGTAAGGGCAATTAAATAAGCTTCTTTTTCTCCAGACAAGATTCTTTGTGATTTTGTTGAGGTTTACGCTCAAGAGCTGATTCTATTCCAATTTCGACAAAGGGTTTGCGGACTCGTTCAATTGTCGAAACACTTATGTCTAGTGCGTTACTAATATTTTGGTCTTGCTAAACCTTCTTGATTGATATCTGCTTTAAGCAGAATCCGTGCGTGGTTAATCTTATAGGCAGCAGTTTTACCTTTTTTTACTTGCTCTAGATGCTCCCGTTCTTCTGGAGTAATACCATTTTGCTATATGTTTGCTACACATAAAGCATCGACAATAAATCCCCATTTACTTAAAGATGCAACAGCGTGATTGCTTAATTATCCTAATATCCTACTCAAAATTTGACGCAATTCGTCCAAGTCTTTGAACCATTCTCATCTTTTTAATTGCTTTTTGATTTCCAACCACAATCTTTCTATTGGATTAACTTCTGGAGAGTATGATGGTTGAAAAATTAAAATAATATTTGACGGTATTGAAAGGGTTGAGCCTTGATGTGCTCCGCTATTGTCCGCCTGGATAATATGTAGTTCATTAGGATAATCTTGGGAAAATAACTCTAAGTATTTTTCAAAACAAATTGTATCTAAATGGGAAAATTCCTATAAAAAATGCTCCCTTGATCGTGGTTCAATTAAACCATAAAGCCAAAAATACTTAAATTCCAATTGTTCAGTTTGTATAGGTTTTACTCCTTTCCGAGTGGCGACCGTGTCATTAAACCCAGTCGAGTTTCATCTTGACACCAAAACCTGACTTATTTCTGAGGATTAGACCAAGCTCTAATCCTTTAAACCGCTGATTTTAGCACATTTGGCAACTCATTTTTAACTGTTTATATTCTACCTGGAATTTGTTTAATATGTCTTGGCCTCGGAGTTTTTAACTTTGCTTTAAGTCGATAATGAACCCATTCATATACTGTCCAATAAGATAAATCTAGCTCCCCAAATATTTTCAACCATAACTGAAGTTCTCCATAGCTATTAAACACTTCTGGTTCCGACAATTCCTTTTTGAGAGATTCTAGGGCTTCTTCGGGTATTAAACGGGGCCGTCCGGGGCTTTTTTTTTGTTCTAATAATTTTTCCAAACCATCTTCTCGATAAATTGTCAACCAACGAGATACGGTTGTCCGATGACAAGCTAAAAGAACAGCAATATGTTCAGTTGTTTCTACGACCCCAATTTTTAGCCAGTATAAAGCTTGTACTCGCTCTTTCTTATCACCGGTGGTTCGGGATAGCAATTTTTGAAGGTATTATTTAGATTCGATAATTTCTATCTTAACTACGCCGGCCATACTTCCTCCTATTTAGGTCTTTAACTAATTGTAGCATTGTTTTTCCAAAATGGTATAAGGGCGACAATGTACTAATATTTAGGCATTTTTTTGTGAATAAAAAGCCATGGGCAGTATCATGGGTAATAATATAATCAGCAGGGATTGTCAATAGTGGAGGATATTCTTAATAATCGTCTTCTCGAGATCCGATTCGAATCTCTCCCCATTATTGATTCTGACCCTTACCCTGCAACCGATACAAGGATTACTGGGTCTTCGATACTTGGGAGCGCTAAATTGATAGTTAAAAACCGCCGAAAGCCTTGCAGTGTAAGGCTAGGGGCGAATTGATTAACCCATTTTCCGAATGTATGCTAAGGGGCTCCCTCGCCTTGCTGCGCAAGGCTTACAACCTTATTTTTTTGATAAAATACCATTGCTTTGTACCGAAGAGCCGGATTACTTAATTCCAGACTGCTATACCGTTCTTCATCTGTCAACTCAATCTTGATAGACTACTACCCAGGAGACATCGAAGTGGTAACTGCTCACTGCAATAGAGACAGCTTATTGAAAATAGATAGCTTTCAAGCTGGCACTTGTGTTTTTCTTCGGGGTGGGACACAGCTCAAACCCTTGCAGGATAATAATTTCAGCTCTCAAAGCTATTGCACAACGCAGGAGGTCTCCTAGGGTTGGTGAAGTATTTTCGCTCCAGAGGGTGTATACTAGTACACCAGGCCGCAAATATATCGGATAATATAGTTGACAGAGGCACCTCGAAAATTCGGCTTGGCGGAAACCCTTGCAGGACAATGATTTCAGCGGTGCAGCTGAGTGCCATTCTAGCACAAATGATGGCTAGTTTGTTATACGGGACTTTGAGATTTTCTCAGGCAAAAAACGGCTTCTTAGCTTACGGGGTGTGGGTTTTACGTCGAAGGAAATTCATAGGCAGCAAACCCGCTCGCCTGGGTTGAGCGAGACCAGCTCGACCCCACTGTGGCTCTGTGAAAGGGTTTGATGCCATTTTACGCCTATTTTTTCTCAAAGTCCCGTTAACCAGACTTTCGGATTTGTGAGTATTCAATTGATCGCAAATAAATATCCATTGACCCTGGGGGTCTATTTCCACAGTGGCGCGGATATGCGCTGCAAAATCTTCTTCCGTGCGGGTAGGTCCCACTGACGAACAGATAACTTTGCCCGTTGCCACTTCAGAAGTAGCTATCAATGCTTGAGTGCCGTGCCGTTCATATTCAAATTCTACTGCCTCTGGTTTGCCCGATTTCATCGGACGAGTCGGGTAAATACGCTCGGTTGCTTGAATCCCAGTCTTTTCATCTGTGCTGACCACATGTACACCTTGGGTGTGCAACGACTCGGCTTGATGATAGAGTTTGCACACTTGTCTGACCTCTTGTCGAAAAGCTGCTTCGTTTTCGACTTCTAGATTTTGCCAATATTTGCTACGGTGCGGCTTAAGGTCTGCCTGATGTTAAAAAACGACCGACGGTGGAAGGTGTTATCTCCTCTGCTATACCTCGCTTGATAGTTTCGTGTACCAACTAGACCTGTCCAAGAATAAAACCTTTGCCAGGTCTGGGTTTTAATCTCCACCTCATTTTATCACATATGTTACTTACACGAATAAATCAGGGTTTGATGTATTTACTGTCAACAAAGCAAAAATAGTATTGATTAAACTCAATTTTTTAAGAGCAATCGCCAAATTATAATATATCTGAAACCCAGGCACCATACACAATTAGTCCTAGCCAACAACTTAGAGCAATAACTGACTCCAATAGATGTAGTAATTCGAGAATAAATGCGCCATAAAAAAGCTGAAACATTTGCGGTGATTACCATTTATTCAGCTTATTTACTCAATTGAGCGTTATTACGAGCTGATAATAAGCATTTATTTAGATTATTGGCAATTTTAACGGCAAATATAACTCATATTTATCGACTCATAAATAAAATTTTGACCTCCAATTATAGCAAAAAATTATATTTTGGACATGTCTACTCTTTTCGCGTCCAATGACTTAGGTATTCTGGCGGCGTTTCACAAGCCAAAGCAATGATTTGGCACACTTGCTCGGCGCTGAATATGTCGGGACTTCCAGGGCGCGGTTTGTCTGCCTTTAGCTTGCCAATTAGAATCCGCAATTCTTTGGGCTTACCCGCGAACTGTTCTAACTCATGGGCACCCTCTATCCACCTCTTCCGCCAAAGACCGACAGTATCTTCGCACAAGCCTAAGTCTTGGCTAATCGTTTTGTTATTATCGCCGGCGGCGGCTTTGAGGACAATCTGTGTCCGTAGCACCAAGCTGTGCGGTGTTTGGCGACTGCGGGCAATCCCTTCGAGCAGTTTCTTTTGTTCTCTCATGAGGTTGAGTGGTTTCGTTGGTCGAGCCATGTTCTTGAGCGAGCGGTGTTTTTGTAACTTAGCTGTAATTATAACACACTAAGCTGTGATACATTTAAGGCGTTGCACATTTTGGGGATGATGCCATTGTTTGCACATAACTGAAAGTGGCTTATAGTCTATGTTTAAGACTTATGCAAAGAGACCCATCATCCCGTCCGAAGTGCAACGCCGCATTTAAATTGCATAGTCGAAAATGGGGCAGGCTGAGTGGCTGAAATGCTTAGGGGTCTCCGGTTGCCACGATTTGATCGACAGCCCAAATATGCAGTTTAGATGCGCGACAGCTTAGCCAACATTTGTGCTAAATTTGCTGTAGACAGCACCGCTGAAATTATTGCCCTGCAAGGGTTTAGACCAATCCTGACGTGAGAGAGACCACGGCTAGCTAGATTATCCAATCTATTTACGGTGTGGTGTACTAGGCTCTGCCTTAAGAGGCCCGTTCCCTGACTCCGGCAGGGAACGAGGTTTTCACCAAACAGAGAACTACTTATGTTACCCAGCGATCTCCTGAGTCACCGGCACAATGGGGAGACGATCATCCCCAAGGGACTGGCCATTAATAGCAATTTGGGCCTGGCGACTGAATTGATTAACTGCTTTCAATCCCTGACTGGCAACTGCATGGGGGAACTGGACAGGCGCCTACAGGAATTGGAAGGGGACAGTCCTGATTTTAGAGTAAGGCGGGGACTTGCCCATATCCTCAAAAGTGCTTTCTCCACCTTTGAGATCGTTAGTCCCCTAGAACCGCCAATGTTGCGACAGCGGGTGTTTGCGCAAGCTGCCACCGTTGTTCCCAGTCCCCAAGCAACGGAAAAAACTTTAGCAATGCTAGCAGATACTCTCTCTGGCGAGTTAAACCGGGAAGTGCTATCCGTCCATATCCGGGAGGGGTTGTATGCGGACTTGCCAGAGAATCGGATTTTGACTCAGTTCGACGCGCCGGAACCGGAAGCTTTGCTGCATCGCTATAATCTTGCCCAAGTGCAAGGGATTTTCTACCGCGCTACTCAGATTATTCTGAATGCTCACCGCAATGTTCCTGGAGAATATAAACTTTTATTTCGCTATCTGAAGCTATTTCAGTTGATGGCCTATATTGAAGGCGATGCTGACCACGGGTTTACGATTACTGTTGATGGTCCGACGAGTTTATTGAAGGTTAGCACTAGATATGGGTTGGCCCTAGCTAAACTTCTCCCTGCTTTACTTCATGTTACTAGATGGAGCATGCATGCTACCCTGCAAACGCGAGATTTTTACACTGGTGAACCGAAAACGGGTCGTTTCAGTCTCGATTCTGATTGTGGTTTAGTCAGTCACTATCCTCCGGGTAAGCCTTATGATAGTATGTTAGAGGCTTCTTTTGCTAACCGCTGGGAAAAACTGAAAACGGAGTGGGTTTTAGAGAGGGAAGTTGATTTAATTCCTATTCCGGGCAGCGTTATGGTTCCGGACTTTCGTTTGGTACATCCCGATGGACGGGTGTTTTTGCTGGAAATTGTCGGTTATTGGCGTCCGGAATATTTGCAGAAGAAGTTTGCTCAGGTGCGCAAGGCGGAATGCGATAATTTGATTCTAGCAGTTTCCGAACGCTTGAATCTGGAAAAAGCGGGTGTTAATATTAGGAAGACGCCCGCTAGGATTGTTTGGTTTAAGGATAAGTTGTCACCGAAGGCAGTTTTGGAACTGTTGGATGGAGGAGATTGATCGGGAGCATCCCCGTTGTGCAGTAGGTAAAAATACTTAGGCAGTATTGACTTGAGTTCGACAGTTACTCAAACCCTTATTTCTAGTACACCACGCTGCAAATATATCGGATAATATAGTTGACAGAGGCACCTCGAAAATTCGGCTTGGCGGAAACCCTTGCAGGACAATGATTTCAGCGGTGCAGCTGAGTGCCATTCTAGCACAAATGATGGCTAGTTTGTTATAATCGCAGCTATGTTACAAAAAACTGAGCGCTCAAGAACATGGCCCGACCGACGAAACCTCTCAACCTCATGCCTGAACAAAAGGAACTGCTGCTTCGGATTGCCCGTAGTCGCGAAACGCCCCACAGCTTGGTGCTAAGGACGCAGATTATCCTGAAAGCCGCCGCCGGCTATAATAACAAAACGATTAGCCAAGACTTGGGTTTATGCGAAGATACCGTAGGTCTTTGGCGGAAGAGGTGGATAGAGGGTGCCCATGAATTGGAAAAATTAGTGGGCAAGTCTAAAGAATTGCGGGCGTTGCACATTTTTGGGATGATAGCAGTCAATAGTTGAAAATTGAAAAATTGTTTATTTGTCTATTGATGAACATCTATAACTATTTCAATTGACCATTGACAATTAACAATTTTCAACCCTTATCATCCCGTCGTTGTGCAACGCCGAATTGCGAATAGGGATTGGTAAGCTCTTGGCGGACAAACCGCGCCCCGAAAGCCCTGGTCTATTCAGCGCAGAACATGTGTGCCAAGTCATTGCTTTAGCTTGTGAAACACCACCGTCTTATCTGAGTCATTGGACGCGCAAGGGGTTAGTCAATGAAGCTGTCAAACGGGGTATAGTAGAGGAGATTTCACCGACAACGGTCGGTCGTTTTTTAAAATCAGGCCGCTCTCAAGCCACACCGCAGCAAATATTGGTTGAATCATGAAGTCGAAGACGAAGCAGCTTTTCGGCAAGAAGTTAGACAGGTCTGCAAGCTCTATCATCAAGCGGAGTTGTTGCACAATAGAGGTGTGCATGTGGTCAGCACGGATGAAAAGATGGGGATTCAGGTCTTGGAGCACCTTTATCCGACCAGTCCGATGAGACCGGGCAAACCTGAGGCAGTCGAATTTGAATACAAACGGCACGGCACGCAAGGGTTGATAGCCAATTTTGAGATAGCGACTGGCAAGGTTATCTGTCCGTCTATCGGACCTACAGGCACCGAAGAAGATTTTGCAGCGCACATCCAGGCTACTGTGGAAACCGACCCCTCGGGCCAATGGGTATTTATTTGCAACCAATTGAATACCCACAAATCCGAAAGCCTGGTTAAGCTTGTTGCCCAGTTGTGCGGTCTTGAAGATAAATTAGGTTTGAAAGGGAAGTCCAGCATTCTCCAAAGCATGGCTTCTCGTGCAGATTTTTTACAAAATCCAAGCCACCGCATCCACTTTGTGTATACCCCCAAACATTGCTCATGGCTCAACCAGGTGGAAATTTGGTTTGGCATAAGAACCCGTCGTTTGCTCAAACGCGGCAACTTCACGTCGGTAGAAGAACTCACGCATTCGTATTCTCGCATTCATTGAGTTCTTTAATGATACCTTGGCCAAACCGTTTCGTTGGACTTATATCGGTAAGCCGTTGCTCATCTAAGTTATCGGAGTTATTTGCGGCGTGGTCTACTAGTGCCTCCGGGCAGAAATAACTACCCAGTATTACAAGCTTCTTTAAAGCCCTGGAACTTCCAGTTGAATGGTTTGGCCCAGCGTCGATTGAAATATTCTCAGAATGCCTCTATTTGCTGTTGGAGATCATAGTCGAGGTGAAATTGCCCCGTTTCAGCAGCCGTCTGACCAGAATCGAGAACCAGCATTCTATCTGATTGAGCCAAGAGGTATGTTTGGGGAGATAGATAAAGCGGATCCGTCGTTGCGGATCCCTGAGAAACTCCATGCGGATGGCCATCGATTTGAGAATGCCAGAGTTTTCCTTCTCGCCTAAAGCCAAATCCAAATTCTCTCGTTTTGCCACCAGACGGACCAACGTCTCAGACTTAAGTAGTTAGGCAAAATTAATTTTAGATTTTTTTCAACGCCTCAAAGCACATCTTCCACCGCTTTAACTAAACTTTTCCAAATCTCATAGGCATCAATATTTAACCACTCATATTTAAGAAATAGCCACAAAATTTAAATGATATTTAATTCCGTAGAATAGGTGGGCAAGGAAAATATTGTCAAAGTTTTTTTTCCCATTCTTCTTGTTTATTCTTTACTGCATTACTCGTATGGGTAGAAGCATTATCCATCACCAACACTGTTTTTTTCTCTAATTTCGAGCAAAAATCATCTATACATGATATGACCACCTCACTATTGAGCCGGCACTCAAATAAGTAAGGCTCTATTTCATTCTTGCGGTTCAAAAATACTCAGACATTTAATCGTCTACTTTTTTTACTTTTCATCTCGACAACTTCGACCTGTTCTTGCCATGCATAAGGAACATATGCATTTAAACCTTAGAGGCTGTTTTAAAAGTAGAAAAGGGTGTAAAAAAGCTCACATGGTATATAATAAAGATACATAAATACTGTCCAGTGGGAAGTTCTTTCGATGTATGCCATTAGAAATACGAACAAGGGAACAGAGGTGGGACAAAAAAACACTCCCGCAGGCTTGGCCACAGGAATGTTATATACTGGTAGAGTTATGGAGACTCAACCAGTAGAAATCAATTATGGGCATTCTAGATCTCGTAGAGGAAATCTGATAGGGGGACAACGCGGGTTAGAACGTAGATAGGGCAAGCTATATGGCACGCTGTCCTTTTTTATAATGGTTGATGAAACGGCGAGGTATCAGCGTAAAGCGGGACAAAAAAACTGAAAGTCATGGGTAGAAAAAAGGGCTATCAGCGTAAAGCGGGACAAAAAATTCGGCGATGACGTGTATAAAAAAACACTCTCAAAAAAATCCCTGCGATAGGTCACAGGGATTGGTATTGTATCCCTTGTAAATCTGCGAATCGGGAACGATGAGTCTTACTATACGACAACGGTGTTCCGCCGTCGCCAAATGTCTTCAGAAAGAGGGTATCAAAAGCATCTCTTGCGATTGCCGAAGCAACCGATCTACCAAAAAGTAGCGTCGGACGCCATCAACAAGCGATTGCGCGTCGAGATCAGCATCCAGAATCCTCCTGGTGGGAGACAGAAGCGGGAGGAGACTGGTTAAAGCTATTTGTGTTAGGAGTTGTCTATTAGACCTCTTGCAAAAGTCGAGCACCTGAGTATTTTTACTCAGGTTTTTTTGACAGGTTAGGCTATATAGGTGGTTAGCGAGCACGAATGATAAGGATTACTTATGAATGAAGAACAGGCCAACCAACCCCTCGGATATGAATAGGATTATTTGGTGTCCTACCTGAAACTCATAGAAAAATGGTTTCCGGTCGTCAATTTATCTGAGCAACAAAAGAAAAAAAAGCTATTTGGTACTTTGTTCATCATTACAATGAATGTTTGTCGGGATAGATGGTGCATCACTACATGTTTATCACCACCCAGACCTGTTCCAGCGATGGGGAAAACTCCGTCCGAAAATCAACTGGGTGGGGCGGTTGAGTAGGCGCAAGTTGAAAACCCGCCTCATCCTTTGGCCGTTTGGGTGCATTGAAATTATGCCAGAGAGTTAGGGCGCATCTCATATTTGCTTAGCCTTCTGTGTCCCCCGGGAGCGCTAGTCGCACTACCCGAGGGACACAGCCCGAACCCTAAAGGGCCCGGCTACACAAACAAAGCCCGCCTGCGCAGGCTAGATTAAATGCATTATCGGGGTGCATCTCATAGAAGCAAAAATCTTAATGTCGTAGGTTGGGTTGAGGCACGAAACCCAACAAAGATATGTTGTTGGCGTTGGACTTGTTGGGTTTCAAGGGCGTCAACTCAACCTACGAATGTCAAAAGTGAGATGCACCCCATTATCGTTGCACCCGAGAGTTGAGAGTTCTGCCTCTAGTCTAGGATAAAGATTAATGTACCAATGATTTGGGCTTTGACAAGAATGGAATATTTTCTGATAATAACATATTCAGTCAGGAAAAAACTAGAGGCAGAGCCTCTGGCATTGCGTTGTCTGCCAGAGTCAGGCAACGAGAGATAGGATAATTTTCAATAGGCACAGGGGATAAATTTCATGGGCAATTCAGCATAATTTACGATCAGAATATACTTGAAAAAACAAAAAAAGCTAGATAATTTGGCTTGGCCAAGCAAATGAATCTGTAGATCGATTGTCTGGTCAATCAAGCGATCGGACAGTTTTTAGAAGAGGAAGCATGGCAAATCGCAGAAATCAAGAAAGGAATTGAAGCAGCGGACCGGGGAGAATTAATCCCTCATAAGGAAGTAATGGCTAGAATATCGGCAAAAATTAGCAAAGTGCAGTCGTGATTATCAAAAATCATGTTCCCTATCAAGGGAGCATGATTTGGTCGGGGTCGAGCTGGGAATCACTCCCCAACCCTCCAAGAGCGAAACCTGAAGAGCGACTGGAACCGCACACGGCTACTGGTTGGTAAGCTGTTGTCATCAGTAGGATTACTGGGGGTTACCCCCGTTGTCCCTTACCCTTTGAAATTTTACCCCTTATGGTCAATCCTATTGGACCGTTTAAGTACTGAGCTGCGGAAGGTTCGCGGAGGATAGTTCAGCAAACCATACTCGCCGCTCTTTACTAACATCTTCCCCATTCTGCTTTCCGCTTTTCGTAAGGGCTCTGAACTTTACCTGGCTAAGATTTGAATCCAAAATTCGTACTTTCGGAATTTCTCCCTAGTTCTGTGACATTAAGGTTACTTTTCCCAAGGGTGTCTTACCATATCCGTCCTACGTCTGCATATCCACAGGCATTACCCTGGGCGTTAGCTTCTTAGGACATCCTTCTTCTTCGTGGCTTGCGCTTTACATCTAACTTGTCCAAATGGGGACAGCTCACGAGAGGTTACTTCGTTCCCTTAGTATCATTTCACGATGCTTTTAGGTTCCTACTATACCCCGGGAGTTCTTTGAGTACGTTATTAGCCAGAGGCAAGAGCTAATACTAACTACCATTTCCCTTTTTGGGCAAGCGCATAAGCCTTCTTCCGCTGGTTCTGGTTAACGAGGTTTACATAGGTTCGCTTGTTTAACCATTAGCATCTTTCCTAGCGGCGTCACCGGCTTAGGCTGCCAGTTATCCTACATTTAAGTCCTCGGGAGGCACCACGGCGATGTGGCTCCGTAGCACCTCCGACCGGTAGTACCCTCGACCCCCGTACCTGGGGAAAGGGAATTTAACCCCCATGATAACCAGAGTTATCTGGCTGATAGAGCCAGACCCGACTTTCACCTACTGGCTTATGCCGGAACGAATCGCACTCCCTCGTTCCCAGTCTCTGGCATTGTCATTACCCACATTTTGTGTTAAGCTGGAAATAGGGTAGTTTTCACCCACATACGTGGGACATCGCCTGGAACTTGATACTGCCAGTGATAGGTGATTCACTTCCCCGTTATACTGCGGTAGTATACCGGTCTCCTCACACCCAAGGCAATAATTGTAGTAAAAATCACACATGATGAATCAGCAGGAGTTAATAGACATTAATAAATAGGCCACTTCCCAATGGTCAACCTGTGATTTGGGAGATAGCCGTCGCACACAAAGAGCTATTAAAGTGGGAGCGGCAATGGCAGCTAATCCAACAGCCAGTAGGCCTGAACAAATGACTCAATGGAGTCAAGCTATAGCAGCTTATCGATTGTTAAATTCTTCTGATGTGACTCATGTTAAGTAAACCTCATTTGTAACTCATGTTAAGTAAACCTCATTGGGAAAAGACCATTGAGAGGGCTAGAGAAAGTGATTCATCAGTAGTGTTGTTTCTGCAAGATACTACGGAATTAGATTATAGTCAGCGTCAAGACATAAAAGGTATAGGATATATTGGAAATGGTAAAGGTAGAGGAATAATGGTATATAGTAGTCTAGCAGTTATCCCAAAACCAGACAACCCAGAAATATTAGGTCTAGCAGGTCAGGAGACTTGGATGTGTCTAGAGCCAAAAAAAGAGAAAAAAACCTATCGCCAACGAAAAAAGGAAATGTTCGTACAGAAGGAGACAAATGGGCGGAAATGGTGGAGTCAATAGGTAGGACTCCATTATTAACAACAGGGTCGTTATGGGTGAGTGTTGGAGATATAGAGAGTGATGTATTCGATGACATTAAACCTTCACAAGCTTTAGGGTGGCATGGCTTGGTGAGAATTTGTCTTCATCGAGTGATGACAACGGCCTCGGGGACTAAAAGTAACCTTAAAACCTATGCTCGCACTCTGGAGAGCATGACTTATAAAACGATGGTGTTACGTGGTCGTAATGGAGAACCCCAACGTACAGTCAAGTTGGAAGTGGCTTGGGCTGACCATTCACCCACCATTAAACAGTCCTTATTCAAAAGAAGAAACCATCTCAGGATGGTGCATTCGTTGTTGGGAAGCGGGAGTTGATGATGGATTAGAATGGATTTTATTTACAACTGTGAAGGTGCAAGATGCGGAGGATGCTTTACAACAATTAGACTGGTATAGTTGGAAAATTGTGCGAATATCACAAATGCATGAAGACTGGTTGTGCCATAGAGAAACGGCAGCTAGAGACAGCATCAGGGTTATTAGCATTACTGGGATTTTTAGCAATTGTATCAGGATCGGTTGTTACAATTACGTAATCGAGCGCCGTACTACTCCAGAACTTCCAGCTTCTAAGTTGATTCCCATCAAGTGCTTAAAAGTGTTAGTAGCGCATCTCAATTTACCCGATGATAATTTGACAACCGCAGAATTTTGGAAAAGTATCGCTCGCGAAAGGTGGTTTCATTGGTCGTTCTGGAGATGGTAACCCTGGCTGGCAGACGGCGGGGCTGGCGGAGGTTCCAAGACTTGTGCATAGGTGTAGAGCTTGCCACAAAGATTACTTGAAAAAATGTGGATAATGACAAGGTCTCTGACAGGGAATGGGCTCGTGAGGCTCTTCCTCCAGTCAGGTATAATAGCAGTAGGTCATCTGGGCGCGATCGCACCAGCAGACTGCGTGGGGCCCGATCGCGCCCAAAATAAGGGATGTCATCATCCAGGACCGTCAGTCGATCGCAGATATCGAGTATAGTAGTGCAGTAAGATTCTCTCCCTCGGAAACCCTATGAAGATGAAGATTGAACGACGAACTAAAGCAAATACTTGTCAAGGAAAAAGACTTATCCAACATCTGGAAATTTTTCATGGACCACTTCGCCGATCACCCCGAGTTTATAGAATACGGCGATCGGAGCCAGAGTCCATTACTAGAGGCCATCATCCCCGAGATTTGTAAGCAAATATTCGCTTCAGAAGTGATTATCCGTGACCTACTCCTGATCGACATTCCCGAATATAAGTTTTTTCATGGCCCATTCCACGTCCAGGGACGCATGGGTAACGAGATCTATTTCGAGGATGTAAATACGGGCACGATCGCCATAACAGAACTGCCCCCATCCAGTGGTGAAGTCAAGTATTCAAGATTTTCAGCGAGAGCATCCCACTTTGGCAATGAGTATAAATACTCGTGATTTGTGTCCTATACATTTGTGCAAATTTCCTTCCGTTGGGAGATGGCGGCGCTGAGTCCTTGCAGGGTAAGGCTTTGCTCTCATCGACCAGTTGCACAACTCCCGCAGCGGCAAGCTAAGCGAGAAAAAAGTTATTCTGGTAATATGGAAAAAATATCCACGGTAGAGCAGGCTACATGACCCCAGAAGAAAATCAAAAACTTAAATACCATCTCAAAGAATTATCAAAACTCCTCTATGCAGACACAAGAGCATCTTCAAGACTTTGAAAGCAGAGAAAATGGTAGTCAGAAGCATTTACTTAATACAGTTGGACAGTTAACCAAATGCTTCGCTTACGCTGTGCTTATCTTAATGGCGTACACTAAGTACAATTACTTAGTGTAAAACTGGGATGCTCCCTTTTCAGCTCCCTTCCTGCCGTATAAACAGGATCCTTACAGTTATAATTGACGAATGGGGTTTACCCAGTGTAGCCCTATGGCGAATTGTGAATTGCGAAGGGATAAATATGTCAAAAATCACTCTCACCATCACGGAAGGAGACCTGCAAGGACTCGAATATATCTTTGCAGAACGCACCACCTGCATCATCGGTCGGGCCCAAGACTGCCAGATTAAAATACCCGATGACGAACAGCATCGCAGCATCTCCCGCTATCACTGTTTGCTAGACATCAACCCTCCCAACATCCGAGTGCGGGACTTTGGCAGCAAAAACGGCACTTACCTGAATGGGGAAAAAATTGGACAGCGCCAAAAGGATCAAACTCCAGAAGAAGCTGCAGGGATAACTTTTCCCGAACATGACTTAAAAGCTGGCGATATCATCAAGGTGGGGAAAGCCATATTCCAGGTTAGCATCGACATCCCCACAGAGACGATCCTTTTTAAGGGGGGTTAGGGGGGATCCGAGGGTTTGGGAGAATCCGGCGATCGGGAGATCCCATGCTTGATCAACGGGTTTTGACCACACCCGAAAGAAAGTGGCCCAGAACAAGTGGAAGGGTAAAGAGATCGCCCCCCTATTACAGGCGATAATTAAAAACGGGACTAGATAATTAGACATCTCCAAAAATAAAACCCTTGTCAGCTCTGGGTTTTAAGCTCTACCTCCCATGATCACATATGTTACTCAAACGGCAGAATCGGGGTTTGATAGATTTCCTGTTAATAAAGAGATCCAAAGGTGGTACTGGTTAATCTCAAGTTTTTCAGAGCTATCAACAGATTCTAATACTTCTAAAATTCGCGCAATCTAACCAACCCAACTTTTGTCGAAATTACTGATTCATATTTATCAATATTTAACCGAAATCGCTCGCTGGCAACCCGGAAAAACCAATCTTATGGCGTGTTCAACGAAAACGGGAAGAAAAATCTCTATTTTATTCTTTTTGTTTAGCTGTTAATTCCTGTTTTTTCGGTTGTTTTTATTTGAGGTTCTCCAATATAGGCTTTATCCCCTGCAAAAATTTGATCTGGATCGAAAACGACGCTCGCAAGATTTATATCGCTTGCTGGGCCTCTTTCTCCAGATACAACATCGACAAGATCTGCACGCTACCAGGTAAAACAATTAATTAATTTTTCAAAGTATTTCTTCTTACCTGAGTAAAACTTTTTCTGCTCTTCATAGTCTTTAGGTCTTGGTATGGCTTGCTCATCGACTATCAACTCATATTCTGTGTTTGGATAAATATTCTTCATCTTCTCCATTTTTTTTGTTCAAGTAAACGGCAAAGCGGAAAAGATCTTGCCAATAATTAAAAATATCATTAGCTTTTACCCAAAAAGTATACCTAATACTTGGAATGTTAATCCTTGACACATCAAATTTAAAATTATTTGCTCTTCTACTAATAATTTAGGTTTCGCCCCTCGACGTATCAATCTAGTTTTGTGTTCTTCCACCTTTTCTTTATGATTTTTATCCAACAGCAATTGCAATAAGTTGTATTAAGTTTTCATAGCTGATACCGATGAGCCGTTTTGCTTCTTTAGGCTTGGCTTGCAAATATGTCCAGGTAATACTCGTCACAAAATTAAATTTTCAAATCTTATTATAGCAGAAATTTATATTTTGGAGATGTCTATTTTTAGTGTCAACTAGACGACAAGGAGGACATATGACTCAAGTAACTCAAGTTGGAGCGGCAAAAGATACAGCAATGATTCGGATAGCGAATTTGGTCGATAAGTTTATGCAAAGCAATGCTCTCTATCAAGAGAAACTTAAACTAGACGATCTGATGCAAATATTTTCTAAACTGTTAGATAAGGTTTCTCCAGAAAATATTATTTCTCTGGATGAAGAGGGACTGGCAGAAAGGATCAAGGGTGTAATGGCGATCGAGGCGACGGCAGGGATGCTTTTAGACCTAACTCCAGAGCAAATCGAAAGGTTCGACGCAGCAGTAGAAGGAAGGTAAAATTGGCAATGAGTTATCTGCTAGATACGAAGATTATCGCGGCTCATTTGAAGAATGATGAAAAAATTAGAGAGAAAATAGAGGAGGCGAAGTTTTGGGGAGAAAAGCTGTATATAAGTATTAGGGGTCGAGCCGGAAGTCACCCTCCGACCCTCCCGTTCGGAACCTAAAGAGCGACTTTCACCGCTGGGGCTTGTCCTTAGGCATATCGGCACTCGCGACAAATCCCATGCGATTTTGCTCCTTTACATCTATACCTCATCACCTATAGTGAAGGGTTCATAACATTTTCAGATTTACTTTCTACCTGAGACTTCCTACTATCACCCACCCTCACCGCACGTCGGCGTATCCCGGGCATTACTCGGCGTCTTCCGCATGCTCTTGTCCTGAAGGACTCGGCAGGCTCCAGACACCGCCCAGGCATTAGCTTCTTGAGGGCAGGCTTGGGCTCCCTCTCGTGGCATACGCTTCACATCTGACTGGTCCAGTTGGACAGCCCACGAGGGGTTACTTCGTTCCCTGGTCTCCGGAGCGCGATGCCTTTAGGTTCCTACTACACCCCGGTAGTTATTTGAGTACGTTGTTAGCCAGATAATACAACTAACACTAACTACAGTGACTTTTGTCTCCGGCGCATAAAGCCTTATTTCGCCGATTAATAGTTACGAGGCTCTCATAGGTTTGCTTGTTCTAACCTTGGACATCTGAGAGCGCGGAGTTACCGGTTTAGGCTACCAGCTATCCTACATTTAAGTTCTCGCTTAGCACCACGGTGATGTTACCCCGCAGTACCGAGGACCGGTGTTACCCCCGTACTTGGGGAGAGGGAATTTAACCCCCATGAATACCAGAGTTACTAGTTTCCTAGGCTAGCGTTCCGCGTTTGACTACGTTAGGCTAGAACTCATCGCACATTATCAGCTATTATGAGACCAAGAGAGGCTTGTTGTATGCCAATGCTACCAGGAAACTGTCTGATTTTAATAGCTTTTGCGAAGCGGTTACCGTGGCATTGTTAGATGAAATCGAGATAATCGAAAGCGCGGCATTAATTCATGCAGATTTAAGAGGTAAGGGAACTCTGCTAGAGGATACAGATATTTTAATCGCGGCAACGGCGATCGCCCGTGACTTGACTCTAGTTTCTCACGATTCCGACATGCTGCGGGTTCCGGGACTCAAGTTAGAAGACTGGCTATCGACAGAGGAGTGAGTCAATGGGGAAATGTCAGCCCTTTTTGTGGGTCAAGATGGTGACAGACTATGGTTACCACTCGCCAGACATGCCTTGCGGCGTGTAAAGTTCTGCGATATGTACGGAAATTGCCGAAATCGTCATATCTGGGATTGATTCCAGTGGCGGATTTCAGGAACGTCCAGAGTCAGACCCGTGAAATCCTGACAGAGAATTGCTGCTTCTGCTTCACTGTAAAATAACCTGGGTTCATACTCCATTGCTACTTTCACTCTCATCCCCAAAACAATTTTGTCGAATAGCTTTCCTTTGTATCCCGAGTAAGCTGCGATCTTAAACACCTTGCCATTTCTCACGTCAACAGCAAGTTCAATTTCACCTTTTCCCAGGCGATACCGGGCTTCAAATGGTGAAGCTAATTCACAGAACCCTTCTGTCCACGAACCTAAGCCGAATAATAAATCACTGAGGTCGCGAATAGGAGTTCTCAAGTCAAAGCCGCCTAAGCTGCGATCGGGAACGCTCGGCGCGTCAAGTTGCGATATAGTTTTCACGGTTTTTTTTAGCAAAACGCAAAAACAGGAAAAATACTTTATAATCATAGTACAGATAGGTCAAGCTTGAGAAGCAATGCTGGGAGTGACGGATGAAACTACCAAACTTTAAACGTGCAGTTGTAGATATTGAGAAACTTCGCGACTACTGTTTGAACCCCAATCACGGACGCGGTCAGCACAAAGCCCGTGTCTTTGCTGTTATACTAGGACTGACTGCTGAAAATGCTAAAGAATTGCGAGAGGAGTTGTTAGCAGCTGCCCGTACTGGCGATGCCACTCCTACTGAACGGGATGAATATGGTCAACGCTACAGGTTAGACTTGGAAATGAGCAGACAAGCTGGATAGGCAAGATTTCGTAGCAGTTGGATCATTCGCCCAGGAGAAGACTTCCTGCGACTAACCAGTTGTTATGTTCTGAAATAAGGAGGAGATTAAATGAATAGTAACATCCAGATGCTTGATGTCGTAGTGCTAACTGATAATTTGCCCGATAGGGATTTGCGCCGAGGGCAAGTTGGTACAGTGGTCGAAATTTTAGCGCCAAATGTTTTTGAAGTGGAATTCAGCGACAATGATGGCTGCACCTACGCCAGTTTGGCACTCCGGGCTGAACAGCTAATAGTGTTATACGATCGACCTGCTGCCTAAAATAATAAACGGGAGCATCCCATTTATACAAATTAACCTGTAGGGGCGAAGCATTCGGGCGGATCGCTTATGGGATAAATCGACAAATTTAATATCCGAATGCTTCGCCGGAGTCCCCCGAGAAGTGCGAGTAGCGCTCCCGGAGACTCCGAGCCGCTAGATTGGGATGCATCCATGTTAGGGGTCGAGCTGGGAATCGCTTCCCAATCCTCCCATTCGGAACCTGAAGAGCGACTTTCATCGCACACGGCTACTGGGTAATAGGCCCTTGTCATGGGTAGGATTACTAGGGATTACTCCCGTTGTCCCTTGTCTCATGAAATTTTGTTCCTTGTTGGTCAGTCAACTAGACTAATTGAGTACCTAACTCCGGAAGCTTCATGGAGGATAACAGGATAAACCCTGGGTCCACTCTTTACTAACATTGCCCATATCTGAGGGGCTTCCATGTTTTTACCCGGTTAGGATTTTAATCCACATTGCTTCCTGGTTCTTGCGAACTGGCTTAACACATATAAGAACTACTTTCTCCTGAGATTTCCTACTATCACCGACCTACGTCTGCATATCCTAGGCATTACCCCAGGCATTTGCTTCTTAGGCCATCCTTAAGAGCGTGGTCATGCGCTTCACATCTCGCTGGTCCATAAGGACAGAGCCACGGGGGTTACTTCGTTCCCAAACGTCATTTCACGATGTCTTTAGGTCTCCTTTATAGTCCGGCAGTTGTTTGTGTACAAAACTAATGATTCAACAGCATTAGTCCTAACTGCTTACACTTTTGAGCCCGGTGTATCAGCCTTATTTCACCGGTTCTGGGTAACGACCCTTACAAGGATTTGCCTGTTCTAACCATGGACATCTTTCCTAGCGGCGTTACCTCCTCAGGGCTGGAAGCTATCCTACATTTGCCCTCGCTCAGCACCATGGTGATGTTGCTCCACAGCACCGATTTTTCCGGAACGGTGGGCCGGTGTCACCCCTGTACATGAGGGAAATTAGGGGTCAAGCTAGGAATCGCTCCCCAACCCTCCCATTCGGAACCTAAAGAGCGACTTTCACCGCATCCGGCTACTGGGTAGTAGGGCCTTGTCACGGGTAGGATTACTAGAGATTACTCCCGTTGTCCCTTATCTCATGAAATTTTACTCCTTTTGGTTGGTCGATGAACCAATTGATTACCTAACTCCGGAAGGTTTGCGGGGGAGAACTGGAAAAAAAACCACTTAAACCGCTCTTTACTAACAGGGCCCATATCTTGGGGGCATCAAGTTTTTACCTGGTTAGGATTTTAGTCCATCATTACTTCCTAGTGTTGCCACTGGCTTAGTACATTTAGAGAGCTACTTTCTCCTGAGATTTCCTACTATCACCGACCCGCGTCTGCATATCCATAGGCATTACCCTAGGCATTGGCTTCTCGGGCCATCTCTCCTCACGCGGTCATGCGCTTCACATCTGACTGGTCCCTAGAGACAGAACCACGGAGGTTACTTCGTTCCCAAACGTCATTTCACGATGTCTTTAGGTCTCCTCTTTAGGCCAGTAGTTATTTGTGTACAAAACTAATGAATTCTCAGCATTAGCTCTAACTGCTTTGCACTTTTGTGCCCGGTGTATCAGCCTTATTTCACCGGTTGGTTTAACGACCCTTACAAGGATTTGCGTGTTCTAACCCTGGACATCTTTCCTAGCGGCGTTACCTCCTCAGGGCTGGAAGCTATCCTAACTCAAGTTGCGACCTATAAAAATTGGATACAAAAAGCTATGATAAAGAGAATTATTTTCAACTCTAATCCCTTAGATGTAACAGCATGAATTGACTTGGGAAACAAATTTGTGATTCGACTAAAACAGGTTTCAACTTGTTTTCTTGTTACTTTTTGTATATATTCAAAACAAGAATATTCTTTTCTTTTTGAGTTCTTTTTTCGCAAAGGTTTTAACATTATACTTGACGACTCTTTTAGTAAATCCTCTAATTGATAATCATTATAAGCTTTATCTCCATAAACTATTGAATTTGATGGTAAGTCAAAGCCAAAAGATTGCAAAACTTTAACATCATTATAACTACCAGGATCTAGATAAAATTCTATTGGCTTTCCATTTTTGTTTACCAACATATGAACTCTTAATCCATAAAAATAACGTTTTTTACTGGCAATATACCCTCGATATTCTTCCTTGTTATAAATTTGGCATCTATCAATCCTAATATTATCACATACTGGCACCGGGAAACTATCAAGAATATATTCTTGACCCGGATTGAGCTCTTTAAATGTTTGAGCTATAACTTGGAAGAAAAACATCCAAATTGGTTCCTCAATATTGTGTAATCGACGATTGAACCTACTTTTACTTAACAGATTTTTTATATACTTGTGTTGGACCATAAATTGACAAGAGCGATCGTGGTGTCCTCCGAAAAAATATGCAGCAACTAATCCGACTGTCATCACTTCGGCATTGTTCATTTTTACTTGTGGATCTTCTTTTATATTTAACGCTTTTAGTAGCTCGTCACAAAGAACAAAAATTGTTGTAATCATATCTTCCATCATCTACATCCCCCAGCAATTAACTATTATTTTAGTACATTATAACCTATAAACAGCCAACCCGCCGTCTAGCACAAAAAAAATATAATTTTGTATCAAAAGCTACGAAATATCCCAAATATCTGTAAAGTCTAAGTGGGTAATTCATATTTTTTTTAATAGGTCGCAACTTAGGTTATCCTACATTTGTCCTCGTTTAGCACCAATGGTGATGTTGCTCCACAGCACCTCCGACCGGTGTCACCCCTGTACATGAGGGGGGAATTTGACCCCCATAACGTCTGAGTTGTGGGTTTAAACCCCACCCGACTATCCTGATTACTCAGTTACGTCGGAACGAATCGCACGGGAATCTAACCCTCATAACGTCTGAGTTGTGGGTTGCCCCACCCAGCTATCCTGAACCTGGTGTCCAGTTACGCCGGAACGAATCGCACATTAAACTACCAGTTATGACACCATTTCAGATCCAAGCACCATTTGCACCCACGGGAGACCAACCAGAGGCGATCGCGCAACTAGCCACCAGCATCCAAGGGGGAAACCGCTACCAAACCCTGTTGGGGGCGACGGGAACGGGGAAAACCTACACGGTGGCCTGCGTTATTGAAAAAATCGGCAAACCGACATTAATTCTGGCCCACAACAAAACCCTCGCCGCCCAGCTATGTAACGAGTTGCGCGAATTTTTTCCCCATAATGCTGTTGAATATTTCATCAGCTACTACGACTATTACCAACCGGAAGCTTACATTCCCGTCAGCGATACTTACATCGAAAAAACCGCGTCCATTAACGATGAGATTGACATGCTGCGCCATTCCGCCACCCGATCGCTGTTTGAAAGGCGGGATGTCATAGTCGTCGCCTCCATCAGTTGCATTTACGGATTGGGAATTCCCGCAGAATATCTGAAAGCTTCCATTCCCCTCATGATAGGATCGGAAATAGACCAACGTCAACTGCTACGAGATTTAGCTACGATCCAATATAGCCGCAATGATATAGACATAGGTCGGGGAAAATTCCGGGTCAAAGGGGATGTCCTGGAAATAGGACCCGCTTACGAAGACCGCATCATTCGAGTAGAATTCTTTGGGGATGAAATAGACGCTATTCTCTATGTTGACCCCGTAACCGGTGAAAATATCCAGAATCTGGAGGCTGTAAATATTTACCCGGCGCGTCACTTCGTCACTCCCGCCGACCGACTGGAAGCTGCTTGTGAGGCGATAAAAGCCGAATTACAACGGCGGTTGACAGAATTAGAACATGCTGGTAAATTATTAGAAGCCCAGCGTCTAGAACAGCGGACAAAATACGATATCGACATGCTGTCTGAGGTGGGGACTTGCAACGGCGTGGAGAACTATTCCCGCCATTTAGCAGGACGGAACCCAGGGGAACCCCCAGAATGTTTGGTTGATTATTTACCCAAAGATTGGTTATTAGTCGTGGATGAATCTCACGTTACTGTACCGCAAATTCGGGGGATGTACAATGGCGATCGGTCTCGGAAGCAGGTATTGATAGAATATGGGTTTCGTCTTCCCAGCGCCGCTGACAACCGTCCTCTGAAAGCAGAGGAATTCTGGGAAAAGGTGAATCAATGTATATTTGTCTCAGCGACCCCAGGAGATTGGGAACTGGAAATTTCCCAAGATGGCGTGGTCGAACAAGTAATTAGACCCACAGGGGTGACTGACCCGGAAATATTTGTACGTCCCACAGCAGGTCAAGTTGACGACTTGCTAGGGGAGATTAAAGACCGGGTGGAAAAGTCGGAACGGGTGTTAGTGACAACTCTCACCAAGCGGATGGCGGAAGATTTAACGGACTATCTGGAAGAGAGAGGAATTCGGGTGCGCTATCTGCATTCCGAGATTCAATCAATTGAACGGATTGAAATCTTGCAGGATTTGCGGTCAGGTAATTTTGACGTGCTAATTGGCGTCAACTTGTTACGGGAAGGGTTAGATTTACCAGAAGTTTCCCTGGTCGCAATTTTGGATGCAGATAAAGAAGGATTTTTGCGCGCCGAACGTTCTCTGATCCAAACAATCGGTCGCGCGGCCCGTCATGTCAGAGGACAAGCGATCCTCTATGGAGATATTCTCACCGATAGCATGAAGCGGGCCATAGAAGAGACCGATCGGCGGCGAGGGATTCAGATGGCATATAATAAGATGCAAGGAATTACTCCCCAACCGATTGTGAAGAAATCCAGTAATGCGATATTAGCATTTCTGGATGTTTCCCGGCGCTTGAATGTGCGGGAGTTAGAAGCAGTTTCCGAACCGGTGTCCGATCTGTCCTTAGAACAAATTCCCGAAGTGATTACCCAGTTGGAAGCACAGATGAAGGAAGCTGCAAAGAATCTGGAGTTTGAGAAAGCGGCCAAATATCGCGATCGCCTCAAGCAGCTGCGAGAGAAGTTACTCGGACAGCGATCGTAGAGTGGAATGGCACTGACTTAAGCCCAAAAACCCTATTTATCATTGCGAAGGGGGGTCGGAGGGATTAACTTGTGCTGTATATGAGTTGACCCCTCGACCTTCCCAGCCGCTGCGAAGGCCAGGGGATCCTGGCGGGTACATCTCACCTTTGCGGCGGGGATCTTTATCGGTAGCCCAGAAACCAGATTTTTCCAAAAAACCTGGTTTCTTAAATGCAAAACTGAGATGCGCCCAGCATAGATCGCCTCTAGATCAGATTACATTGTAATATGCATAATTCCTAATTTTTGTGTTATGTGTAATTCATTGTATTATAAAATGTGGTGCTGACAATTATCGGAGTTACCCCCTAACTTAAAAAGCAGATCGCAAGATAGAGAAAAATATATTACAGTATAGAGAAAAATATCGAAAACCTCTGAAAACTCGTTAATTTTTAAATATAACTTGTTCTCGACTTGTAGGAGACTTGTTATCTACTTGTTCTCTAATCCGATTACAAGTCTCCTGCAAGCAGAATGCCAGTCTCCTACAGTTATCAAGGCAACTCTTAAGGCAATGGAAACTAGCCCGGCCCTACCCGCTCGCCCAGTCCAAGGTAAGGGAACGAATCGCACCCTCCCCCGATCTTATCTCCCCACTCCCCACTCCTCGGCGATACCATCAATTTCTCGAAGGAGTAATGAGTTGTGCAATAGGTGTTTGCTGAAATTATTACCCCGCAAGGGTTTGGGCGCTGATTACCCAGAATCTTTACACAAATAATTTAGGCTCACTATAACAACGGGTGTGGTCAAAATCAGTTGGTAATTCGGGGGGCCCTCGCGTCGGGGCCAGAAACCGGGTTTCGCAAATCCGATATCGCGGGGGTTGCGCCAAATTTTGTAGAGAAACCCGGTTTATTGGTCTTAGCGTTGGGTCCGGTCTTGCACCAGTTTGGTCTTGTCAAATTATGACTATAACATCTGTCCAGAAGCATTGATTCTCTACCCTATTAACTAATGCATGACCACACCCACTAACAACTGACAACTAACAACTGACAACTAACAACTAACAACTAACAACAGCAAGACTTTGGAGGGCAGCTTCGAGATCTGCAGTCAATTTTTTGGCTTGTTGTTTGCTTGTTCCTGCGCGGTAAGCAGCCACGGACAGGGGAGAACCAATGTTAATTTTGACCTCGCAGTCCCGGTAAGGAATAGGCTGGGCGTAAGCTATGTTAATTGGAACAATTTTAATGTCCTGATTAGTGTGACTGGATGCGGCTTGCAGGGCAAGGCGGGCTAAACCTGGTTTGAGCGATCGCACCTGGTTGTCGCGAAAGATATTACCCTGGGGAAAAATCACCAAAGTTTCTCCAGCCTTGAGCAGGTCTACTCCATGACGGAGGCTGGAAATGCCAGGCTGTTCAGGATCGACAGGGAACCCCCCCAGGCGTTTTATGAACCAACCTTGCAGCCCTTCCATTTCATTTGCGGAGACCATAAACCGCAAGTGGCGTCCAGTGATATCAAATCCGGCGGCATAGGGTACGATCAGGGAATCCCAGCGAGAACGATGGGTGGGGGCGAGGACGATCGGACAGTCCTCGGTAGGTAGATGCTCTCGTCCCACCACCTCAATGGAACCAAAGTAGAATGGCAAGACAACATGACGCCCCAGAGGATAGACTAAAACTGTTAACCAAGGGGAAATATCAGAAGTAACCGCAGGTTTAGATGTTTTCATGGCTGGTTGAGAAAAGTCGAGCCCAAGCAGATCGGGGTTCCCAACTACTACCCGTTTAGCCTAAATTTGCTACTGCTATTTTTCTTCTATCTGAATGACAGTTCTTGTACTGTCACGATCGGCATCTTGTACCAGTACCGACTTTTTCCTGCCCCGTCGTTGGGCAAACCAAGTTTGCAGTTGCTGGCGACATTGGGAGGACATTACTCCCGCTATTACCTGCAATCTATGATTAGAACAAGCGCTATCGGGAATATTGACAACGGTACGAATGGCACCTGTCTTGGGGTCATCAACTCCATAAACTAGAAGACCAAGGCGGGCTTGCACTATGGCCCCGGCACACATGGGACAGGGTTCTAAGGTGACATATAGGGTGCAGTGGTTCAGGTGCCAGTTTTGTAAAGCTTGCCCTGCGGCCCGAATGGCGATGATTTCCGCGTGGGCCGTGGGATCGAAGTCCCTCTCTTTGCGGTTCGATGCTGAGGCGATCGCCTGCCCTTCGCTGTCCACAATCACCGCACCTACTGGCACTTCTCCTGCTTCACCTGCTGACTGGGCCAGTTCTAGGGCCCGATTCATCCATCGCCGATGTCCCTGATAGGTTGGATCTGCAATTAACATACCTACTAATTTTAGCTGGCTAGCTTAGCTAGCAGGGGATCTAGTTGACCTTTTCCGTCTAACTGATAGAGTTCATTACACCCGCCAACATGCTGATTATTAATGAAAATCTGCGGCACCGTCCGGCCACCGTTGGCACGGTCTGCCATCCGGTCTCTGGCTTCGGCATCGCCATCTATCTTATATTCAAGGTACTTGACTCCCTTCCACCAGAGCAATAATTTGGCTCGGATGCAGAAGGGACAGCTAGCCCAAGTGTATATTTCTACGTTGGCTTTGATGTGATCGGGATGACAACCTAAGATGGGATTGAGAAAGTCAAACATTTTCAGAAATTCTGCTGATTCTGCTGACAATTATACCTGATGAACTTGCGCCTAGTTTACCACCCTGATTATGTTGCGCTCTTGCCCGCGGCGTGTCTCGGACGCTCGATGTCTCCCGGGGCGAGGCGTCTCCCGGGATCTCGATGTCTTCGGAGAGCGCTAGAAGCACTACTCCGGAGACATCGTATTCGCACAAAAGAGGAGACGCCTCGCGCTAGTCGCACAAAAGGGGAGACATCGTAATCGCACTGTCTGGGACACGCCGGAGGGGGTGTAATGGTCAGTGACAGTTTGGCCTTATCAACCGGTGCCTGACAGAGTGAGGGAAATATCAGGGAGTCAAGTCAGTCTCGGACCAGCAGGACGCCACGGAAAGACCGGTGACAGATAAATTCATCCCGTGATGACCTCCTGGTGAATGGGACAAATCAAATGGATAATAAAAACTGGATTTTTTTTCCACAATAGTCCGGACAGTTTTCATGTCATTGGGTGAAACCGGAATTCAACCGTCTGTGATGGGGACCATCTGGTGAGGGAGAAATCCACATTCAAATGGGTGTCACTAAAAAAATGTCCTCTCGTTAGTTTACCATTATGTTATATAATTTCCCCTCGCAAGCCGGAGCGTACTTGTGCAACCCTTGATAAAACCCTGACTGGGTAAGGGTTTCATCTCTGGCCTATGTAACCACTTAGGATTTAGAGGTTGTTTGAAAAGTCAGAGTTGCTACTTTGACCAGACTTAGATTCAAGGCAAGAATCAGGCTTTCAGCAACTCAGTCTGTCGCGGTACCAAAAAGTACTTTTACTTAGACTAGCCTCATTGCACAGTTGTTTTTCCTTTAGCCCTTGAGCAGATAATGACGGAATTGATGAACCCTGAAGAAAAGAAACAATTGATTAGCAGCAGGGTTAGAGCGATTACAAGAACATCCCCATTTAGGGTTTTTCATGTTGGATATTGTTGAAATAATCGATGATACTTGTGGCGGTCAAAACTTATCATCTAGTTCCCAAAGATGGGAAAAGAGGCTCTTGAAGATTGGGGCAAGACTCAAGAGAAAAAAAAGCTAAGACCTGTGAACAATCTCAGTCGATGCATAGAGAAAAACAACTATATTGGCCTAGAGTGTTTGGAACAAGTGATAGAGCAAATTTTTACGTAAAAACGGGAAAGGTGATTCGACCTTTTTCATCATCGGCTGTCGGGGTTATTCTTTAGCATTACAACGAGCAATTACAGATGTATCATTTGGAAGCAGAAAAGCTACAAGAACATTATGGTATAACTGTTGCAGTTAGTTCAGCACAAGCAATTACCCAAAAACCTAGGGTTAAAATATCTCAAAAAACAGTAGAAGAAATCATAGATGGAGTAGAGCTTCTAATTACAGAAATGGATGGCACTCCAACTGTTAAAACTACGCCAGCTACTGATGAAGAAGTGCAACGCCCCGATAACTTAGATGAGCAACGGCTTACCGATATAAGTCCAGCGAAACAGTTTAGCTAAGGTATCATTAAAGAAATCAATGAATGCGAGAATACGAATGCATGAGTTCTTCAACCTTCGATGTCTCCTGGGAGCGCTACTCGCACAAAGGGGGAGACATCGGCGTGAGGTTGCTGCGTCTCTCGCAAGCGATGAGTCAAAATCCCAAACCTTCTTTCCACCTGATTGAGCTATGAGCAATGTTTAGGAGTATACACTTGCGCGGATGCTAGGCTAGCGATTTTGCCAAAAATCTGCACGGGAAGCCATGCTTTGGAGAATACCCGACTTCCTCTTCAAACCTAATGCCTCTTCAATGCCGCTCAACTCAGGCACAAGATTAACCAGACTTTCTTTTTTGTGGGTATTCAATTGGTCGCAAATAAATATCCGTTGACCCTGGGGGTCAGTTTCCACAGTGGATATGCGCTGCAAAGTCTTCTTCGGTGCGGGTAAGTCCTACTGAGGAACTGATAACGAGTGCCCGTTGCCTCTTCTTCCATTAGCTATCAATGCTTGAGTGCCGTGCCATTGATATTCAAATTCTACGGCTTCAGGTTTGCCCGGCTTCATTGTCCGAGTTGGATAAATACGCTCTCTAGCTTGAATCCCGGTCTTTTCATCTGTACTGACCACATGTACACCTTGAGCGTGTAACGAGGAGGCTTGGTGATAGAGCTTGCACACAAGTCTTACCTCTTGGCCGAAAAGCTGCTTCGTTTTCGACTTCTAGATTTTGCCAATATTTGCTACGGTGCGGCTTAAGGTCTGCCTGATGTTAAAAAACGACCGACGGTGGAAGGTGTTATCTCCTCTGCTATACCTCGCCAATCCTGTTGAGTGTACCAACTCTTTTCGCGTCCAATGACTCAGGTATTCCGGCGGCTTTTCACAAGCGGTAGCAATGATTTGGCACACTTGCTCGGCCCTGAATATGCCAGGGCTTCCAGGGCGCGGTTTGTCTGCCTTTAGCTTGCCAATCCGCTACGATGTTTCCCGAGAGCTCGATGTTTCCCGGGAGCGCTAATCGCACAAAAGGGGAAACATCGTAGTCGCACAAAAGGGGAAACATCTACCCGCAATTCTTTAGACTTACCCGCGAATTTTTCGGTCCTCATGGGCACCCTCTATCCACCTCTTCCGCCAAAGACCGACAGGATCTTCCCACATGTCGTCTTGGCTAATCGTTTTGTTATTATCGCCGGCGGCCGCTTTCAGGACAATCTGTGTCCGCACCACCTGTGCGGCGTTTCACGACTGCGGGCAATCCCTGAGAGCAGTTCGGGAGTGTTCTGGCATGAGGTTGAGCGGTTTCGTCGGTCGGGCCATGTTCTTTCGTTTTGTGTTTTTGTAACTTAGCTGTGATTATAACACACTAGCCAACATTTGTGCTCTTATTGCGGTAGGGAGCACCACTGAAATTATGGCCCGGCAAGGGTTTCAGCCAATCCTGACGCAAGTTATTGCCTCGGCTAGCTATATTATCAGATATATTTGCGGTGTGGACTACTAGTCCATGCCCCAGCATATGTACGAGCTGGCGTTGCACAATCACGGGATGATAAGCTATTGCAGATTATGATAATCTGCAATAGCTTATCATAAATTTATAATCAGTATAAGCTAATTTTACCCAGTAGTACCAATCAGTGGTATAATGGATATTAAGGCTGATATATGATTTCAAGGAGTTGAATATGAAATGTCCACAATGTGGTTCTGAACAAATCAATAAAAATGGTCATCGGCGCGGTAAACAAAATTTCCTTTGTAAAAATTGTGGTCGCCAGTTTATTGAATATTATTCTCCACGAGGTTATCCGAAAGAGGTGAAAGAAAATTGTCGAAAAATGTACCTTAATGGGAACGGCGAGGAATTGAAAGAATCACAGATGTCAAGCATAATACTGTTATAAATTGGATAAAACAAGTAGCTAAACCTTTGCCTTTTCTCCCCGAAAACTATGATATACGCCTTGGTTTCAGAGATTGACGAGTTACATACTTATGTGGGTAAAAAAAGAATAAAAAGTGGTTATGGACAGTTGTGAATTATTTTCAACCTGGAATTATAGCATGGACTTTAGGAGACTGTTCGGCAGAAACAGCCATTGTGAGAAATCATAAAAGGCATCATTTTTTTAGGTGACGGATGGTTGGTCAGTATATCCAAAGTTTATTGAAGATATTGACCAGATAGTGAGTAAAACATACATGACTCGTGTTGAAGGTGAAAACTGTCGATTAAGACATTATCTCGCTCGCTTAAAAAGAAAAACATTGTGTTACTCAAAATCCGAATAAATGTTAAAGCTTTCAATTAAGTTACTTTTATACTATTTACGTTATGATTTCATACCTGTATCTGGTTAAATCATCCCGTAATTGTGCAACCTTACTATGAAAGTACAGTCGATGTCAAGGCCCAGGGACGATTCTCACAGCTCAATTAGCCTTGCATCACAGTTTGGCCTGCAATACTGCTAGCGGTACTCATCATGCTTTTCCTAGCTATGATTCTGGTTTCTGCATTTTTAAACATCTGGCGATCGCCCCCCAGGTTATGTAAAAAATAGGGCTTGTTCGCCAAATTTTAATTGTAGACTTAGACGTGCATCGAGGACAGTACTGCTTTTATTTTCCAGCATGACCCAAGTGTTTTCACTTTCTCTATGCATTGTGAAGTTAACTGTGCGATTCCTTCTAGCCTAATGTAGACAAATACGGAACGCTAGGCCAGGTCCAAACTGGTAACTCTGGTATTCATGGGGGTTAAATTCCCTCTCCCCAGGTGTGGGGGGTCGAGGGTACTACCGGTCCTTAGTGCTGCGGAGTCACATCGCCGTGGTGCGAAGCAAGGACTTAAATGTAGGATAGCTGGTAGCCTGAACCGGTGACGCCACTAGGAAAGATGCTCATGGTTAGAACAAGCGAACCTGTGCAAGTCTCGTAAACATAAACCAGCGGAATAAGGCTTATACGCTGGCCCAAAAGGGAAATGGTAGTTAGTGCTAGTATTGGTTAGTTACTAGCATCGCACTCGGAGAACTCCCGGGATAAAGCGAGGACCTAAAAGCATCGTGAAATGATACTAGGGAACGAAGTAACCTCTTATACGCAGTTCGAACCGGAGGGGTCGAACCAGTTAGATGTAAAGCGGAAGCGATAAGGGGAGAGATAGCCCGAGAAGCTAAAGCCTAGGGTAATGCCTATGGATACGTTGAGGAATAGGTTAGGATGCCTCGACATGCTGACGCGGGTTGGTGAAAGTAGGAAATCTTGGGTAATAGTAACTCTAATATGCCGGGAGCCGCTCGAAAGGGTAGGTTAGGATAACTGGTAAAACAGACTTGGAAATGGTAATCTGGCAGCGCCACTTACCAACCAGGAAAGGAGTGAAATCGCATGAGATGAGGGACAACAGAAGTGATTCTTAGTAATCCTAGTCGTAACAAGGCCCTGCTTCCCAGTAGCCGGATGCGGTGAAAGTCGCACGTCCGGTTCCGAAAGGGAGGGTCGGGGGGTGACAATAGGCTCGACCCCGACTTCCCTAGCAAGTACAGCTGCAACCATTAATGGTAAGTTGAGTATTCTATCTCTCAAACCCATTTGGCGATAATAGGCTTCTTGAGAGATGATGGCGGGAGTTAGTAAGGCTTCGAGCTGCTCTGCCACCACCTCATCTTCAACCATTGGGCGTTGGGTCTTTTTACCATGGTCTCTATTTGTCTTTCGGCTTTTGCTCATGAGAATTGACAATCGCTTTAGCGCGTATCGCAGCCATGGGTGGCGAGCCATGGCTGGCGCAGCCATGGACCCTGGGACAAGAGCAAGGAGCAGATATCTCTTTCACGGCCGGTCCGGAAAGCCAAAACAGCAAGACAACAGTCAAGGGCAAGCAACCTGTGTCCCTTAACATGCATGAGATACTATCGTCTCATGCATGTTAAGGGACACAGCCACGGAGTTGAGTTTTATATCCGTCCTACGTCTGCATATCCACAAGCATTACCCCGGGCGTTAGCTTCTTAGGACATCCTTCCTCTTCGTGGCTTGCGCTTTACATCTAACTTGTCCAAATGGGGACAGCTCACGAGAGGTTACTCCGTTCCCTGGTATCATTTCGCGATGCTTTTAGGTTCCTACTATACCCCGAGAGTTCTTTGAGTACGTTATTAGCCAGAGGCAAGAGCTAATACTAACTACCATTTCCCTTTTTGGGCAAGCGCATAAGCCTTCTTCCGCTGGTTCTGGTTAACGAGGTTTACATAGGTTCGCTTGTTCTAACCATTAACATCTTTCCTAGCGGCGTCACCGGCTTAGGCTGCCAGTTATCCTACATTTAAGTCCTCGCTCCACACCACGGTGATGTGACTCCGCAGCACCTCCGACCGGTAGTACCCTCGACCCCCGTACCTGGGGAAGGGGAATTTAAACCCCATGATAACCAGAGTTATCTGGCTGATAGAGCCAGACCCGACTTTCACCTACTGGCTTATGCCGGAACGAATCGCACTACCTCAGACCAGTCCTCTCGTTGAACAAAGCGTTGGAGCGTACTGTGGGAGATGCTCACCCCAGTCAGCATCGCGAGATCTTGTACGGTTGATAAAAAAATTCCTAGTTGAGGCCAGACGTGTTCTTGGGCAAGCGCACGAACGTTTTTCTCAATGCCTTCAAGGGTGGTGAGTTCAGTGGGGTCGGCTTCCTGGTAGAGAATCGCGGCAATCGCGTCAAGATGTTGCTGGAGTTCAGCCTGCTTTTGGGAGTTCATGGGTCAAGGGTGGTCAACAGTGCCTAAATTATGTACCGTTTTGAGGGATACTTGCACTAAGTATAATTACTCGTCGCCTAACTGAGATGTACCCTGCATGATGCATGAACTTATTTAAGTAGTTGGACAAAATTAATTGCACCAAGTCGGCAAAACTTGTTATACTAGATATAGGTACTCGTACATGTAGCATATTTTTGTCAAACTAACGGGGAGTCGGTTTTCACGCTCATCCCCTGCTGGTAATATTTGACATAATCTAACTGGGATTTAGTCGGAATTAAGAATGATTTTAATGCGCGAAATAAATGAGCTTTCTGCAAAATTGCTCTTACGAATTTATCGTCAAAGTCGCCATCATCAAGTTCGTCAAAGAGCACATTGTTTACTTTTGCTCAATCAAGAACATAAAAAAGTTAAAGAACTTATGAAAATCTTTGATGTTAGTTACAGAACTATCTACAATTGGATTGAAAATTGGGATTCAGAGGGAATGGTAGGACTAGATAATAAGTCGGGAAGAGGTCGTAAGCAAACCTTTAGTATCGAACAAAAAGAAAAAATTAAAGCCTGGACTGAAGAAGAACCGAGGCAATTAAAAAAAGTGGTGGCTAAAATCAAAGAAGAATGGGGAATTGAAACAAGTGTTAAAACTGTTCAGAGAATCTTGAAAACAATGAATATGAGTTGGCATCGGATGCGTAAAGGGGTAGCTGTCAGCCCGCCAGCTCAAGAGTATGAGGAAAAAAAAGCAACTCTTGTTGAACTGAAACGGTTAGACGATTTGGGGGAAATCAACTTGTATTATTTAGATGAAAGTGGGTTTTCTTTAATTCCTTGTGTGCCTTATGGATGGCAAAACATTGGAGAATATATAGAAGTTACTAGTCGTCGTAGTCGCCGATTAAATGTATTAGGAATTATGAATAGACACAATCATTTAGAAGCTTATGTATCTACTCAAAGTATTAATTCAGATGTAGTTATCGCTTGTATTGATGCGTTTTTCCCCGCCAAAATGGAAAAGCCAACAGTAATTGTAGCAGACCAAGCCTCTTTCCATACCAGTGATGCTATTCAAGATAAGATTGAAGAATGGAAGGAACGCAATATTACACTCTTTAGACTACCCACTTATTCCCCTCATTTGAATTTAATTGAAATCTTATGGCAGTTTATTAAATACTCGTGGCTTGAAATCGATGCTTATTCT
This sequence comes from uncultured Hormoscilla sp., assembly GCA_963921275.4. GTDB lineage: Bacteria > Cyanobacteriota > Cyanobacteriia > Cyanobacteriales > Desertifilaceae > Hormoscilla. The sequence continues at coordinate 5,246,484 of OZ001293.3, read as the reverse complement.
TGCTGGAAAACCTTAGTTACATCTGTTGAAAAAATTCTCAAAGAATTTGGGGAAAACTATGTAATTAATTTTGTCTGACTACTTATTTCTTTGTATGAGCCAAGGAAAGATTAAATCTCACAAAGATGTCTCCCCACCAGCTGTGCTTTTAGCGCGCTGCCGAAACGTGGGTAGTGCTCAACCGCGCTCCTACGTTTCGGCAGCACCAGGAGACATCGAAGGAACTACCAGAACCTGCTTGCCTACGGGGCCATAGCCTCCTAATTTTGTCCGGAGTATTGTCAATGACACAGCCCGGATTTCACCTTATGGTTTATACCGGAACGAATCGCACAAACATCATTATTATTCAACGAACTGTATTGGTACGTACACTTACACAGAAGTGGTAGCCCTCTAACCCGTTTTCAGTAAAAACCGGGTTTCTTAATTCATGCTTGAGATGCTTCCCAAGAGAAGTGAAAATTAAGCTACTGGCTTGACTGCTTGGGCAGAAAAGCCGTTTTTGGCCAGTTCTTGGTTCAAGGCCAGCACATTCTCCACCCTGTCCACGAACATGATGCCGTTGAGGTGATCCAGTTCATGCTGAATTACTCTAGCTAGCAGTCCTGTTGTGGTTAAGGCCTGCGGACATCCGTTCACATCTTTGTAGGCTACTTCTATTGCTTCTGGACGTTTCACATCTAGGAAGACTCCGGGAATGCTGAGGCACCCCTCCTGGAAGAGGCACAGTTCGCGGCTAAATTTCTTGATGCTGGGGTTGAGCAAAATTACTGGCTGATTATCGGCTTCGTCTGGTTTACAGTCTACCACCAGCAGCTGCTTGAGCACTCCTACTTGGGGCGCTGCTAAACCAATGCCATCAGCGCTATACATGGTTTGCAGCATTTCTTTGGCTAGTTGTCGGATCTCGTTGTCTACCCGTGATACCCGCTTCGCTGGCTGGCGCAACACCCGATCGCCCAAGTTATGGATCTGTAAGGGGGGCTTTTCCAGCTTTTTCTTTTCTACCAGTACTTCAGTAGTCATGAATTTTTCACTCAGTAGTGGGGCCAATTTCGAACAGTTCTGCTCACTTCCATCTTAATATTTCTTTGCGTTCTGTGGCTAGGGCAGACAGGAATGCCCTCTGGGACAAACCGTGAGTTGGACCGGTGACGCAAGTTACGGTGGGAGGGGTAGGGCTAAGTTATAATATAACCTAAGTTGCGACCTATTAAAAAAAATATGAATTACCCACTTAGACTTTACAGATATTTGGGATATTTCGTAGCTTTTGATACAAAATTATATTTTTTTTGTGCTAGACGGCGGGTTGGCTGTTTATAGGTTATAATGTACTAAAATAATAGTTAATTGCTGGGGGATGTAGATGATGGAAGATATGATTACAACAATTTTTGTTCTTTGTGACGAGCTACTAAAAGCGTTAAATATAAAAGAAGATCCACAAGTAAAAATGAACAATGCCGAAGTGATGACAGTCGGATTAGTTGCTGCATATTTTTTCGGAGGACACCACGATCGCTCTTGTCAATTTATGGTCGAACACAAGTATATAAAAAATCTGTTAAGTAAAAGTAGGTTCAATCGTCGATTACACAATATTGACGAAGCAATTTGGATGTTTTTCTTCCAAGTTATAGCTCAAACATTTAAAGAGCTCAATCCGGGTCAAGAATATATTCTTGATAGTTTCCCGGTGCCAGTATGTGATAATATTAGGATTGATAGATGCTAAATTTATAACAAGGAAGAATATCGAGGGTATATTGCCAGTAAAAAACGTTATTTTTATGGATTAAGAGTTCATATGTTGGTAAACAAAAATGGAAAGCCAATAGAATTTTATCTAGATCCTGGTAGTTATAATGATGTTAAAGTTTTGCAATCTTTTGGCTTTGACTTACCATCAAATTCAATAGTTTATGGAGATAAAGCTTATAATGATTATCAATTAGAGGATTTACTAAAAGAGTCGTCAAGTATAATGTTAAAAGCTTTGCGAAAAAAGAACTCAAAAAGAAAAGAATCTTCTTGTTTTGAATATATACAAAAAGTAACAAGAAAACAAGTTGAAACCTGTTTTAGTCGAATCACCAATTTGTTTCCCAAGTCAATTCATGCTGTTACATCTAAGGGATTAGAGTTGAAAATAATTCTCTTTATCATAGCTTTTTGTATCCAATTTTTATAGGTCGCAACTTGAGTTAATATATGTGAATGGAACTGAAGGAGTTGCACATGGGTGCATCCCATTTTTGTAATGAGTATTTTGGCTTATGCTAGAACCTGGGCGAAGATTTGCGAATTCTCGAACGGTTTTCGGATAGTTGTCCGTCTTCTTGACAGAACTAGGTTAGTGCAGTGCGATTCGTTCTAGTCTAACGTGGGCAACTACGGAACGCTAGGCCAGGTCCAAACTGGTAACTCTGGTATTCATGGGGGTTAGATTCCCTCTCTCCAAGTGTGGGAGTAACACCGGTCCTTAGTGCTGCTGAGTCACATCACGGTGGTGCGGAGCAAGGACTTAAATGTAGGATAGCTAGCAGCCTAAGCTAGTGACGCCGCTAGGAAAGATGCTAATGGCTAGAACAAGCGAACCTGTGTACGCCTCGTTATCTAGAACCAGCGAAATAAGGCTTAAAGCGCTGGCCCAAAAGGGAAATGGTAGTTTGTGCTGGTTCTTGCACTTGGCCAGTATCGCACTCTAAGAACTCCCGGGGTATAGCAGGGGCCTAAAAGCATCGTGAAATGATACTAGGGAACGAAGTAACTTCTCGTGTGCTGTCTAGATTGGACAAGTTAGATGTAAAGCGCAAGCCGCGAGGGGAGAGATAGCCCGAGAAGCTAATGCCTAGGGTAACGCCTATGGATATGATGGGGTGTTCCTCATCCAGCTGACGCGGGTTGGTTAAAGTAGGAAATCTTGGGTAAGAGTATCTCTAAGACGCCGGAGGCCTCTCGAAGGTTGGATGACTGGTAAAACAGACTTGGAAATGGTAATACTAAAGGTTATCTGGCAGCGCCGCTTACCAACCAGGAAAGGAGTGAAATCGCATGAGATGAGGGACAAGTGGAGCAATCCGTAGTAATCCTAGTAGTGACAATGCCCTACTTGCCAGTAGCCGGATGCGGTGAAAGTCGCACGTCCGGTTCCGAATGGGAGGGTTAGGGGGTGACCCCTAGCTCGACCCCGACTATTCGTTCTAGCCTAACCTGGTCAAACACGGAACGCTAGCCTAGGAAATTAGGAACTCTGGTATTCATGGGGGTTAAATTCCCGTGCGATGAGTTCCAGCCTAACGTAGTCATATACGGAACGCTGGCCTAGGAAACTAGGAACTCTGGTAATCATGGGGGTTTAATTCCCCCTCCCCAGGTACGGGGGTAACACCGGTTGGAGGTGCTGCGAAATAACATCGTCGTGGTGCTAAGCGAGAACTCAAATGTAGGATAACTGGTAGCCCTTACCGGTGAGGACGCGCTCGATGATGTCCATGGCTAGAACAGGCGAACCTATGTAAACCTCGTTAAACCCAACCAGCGAAATAAGGCTTAATGCGCTGGAACCCCTCGTGAGCTGTCCGTCAGGACCAGTGAGATGTGAAGCGCAAGCCACGAGTGGGAGCCCAAGCCTGCCCCCAAGAAGCAAATGCCTGGGGTAATGCCCAGGATACGCCGACGTGGGTCGGTGATAGTAGGAAGTCTCAGGTTGAAACTGTAACTCTAAACATGTTATGAACCCTTCACTGGCACCATAGCAAAAGCTAGTCCGTGATGAGGTATAGGTGCGATTCGTTTAGTGTAAAATAACTTGACACAAGTCAAAAATTTGGACCACTCAGGGTTCCATTAGCCCTGACAACTTTTAGATGATGGTGGTGAAAGCCCACCCCTCCAGGTGCAGGAGTGAAAGCGTAACCCCTACGGTAGCGATGGCATCAATCCGTAAAGCGGGGTTAAAAGGCGCACTGACTGGTAGCCTAAATCGGTGATCGCCAAGCAAGTGGTCATGGTGAGCGAAAGCGAAAACTCATAAGTGTCGTCACATCAACCAGCGGAAAGGCTTACACGCTGACCCAAAAGGGAAAGGATAATGGTCATTGGCGGTTCCCTAACCGACCAATAAGCACTGACAATAAACCCGGCATATAGAGTCCACCTAAAACTACAACCAATCATCTAGAGGAACGAAGTAACCCAGGTATGCACTCTCTACCACTGGTCGATAGGTAGAGTAGCCACCACAGGCGCAACATCTGCTTTCATCAGGCAGGTCATACTTGGGAGAGATTTCGTGGAGAAGCAAACGCCTGTCTGTAATGGATAGGATACGCTGACGCCCTCACGGTAACGTCAATTGTGAAGTTGTAAGTAGCAATGCATACGTCATGAGCACGGTTTCAGAATCGATGAATGAATGGAAGGATATTCCTTGGCCTCGGCTGGAGCGGGTAGTCTTTAAGTTGCAAAAACGAATTTACAGAGCGGCACTGGAAGGCAACGAGCGGATGGTTCGCAGACTCCAAAGGTTACTGGTAAAATCCCCCCTAGGCTTCAAAACCATAGTCAAGCCCAGCAAGAAATCTATAGGGAAGCATAAAGAACGATTAGCGCAAATCGTAACCAGCCATAAAACGGCACCACAAGCAGCCCTGATTAGCAGGCTAAACCCGGTAATACGGGGATGGGCCAACTACTTCAGAACGGTGGTAAGTAAGGAAACTTACGCCAACATGGATAAATACTTATGGGAGATACTATGGCAATGGGCAAAGAGAAGGCATCCCAACAAGTCAAGCCACTGGATAGCTAGTAAATACTGGTCTGTAAACCAGGAAGTTAAATGGTGTTTCAGAGGTAAGACAGACAAAAGCACAGAGGTGACGCTAACCAAACACGCCGAAACTGAGATAATCAGACAAATAAAGGTAAAAGGGACAGCTAGCCCATACGACGGTAACCTACCATATTGGAGCATAAGATTAGGTAAGAGCCCAGAGTTGAGCACAAGGGTCGTGAACCTGCTCAAAAGACAAAAGGGCAAATGTGAACAATGCGGACTAACGTTTAGGGACGGCGACAAATGGGAAGTAGACCACATCCTACCCCTATCCAAAGGGGGCAAGGACTGGTATCCCAATCTACAGTTGCTGCACAAACATTGCCACGATACTAAAACTGCCAGTGATGGTAGTAATAGCCGTATCCATGACAAGGATGACGTTACTGAGGAGCCGGATGAGGTGAAAGTCTCAAGTCCGGTTCTGAAGACGAGTAGGAGTGGTGACACCCTTACTTAGTTTAATATTACTGGTAAAACGGACATGACAATGGTGACACTAAAGGTTATCCGGCAGCGCCACTCACCAACCAGGAAAGGAGCCAAATCGCATGGGACAAGGGACAACGGGAGTAATCCAAAAGTTACCTACCATTGACAAAGAACCTACTACCCAGTAGCCGGATGCGGTGAAAGTCGCAAGTCCGGTTCCGAATGGGAGGGTTCCGAAGCGATTCCCAGCTCGACCCCTAATACATAGTAGGCTCTTCCCAATCTAGTATGCTAAAATCATAGCTAATGCGCCTGAAACCCTTTACCAATAATGGTTCCAACGCCTGTGCCTTGCAGATCAGTCGCTCCCGCGCGGCGACAACCTCAACCCTAGACGAAGCAAGTGTTTTAGGCTATTCCGATGGCAATGAACGCATACCATTTCACGAAGAGCCACATAGTATAGTAAAAGTTCATTATCAGGTATAACAATGAACCAATCAGTAGATGAACAACTCCTTGCTCATATCTCGCTATAGCAGCCTCATATCTCTCGCTATAGCAGCATTGTTGTATAAAGAGACGCCCCCTGAGCAACTCCAAAGTCTTGAAGACATAGAGGAGACGGTGCGCCAACAAGTTATTGAGCGCGTCAGTCCCGAAATTGGGAATTTTTTTATTGAAACCAAAACAGGAACAACTGCTGGACGGACCCGAATTGTGAAAAGTATGGCTCTCCTGGGGTTTTAGTGTAAAATGTATACAGTATTACAGTTTGAGGAGTTACGAAATGGATTTTCATCTCGATAAATTATTAAATTTTCCCAACGCAACTGTTGAAAGTTGCTCTCTAATTGATCAGGTAAGCTATTTTAAAATTCCCTGGCTCAATGAAAAAATACAATGTCCTATTGGCTACCAACATAAAGCGGGACAAAAAATCTCGGTAAGATGTGTATAAAAAAGCACTTTTGAACCAATCCCTGCGACAGGTCACAGGGATTGGTATCGTATCCCTTGTAAATCTTCTTCTCGGGAACGATGAGTCTTACGCTTGCGTGAACGGTGTCAAAAAGTTGCCAAATGTCTCCAGAAAGAGGGTGTCAAAACTATCAGAGCAATATCATCGGCAACCGGTCTATCCAAAAGCAGCGTCAGCCGACATAAACAAGCAATTACACGCCGAGATCAGCATCGAGAATCTTCCTAGTGGGAGACAGAAGTGGGAGGATCAAGGGATAAGCTATTGGTCGAACGGGGTGGTATAGGTTCTGTAGACATTTGGCTTGACAAAAAGAGCGATTGCTGTTATAATATATTCTGTTTAATGGATAAAAAATATCGCCAAATTAAATATGCAAGAAATACAAGGAAAAACTTGGGAAAAAATATTAGTATTTTTGAGAGGACAGAGTTCAATATACCTGGGAACAGAAGATCAGAAAATTTATCAATGGAGTCTTATGGATAATGAGAACTGGCGCACAGAGAATTACCCGAACAATATGGCAAAGGGAATAGTGTTTTTATGCATATTTAACCGTTGGAGTGCCAAAGGAATCTGGAACAGTCTCTATCAAAATTGTATTGAGGATATAAATTTAGAAAATCTATTAATAGAGCGCACTGTAATTAGAAGTCATCCTTGTGCCAGCAAAGGGGGGAGCAAATCAAGCTAAGGGAAGATCTGTAGGAGGATTTACTAATAAAATTCATGCTGTTAGCGATGGGTTAGGGAACCCTTTAGATTTTACTCTGACATCAGGAGAAATTCACGATGTTAATTTTGCCATTATTACAGGAGCAACAAGGAGAAAGAGTAATTGGAGATAGAGGTTATGACTGTAATGAGTTGATTGATGAAATCGCGAGGTATGGAAGCAGTTATTCCCTCAGAACCGCAAGGAGCAAAGTCTACATCAAGTAGATGTTTGATTTGCGGCGCCCAATCAGTCATAGTACGGTGTTCATGAGCTTCGACAGTACGTTTTCCCGACAGAGGTTCACAGAACATGAAGATGCTAGCGGTGCCGTTGCGTTCCTATTCATAGTCATACCTTGTGGGTTTTCCTGGCTCCAGCGGCAGTGGGATGCGGGTTTCTTTGGTCAGTTGCACTGGCTGTTCATCCATGCAGACAACAGGCACCTTGGCATCATCAGGACGTTGATAAATATCGAGCACATCTTCCATCGCCGCTACTTTCATCAGCGTCCTCTTCCGGCGGGATAACCCAGCATTCGCGTAAATGGGGGCAAGAGGCAAGTTTTTTTTAACACCTCATGAATTGTATTGGCGGTGCAGTGTGGTACAATGTCGATCTCGACAACGCGGTCTGCTAATAATTGCAATGTCCAACGGACGCGACCTTCCGGCGGTGTGCTACAGGCCAGTGCGATTCATCACGCCATCAAAAAGCCGTGGTCTGGGTGGTGTCTGGAGTTTCTTCCTTTGCCGCGCTGCTGCCAAGCCCTTAGACACCAACCGTTTGCGCAGTTCAGACACTGTATTCTTATGACAATGCAGCATCTGAGCAATCGTCTCTACAGACTTGCATTCTCGGTTGGCGTCGCTGTGGAGCCATATTTGCGCATGTCGTATCAAGAAGGCACCGCCCTTGCCTTTCTTAACAATGTTTTCCAGTTCCTGCCGCTCCTGGGAGCTGAGTCGCACTATATATCGTTGTCGTTCCATTGACCCACCCTTTTAGAGCATGTTGAAGTTCACAGATCAATGGTAGCACTCTTTCCTGGTTTTAGCAATTATGCCCTACTAGAGCGTCGGTCCAGTAGAACAGCTCTGAGCTGGGCTCGACCTCACCATCCCGATCGGGGGAGCACTCGACGAGAATATGTCAATTTGATTTTAATGCACAGATGTTTAAATTTGTCAAGTATTATTAATGGACCGATGCTCTAGCACAGGTGATCGATCTGGCCCCAATTGGCAAGCCTCAGATCCACTTTCAGGCAGCCGCAGCATTCAAACAGGCATTATTCCAAGTCATGTGATCGCCTCATTAATAGTATAAGATGGAGGATAGCGTCAAAAAACAGAGGTATTCAGGCAAGACATGGCCAAAAAAAGCATAATAGAGCGAGAGAAAAAGCGTCAGCGTCTGGTAGACAAGTACGCAAACAAGCGACAAGAATTAAAAGAACAGTTGCGGCAAACTACCCACCAGCAAGAAAAAATGGATATTCGCCAGCAAATCCAAAGACTGCCGCGTAACAGTGCCCCCAGCCGGTTGCGGAATCGCTGTTGGGTAACAGGGCGTCCTAGGGGGTATTACCGAGACTTTGGGCTATCCCGCCACGTGATTCGAGAAATGGCTCACCAAGGGCTGCTACCAGGAGTAGTCAAGTCCAGCTGGTAACTAAATGTAGCATACCGTAGGTTGGGTTGAGGCACGAAACCCAACCAGCCCTATCAATGTGACCGTATGTGACTATCAAAAAACATTATTGACTACAGCAGGTATTGATGCCCAGACTCTGTAATAGTAGATCGCTCACAGCATTGGCGATCGCGAACTCACTATAGAAACTCTGGGAAAAATCGAAAGCCTGCATTTCAGTCACAATAGCAATCACCAGAGATCCAAGATCGTTTTCCCCTTCCAGACGCTGGCGGACAAACACCATTGCGGCCCGGCGAGCAATTTGCCGATTAATAGGTTCTGGAAGGAACTCGGCATCTAGCCACTGGTGCAAGGTCTGTTGTAACCATTCCCCCTCCTGCTGGGCATCTGTCGTAGGAGGCAGGGCGATCGGCAGAATCGGTTTAGACATAAGATATGTTAATTGGATATGTTATATTAAATAATGGGAATAACTATCTGTAGGAAGCACTTTCAGGCACTCAATCTGTAGCAAATGTATTTTACATATATCCAACAGATATGTCGTTGCGCTAGCCCAGGCAAGCACGAAGCGTGCTTACTACAAACTTACCATACAATGCAAATTGACATTCCCTTGATTATTCAAAGGTATGCCGAAGGCTGGTTCCTCATGGCCAATGAGGATGGAGATAGTTTAGATTGGCATAGTCGTTCTCGAACTATCATTCCCCTAGACGAAAGCTTTCGCTATCCCAAATCCCTCCAGCGAGTGCTCAACCAAGAACGCTTCAGCGTCGCCATTAACCGAGACTTTGATGCAGTAGTTGCCAGTTGTGCCGACAGAGAATCCACCTGGATCTCCCCCCAACTCCAAGAAATCTACAAAGCCCTCCATCAGGCTGGATGGGCCTATAGCTTTGAAACTTGGCAAGGCGATCGCGCCTTGCTGGCGGCATCCTGGGCATTGCCATCTGCGGGGCCTTCATCGGCGAATCCATGTTCTTTCACATCCCGGAAGGATCCAAAGTAGCAATGGTGAAACTGGTGCAAAGGCTGCGCGCTCGCCAGTTTCTCATGTTCGATGCCCAAATCATGAACTCTCATCTGGCCCGCTTTGGCGCCTACACCGTCAACCAGCAACAATATCATCTTTTGCTGACACAAGCCTTATTGCACCGGTGCTCTTTAACTTAACCTGAATAACTTGATAATTACTAGAAGATATAGTCATCTAGATCATGCAGAATAAAACCCGCCTGACTCTGTAGTCCCATTTTTCATCAATATTGCAAGCATATAATCACTATATGTTGATATAGAACAAGAGCTAAATTATCTAGAGGAGGAAAAAAAAATTGAATTGAACTCGTGCGGAATGGGAAAAACAAAACTGTATGTACAAATTAATTCGCGTTTTAATCTAGACTCAGGCCCCATGTTCTTGACGATCGAGAACAAATATGCAAATATGATGACTAGAAGCTGCTAGTGGCGGCAAAAACCGCCAAATAAGCAGAAAAATTAGGTGGTGAGCAAAATTGCTATTTTTTGGAGTAGCCTGTAGTGAAAAATGAACGAGGTTTAGTGAGGTAGTGAAGGAATGGCATTAATAGATACAGCTAGCTTGGAATTTCTCCTGGGCACCCCAGGCCCAGACATAATCATTGGCTTGGAAGGGAATGACACCTTAGGTGGTATGGAGGGTGATGACGATATACAAGGGAACCAAGGTAATGACCAGCTGGCAGGAGACGAAGGGAACGACACCCTATCCGGCGGGATGGACAACGACAGCCTGTTTGGCAACCAAGGTGAGGACAGCCTATTTGGAGACCAGGGTAACGATAGCCTCTTTGGTGGTCAAGGCAACGACAGCCTGTTTGGTGGTCAAGGCAATGACAACCTAATGGGTAACCAGAACGATGACGTTCTCTCGGGCAACGTAGGCAGCGACATCCTCTACGGTGGCCAAGGGAATGACTGGCTGTTTGGAGGCAGGGGAAATGACAGCCTATTTGGAGACCGAGGCAATGACACCCTGTTTGGCGACATAGGTGCAGATACCGTAACTGGTGGGGACGACTCGGATATATTTGTGGTGGCGGTTATAGGTAATGGCACCAGCGGTGGGAATGATGTCACGGATGCAGACTTATTCGTGGATTTTATGTTAGACGTGGACTTCATCGGTCTAGATGGCGGCTTAACTTTTGCGGATCTGGAGTTCGAGGAAGTCACAGCAGGAATAGCGATCTTGAACTCAGAGACGGGAGCGTTTTTGGCGGTGGTGCAAGGAGTAACCCTGGAGGAACTAGACAATGCAGCGAATTTCGTTATTGCGCCGACTCTGCCAGTGGGACAGCTGCCAACACCTTCGCCAACACCTTCGCTGATACCAGTATTACCAGAAACGCCTGATCGCCCAGAATTGCCGACAGTGCCAACAAACCAACCCCCGAACGCAGTAAACGACACCACAGAAACAGCCTTCAATACAGCAGTCACCATAGCCGTACTGGCCAATGACTCTGACCCAGATGGTGAGCAAATATCAATAGCCAGCTTTGACCAGCAAACAAGCAACGGGGGGACGATCGCCCTAAACGGCGCCATGCTGGTATATACCCCAGACGCCGCATTTTCCGGCACGGACACATTCACCTACACGATCGCCGATAGTGAGGGATTGACAAGTGTGGCCACGGTGACGGTAGAGGTGTTGCCACGATCGAATACAGCCCCAGTGGCCAACGACCTAGCAAGCGTAATCATCCCAGCGAATACAACCACCCCAATCCCAGTTCTGATCAATGACGTAGACGAAGACGAAGGAGACTCATTGCGAATTACCACCGTCGAAGAAGCGAGCAACGGAACGACCAGCATAACAGAGGACGGTCAGCGGGTATCATACCAACCGAATAACGACTTCAGCGGTACCGACAGCTTCACCTACACCATCCAAGACGAACCGGGAGAGACAGTCACAGCAGAGGTCAATCTCACCGTACAAGAGGTCAATCTCACCGATGATAGTCAGCCCGCAGAAATAACAGGTGACGCAAATAGCAACCTGATTATCGGAACAAACCAATTGGTGTCAGCGTCAAACCCCCAAGATAACCTCATAGGAGGCGCAGGAAACGATACCCTGTATGGACTCTTGGGGGCCGACAGGTTAGAAGGTGAAGCTGGCGCAGATACGTTCCTGTATTTCGATCTGGCAGAGAGTGGTGCGAACCCAGATGCAACAATCGAGCCAGCAGATATAATAATCGATTACAGCCTGGCAGATGGAGATAGAATTGGGCTGTTGTTTGAAGTTGATGGCGCACAAGTAAGTAAAGACGAAGTAAGGGTAGGCCTGGTAGGCATAGGCGGCGGTGTGGCAATACTGACAGTTGTAGACTCGAATGAAGACGCAACCGGATTTCAAATATCGCTGACTGGCTTACCGACAAATACAACAGAAGCCCAAATCAGAGAAACAGTGTTCTTTGAACTATAAGTATAATCTTGAAGGGGGCGGGCGGGAAACGGGAGAGTAAAGGTAGCAGTCAGTCAAAAAACTGCAGTAGAAAGGAAAAATAAACTTAATCGAGGCAAACGAGAAATCATGGTAACATACAATTTAACTCCAGACCAGTTACTGGTAAACATGGAGGTAAACAACGAAATTGATTACGTATACGTCCCGGAGGGTAATGAAGCAAACAGCCACATCATTAACTCCTTTAACGTCTTAACAGACAGGATCGACTTTTCAGACTACCCAGGTATAACTCGAGAGGAGGTATTAGCAAATGCATTTGGAGATCCAGATGGAACGTTCACTAGATTGTCGGGTCGGTTTGGTAGTATGACCCTCGTGGGAGTATCTCTGCCTCGTCTGCGAGAACTGAGTGACAGATTGATTGTCTTAAACAGGACAACAGCAAACGATCCAAACGTTTCAACTTCTGAAGGCGGACAAGTAACCATCGATGTCCTGGCAAACGACGTGGATCCAGAGGGAAGGGCGATCGAACTGATTAGCTTTGCAGAGTTAACGGATGAAGGGGGGACCGTAACCCGCAATGAAAATGGAACGCCAGAGGACAGGACAGATGACTCGCTGTTATACACGCCAGCAGCAGGTTTTACAGGCACAGATAGTTTCGAGTACAGCATTTCAGTAGGCGAAGAGATAGAAAGCGCTACAGTAACGGTGGCAGTGAATCCCAATAATGAACCCGATGCAATAGAGGATAGCGTGACAACAAGGCAAGGCGATCCTCCTGTAGATATTGATGTACTGTCGAACGACTTTGACTTGAATGGAGATGATATCGTCCTGACTGCGTTTGATCAGGAGACTGACAATGGCGGAACTATCACCCTCAATGATAACGGCACGCCCCAAGACGGGGGGGATGACACCCTGATCTATACTCCAGCAGCAGGGTTTCTAGGCACAGACAGCTTCGGATACAGTATATCGGATGGCGAGTTTACTGACACGGCAACGGTGACGGTGGAGGTAATAGAGCCGGAAAACCAGCCCCCGATCGCCAGAAGCGACGTGGCGAGCACAAGCAGAGATAGTCAAGTCAACATCTTTGTGCTGGATAATGACTTCGATCCAAACGGAACAAGTGTTTCACTGTTAAGCTTTGATACTTTAACAGGAGCGGGAGGAACGGTAAGCCTTGCTGATAATGATACTGAATCTGATAGCACTGACGACTACCTGGTCTATACACCGCGATCTGGGTTCACGGGAACAGACAACTTCACCTATACAATATCGGACGGGGAGTTAACCGCTGCAGGCACGGTAAACGTGACAGTGGTGCCGCCAGCAAACCAGCCCCCGCTCGCGCTTGATGACACGGTGACAGCTACAGAAGGAACTCCAGAGACGATCGCTGTGCTGGACAATGACTCAGACCCAGATGGCGACGAGATCTCTATAGTCGGTTTCTCCGCGACAACAACAGAGGGCGGAACGGTCACTATCGACAATGGCGGTACGCCATTTAACCCGACAGATGACACACTAGTGTATTCGGCAGCCGCAGATTTCACGGGAACTGACAGCTTTACATACACCATTAGTGATAGGAATGGTGATGTGTCATTGACTGACACGGCAACTGTAACGGTGAGGGTAGAAAGGGGAAATGTAGCCCCGGTGGCAACCGATGACACGGCGACAGCTACAGAAGGAACTCCAGAGACGATCGCAGTGCTGGACAATGACTCTGATCCGAATGGTGACGAGATATCTCTGGCAGGCTTCCCGACAAGGACAAGAGAGGGTGGTACTATAACTCTCGATCGCAACGGCACCTTCTTGCTAACAGCAGATGACTCTCTGGTCTATACTCCCGCTTCGGGTTTCACAGGTAATGACAGCTTCACATACACCATCAGTGATGGCGAGTTGACAGACACTGCTACAGTTATTGTCGGGATTGTCACGGTTGAGCCAGTACCAGAACCTAACGAAGCCCCGATCGCAGCAGATGACGCAGCGACAACTACAGAAGGAACTCCAGAGGCGATCGCAGTTTTGGACAATGACTTTGACATGGATGGCGACCAGCTGACGATCGAGGGAGTCTCCCAGGCGACGGCAGCAGGCGGGGCAGTTAGCATCTTCGGAGTAACGTTGATCTATACGCCACCGGCAGTAGAGACAGGGGGAACGCTCGCAGACAGCTTCACCTATACGATCTCAGATGGGGATTTGACGGACACGGCGACTGTAACTGTGACAGTCCAAGCGGAGAATGAACCCCCGATCTCAGTAGATGATGTAATTGTCACGACCGAAGGCATCGCAGCAACGATCTCTGTTCTGGATAATGACTCAGATCCGGAGAACGCGCCGCTGAGGATCGAGGGACTATCAGGCACAGCAATAGGCGGAACAGTTAGCCTGGATGGAGAGACAGTGATATATACGCCACCCGCAGTAGATGCGCTAGTAACGGATAACTTCACCTACAGGATCTCTGACGGTGAGTTGACGGACACGGCGACAGTAACTGTGACAGTAGAACCGGATAATCAACCCCCGATCGCTCAAGATGAGGCGGCCACAACCACCGAGGGAATTGCAGTTACAATCGCTGTGCTGGATAATGATTCAGACCCAGATAACGATCCTTTAGAAATCACCTCAGTCACAGACCCAGCTAACGGTACGACCATCATTGATGAGAATGGCACTCCAGACGATCCCACTGACGATCGGATCCTATACACCCCAGATGCTGGGTTTAATGGCACGCACGACGTCACCTACAGCATTACTGATGGTCGAGGCGGTACGGCCTCGGCGACAGTGACAGTGATAGTAGAGGCCAACGAGGCCCCGATCGCGGTGGCTGATGCTCGTATTATTGCTGCCGATACTCCCATCAACATCACGGTTCTAGATAATGACTCAGATCCAGATGATGCGCTGACAATAAATGGCGTCACAGATCCAGCTAATGGGACCGCTAGCGTAGATGGGGCCCTGGTATCCTACACACCGGATGCAGGATTCACCGGTGACGACAGCTTCACCTACACCATTAGCGACCCAGCAGGTGCGACAGGGACAGCAGTAGTCAGCATCAACGTGCAGCCCGCTGGTCAATTAATCGGTACTGACGGTGATGACTGGATTGTTGGTAACAATATGCTCAGCATAGCTCTTGGGGGAAGGGGAATACGAGAACGTATAGATGGTGCAGCTGGCAATGATACGATCACTGGTGCCTTGGGTGCAGACATCTTGTCGGGAGGCGAAGACGCAGATCGATTTGTATATCTGGACTTAGCTGACAGCGGTGCCAATCCAGCGGCAACTAATGAAGGGGTTGATGATATTCTGGACTTCAACCCAGCCGAGGATACCATCGGACTGAATTTTGATGTGGCTCCCGGAACACCAGTTACTCTTGATGATGTACAAATTAATCTTGACTTCATTGAGGATGGTACAGCTTTGATTGGCCTTTCCACTCCTAACACAGAGCCAGATTTACTCCCAGAGCAATTTGCGATTCGGTTGAGCGGTTTAGATGCGGCAACAACGGCGGCTCAAATTCAAAATGCCCTGATCTTCTAGGCTTGATAGCGGAACCTATCGCTCTTGTAGTTGAGCGATAGTGCCTGTAAAAAGTAGGGTGAGCGCGGAGCGCCTGAAGCACTTTAGATGCGTTTGGCTAACACAACAAGTGAGGAAGAAATCAGAGGTAGTATCCAATTAGAAACTTAGAAAGCTGGTTGAATTGGCAGTCCAGCAGCAAGTCAAAAAAGGAAGGTAAAAAAAGCATAAAAATAAATTGGTTCAGTAGTTATTGTACTTAGTGAGGCAACAAAAAACATGGCAACCTTTAATCTCATACCAGAGACAACCTCTGCAAATCTGTTAGAGACTATCGGTGAAGACGATGTAGTGGTGGTAGGTCGAAGCGGCGACGCATTACCTATATACCAGGCGATCGGGTTTGAAACTGGAGACATTCTGAATCTTAGAGAATTTCCAGAACTGACCGCTGAGGTCATGCTAGCATTAGCAAGCTCAATAATTGGCGGGGTGAGGTTTGATACTCCATTCTTGACTCTCACTCTGGCCGGGATCACTCTCGGACAGCTGAGTTGGGCAGAAGACTTTATCTTTAACAGTAATGTAGCCCCGGTGGTAACCGATGACGCGGCGACAGTTACTGAAGAAACTCTAATCTCAGTTTTGGACAATGACTTTGACCCAGATGGCGACCGGCTGAGGATCTCGGGAATCCCCCGGGCGACGGCAGCAGGCGGGGAACTTTTGATCTTCCGAGGAAGGTTGATCTATAGTCCACCGGCAGTAGAGACAGGGGGAACGCTCGCAGACAGCTTCACCTATACGATCTCAGATGGGGATTTGACGGACACGGCAACTGTAACGGTGACAGTCCAAGCAGAGAATGAACCCCCGATCTCAGCAAACCAGCCCCCGCTCGCGCTTGATGACACAGTGACAGCTACAGAAGGAACTCCAGAGACGATCGCAGTGCTGGACAATGACTCAGACCCAGATGGCGACGATATCTATATAGTCGGTTTCTCCGCGACAACAACAGAGGGCGGAACGGTCACTATCGACAATGGCGGTACGCGATTTAACCCGACAGATGACACACTACTAGTGTATTCGGCAGCCGCAGAGTTCACGGGAACTGACAGCTTTACATACACTATTGGTGATAGGAATGGTGATGTGTCATTGACTGACACGGCAACTGTAACGGTGAGGTAGAAAGCGGAAATGTAGCCCCGGTGGCAACCGATGACGCGGTGACAGTTACTGACTTCACTCGAATCTCAGTTTTGGACAATGACTTTGACCCAGATGGCGACCGGCTGAGGATCTCGGGAATCCCCCGGGCGACGGCAGCAGGCGGGGAACTTTTGATCTTCGGACGAAGGTTGATCTATAGTCCACCGGCAGTAGAGACAGGGGGAACGCTCGCAGACAGCTTCACCTATACGATCTCAGATGGGGATTTGACGGACACGGCAACTGTAACGGTGACAGTCCAAGCAGAGAATGAACCCCCGATCTCAGCAAACCAGCCCCCGCTCGCGCTTGATGACACAGTGACAGCTACAGAAGGAACTCCAGAGACGATCGCAGTGCTGGACAATGACTCAGACCCAGATGGCGACGATATCTATATAGTCGGTTTCTCCGCGACAACAATAGAGGGCGGAACGGTCACTATCGACAATGGCGGTACGCGATTTAACCCGACAGATGACACACTACTAGTGTATTCGGCAGCCGCAGAGTTCACGGGAACTGACAGCTTTACATACACTATTGGTGATAGGAATGGTGATGTGTCATTGACTGACACGATCTCAGATGGGGATTTGACGGACACGGCAACTGTAACGGTGACAGCCCAAGCAGAGAATGAACCCCCGATCTCAGTAGATGATGTAATTGTCACGACCGAAGGCATCGTATATCTGGACTTAGCTGACAGCGGTGCCAATCCAGCGGCAACTAATGAAGGGGTTGATGATATTCTGGGCTTCAACCCAGCCGAGGATACTATCGGACTGAATTTTGATGTGGCTCCCGGAACACCAGTTACTCTTGATGATGTACAAATTAATCTTGACTTCATTGAGGATGGTACAGCTTTGATTGGCCTTTTCACTCCTAACACAGAGCCAGATTTCCTCCCAGAGCAATTTGCGATTCGGTTGAGCGGTTTAGATGCGGCAACAACGGCGGCTCAAATTCAAAATGCCCTGATCTTCTAGGCTTGATAGCGGAACCTATCGCTCTTGTAGTTGAGCGATAGTGCCTGTAAAAAGTAGGGTGAGCGCGGAGCGCCTGAACTACCCAACCGAATGCTCATTGCTAGAAGGGGTGGGCAGGCGGCTAATGAACAAAGGAAAAAGAAAAGGAAATAACGCTACCCACAAAACAGTCCCCATAATTCACTGAGGTAATAAATCATGGCAACTTATATTCTGACAGCCGAGGTGGCAGATACTCTGAACTTGTTTCCAAACCTCGGGGTGGTTGATGTAGTAGTGAGTCCAGCAGAATCAGCAAACGAGACGGACATAGTCAATGGCTTTGAAACCTTTGACTTGATTGATATTTCGGCTTTCCCCGCCCTGACAGCGCAGATGCTAGTTAATAGTGCAAGGGAGATCGTCGGAGGTGTGAGGATCGAGACTCCCTTCGGAACGCTGACGCTTCCAGGTATCACCCTGGGACAGCTGACGGTAGCAAATTTTATTGAAGTGGGCCAGAACGGCCCCCCCCTCGCAGCGGATGATACGGCAAGGGCGATCGCCGGAAGCGCGCTCGACATTCAGGTTCTGGCAAACGACTCGGATGATGACCTGTTATCGATATCGATCGACAGTTTTTCGACCACCTCAGTTTCAGGAGGTACTATCACCCTCAATGATAACGGCACCTCAGACGATGGCAGCGATGACTTTCTGAGTTACTCACTGGCAGCAGACTTCACGGAAAATGATAGCTTCAGCTACACCATTACCGATGGCGAGTTTACTGACATAGCAACAGTGACGCTGACAGTAGAAACCAACTCTTCACCAGTAGCTGTAGATGATAGCGTCAGAGTTATTGCCAATGAAGAGGCTTTAATTCCAGTTTCGATCAATGATTCTGACTTAAACGCTGATGACACGCTCTCGGTTAGTGGGGTTAGCACCGCGAACAATGGAACGGTTAGCGTCGTGGGTAACCAGGTGTCATACACGCCAAATGCTGACTTCACAGGTGTTGACAGCTTCACTTATACCATCGCTGATAGTGAGGGTGCAACAGACGTAGCAACAGTCAATATTGTGGTGGATCTAGATGATGATACATTGACTGGTACAAGCGGCGCCGATGTGCTAATTGGTGACGATCGGTTAGATTCAATTACTGGAACTCGCGAAAGAATTCAAGGTGAGGATGGCGATGATATAATTATTGGTGGCATTGGTGCGGATATTCTGTCCGGAGGTGCAGGTGCAGATCAATTCATATATCGTAGCTTGGCTGACAGCGGTGCGAACCCAGATGCACCCACAGAAGGGGGAGATAATATTGTTGGTTTTGACCAGACAGTAGATACAATTGTGCTTGATTTTAACGTTGCTCCAGGAATCAAGGTTAGTAGTGATGATGTAGAGATTAATACTCAAAATATTGATTTGGGATTTGCTACAATTGGCCTAAACACTCCTAATACAGAACCAGATTTCCTGCCCGAGCAATTTATTATTAGCTTGAGCGGTTTGGCTAACACAACAAGTGAGGAAGAAATCAGAGGTAGTATCCAATTAGAAACTTAGAAAGCTGGTTGAATTGGCAGTCCAGCAGCAAGTCAAAAAAGGAAGGTAAAAAAAGCATAAAAATAAATTGGTTCAGTAGTTATTGTACTTAGTGAGGCAACAAAAAACATGGCAACCTTTAATCTCACACCAGAGACAACCTCTGCAAATCTGTTAGAGACTATCGGTGAAGACGATGTAGTGGTGGTAGGTCGAAGCGGCGACGCATTACCTATATACCAGGCGATCGGGTTTGAAACTGGAGACATTCTGAATCTTAGAGAATTTCCAGAACTGACCGCTGAGGTCATGCTAGCAGTAGCAAGCTCAATAATTGGCGGGGTGAGGTTTGATACTCCATTCTTCACTCTCACTCTGGCCGGGATCACTCTCGGACAGCTGAGTGCAGAAAACTTTATCTTTAACAGTCCCCCGACGGCAGCACCAGACTCGACGACGATCCCAGAGGGTGGAACAGCAACAATACCAGTTCTGGCCAATGACTCGGACGCGGATGGAGACTCCTTCTCGATAACTGGTGTAGGAACTCCAACAAACGGGGCTGTGATCATTAGCTCCGACCAGTTGGTCTACAACCCCGCAGAGTCAACATTCTCAGGGGTAGACAGCTTTATCTACACAATAACTGACAGTCGTGGTGAGACAGGAACAGCCTCGGTAACGGTGACGGTCGGTGGCAACCAGCCTCCCGATGCAGTGGCGGATACGGTAGAGGCGATCGCGGGTATTGCCAACAGGATAGATGTGCTAGCAAATGACAGCGATTTTGATAGAGACGTGCTGTCGATCGCTAGCGTCAGCAATGGTACTAACGGCACGGTGAGCATTGTTGACTCCCAGGTAGTATATACCCCCAACGAAACGACATTCACCGGTACCGATACCTTCAACTACACCATAACTGACGGGAACGGAGGTACGGACCAGGCGACGGTGAATGTGACAGTAGTGGAAAACCAAGACCCGATCGCGGCCCGAGACAGGACCACCATCCCAGCAGGAGGAACGGCCTCCATCTCAGTGCTAGAGAACGACAGCGACCCGAATGGCCAGCAATTGAGTATCGTAGGCATCAGCGACCCTCTCAATGGCAGCACAGCGATTCGTGGAGACCAGGTGATATACACCCCAGCCACGAATTCAGCAGCAAGCGCATTGGTGCGTGTAACAGACGCATTCTTCTATACCATCAGTGACGGGAGCGGGGGGACAGCATCGTCCACAGTGATAGTCACAATTGGCGGTCCCCAACCTCCAGTAGCAGTGGATGATAGTGCAGTCACAGCCTTGGCGACTGCTGTAACTATCGATGTGCTGGCTAACGATACTGACGCAGATGAAGATAGCCTTTTCATATCGGGCATCGGCAGCGGCACCCCAAATGGAGGTACCCTCAGCCTCAGTGGCAACGAGGTAGTATACACACCAGCGGCAACTTTCGGTGGCATAGACAGCTTCGTCTACACAGTCAGTGACGGCAACGGTGGGGTAGATACGGCCACAGTGACGGTGGCAGTAGGATCTCTGTCACTGGTAGCAAATAATGACACGGCAACAGTAGTTGCTGGCCAAGCAGCAATCGAGATCGATGTACGCGCTAACGACTCAGATCCAGATGGCAGCTTTACTATCACAGGAGTGAGTGTTCCAGGACGAGGTAGCGCTCGCATCTTTGATAGTGGCACGCTAGAGAACCCTGCCGATGACGTGGTGATCTACGAACCCAATAGTAGCTTCAGGGCTACTGGGGGAACGGATACCTTCACTTACACCATTACCAACAACGATGGCCGTACAGATACAGCAACAGTCACAGTGCTGACAAACCAACCGCCAGTAGCCATCGATGACCGTAGTACCATCCAAACCCTAGCAACGGCCACGATCGCAGTTCTGGACAACGACAGCGATCCAGATGGAAACTCGTTGCAAATTCTGGGCATCAGCCCACCAGATAATGGCACCGCTACCCTGGATGAGAATAACCAGGTAATCTATATCCCTCGGACTATGCCGAATGGGCAGCCATTCTCTGGTACAGAAAGCTTCACTTACAGTATCAGCGATGGCAGCGGAGGCACGCAGTCAGCGACGATTAGAGTCCAGGTAGGGGGCAATCAGCCTCCAGTGGCGGTGAATGATACGGTAACTGTGACTGCTGGGGGTGGCGCTCAGTCGCTCGATTTGCTAGCCAATGACTCGGACCCCGATCGCGATCCTCTCACCGTTGACAGCGTGCAAACCTCAACGGCAAATGGCGGTACCGTTGCCATCTCCAATAACGGGGTAGTCTACACCGCGCCTCAAAATACAGAGACAGAGTTTGTGGGTACGGACAGCTTTACCTACACCATCACCGATGGCCAAGGAGGTACGGACTCAGGGACAGTCACGGTGACAATTGATGAAAACACGGGGCCGACAGCCGTTAATGACATGGTAACCATCTCAGGATCGTCGAATATCACTAACACTATTGATGTGCTGGAAAATGATTCTGACCCTGATATAGGTGACATTCTTAGAGTTATTGGCGCGGACAATTCTTCTTCTTTGGGCAGGGTCGCTATTTCAGATAATCAGGTCACCTATACTGCAGCCAGTGGTTTAGAGACTTTCGAGGGCAATGATACGGTTGTCTACACCATCAGCGATGCAGGGGGGTTAACCTCAACTGCAACTATCCGCGTGGTTTTTGGGGATATTGTGCCTCCCAATGCTTTACGGGACACAACTAGCACTTCCGAGGGCACTGCCACCACGATCGATGTCTTAGCCAATGACAGGGACCAAACAGGGGATCCATCACTGAGGGGCTTCGGTCAAGGATCTAACGGTACTGTTACCCGTAATAATGGTGGTACCCCTAATGACCGAACTGATGACTTGCTAGTCTACGATCCCAGGGATGGTTTTATTGGCACAGATACCTTCACCTACACTATAGCTGGCAACGAAACTCTAAGTGACGGTACAGCCTTGACAGATACGGCCCGAGTAACGATAACAGTGGGCAGCAACCAGCGGCCATCCGCGATTAATGATAGGTTCATCATTCCAGCAAGGGGTTCTGCAACCCTGGCGGTTCTGAATAACGACTCCGATCCCAATGGTGAGAGGCTTCGGATCTCTCAGAACGCAAACACCACGATCAATACTTCCTCTCTTGGAACTGTAACAGTCAATAGCGATCGCAGTGGCTTAATCTACACAGTTTCTGCTGGCATCAATACAGCATTTGAGGGCACGGACACCTTCACCTACACGATCGTGGATGGCGGTGGCGAGACGGATACAGCTACTGTTACTGTCAGGCTAGGCGGGAACCAGCAAATTACTGCCAATAATGATTTCGCGATCGTCATCTCCGGTGAAACAACGACCATTCCAGTATTGCTGAATGACAATGACACCAATAACAGTTCTATGACCATCACTTTAGGTGATGATGTAGATCCTGTCAATACCGTCGGCGTCCGCGGAAATAACATAACATTCACCGGAACTGCTGATGATGAGTTCACCTACACCATCAGCAATGGTGCTAATACTGCAACAGCAACAGTGACTGTCGATGTGTTGGCTAGCACAACTAATTCTCGCCCATTAGACTTGACAGCAGAACCTATCGTCGCCGACTCTCAACTCCTCCTGGTTGGCACTAGCAATACAAGCGGTATTGACGAGTTGACAGGTTCGGGTAATGCTGATATTCTGATTGGCGGTCTAGGAAGCGATCGATTGGAAGGAGGTGCAGGCGCTGATATCTTCTACTTCCAGGATGAGTCTGATAGCTTAAGAGCAACTTCTGATACTATCCAGGACTTTAATACCACAGAAGATTTCATCCAGCTTACCTCCGGATTTGGCAACGTAAGGGTTACACAACCCATTCCTAGTCAGCCTATTTTTACCCTCACTGCAGGTGACAATTTCAGTGTCAACATCTCTAGCGATACAACAAACACAATCGAAAGCAGGATCTTCATTGGAGAAATTTGACAGTCCACGGACCAAAAGTCAACAACGCTTAATTGTGCTTAGGCGCTAAGCAAAACCGGTTTCTGTAACTCCACAGAAACCGGTTTTTCAATGTCACTGTTTGTCAAAGGTGACAGCTTGCGAGCAATAAGGTGACATCGGGTGCGGTCAAAAGTAGTTGATAGAGTAGAGCAATTTTTTCCTCTGGTCGATAGCGGGCGATCCCCCCCAGCCCCCTAACTGCGTATACGAAGGCTGCTCTTGCAGAGCCTGCCACAGTTGTGCAAGTTGTACTTCATCAAGTAAGGGCTTGCGTCCCGCGATTGTGTTGTCGGATATCTCCGAGGGCTTTGGCTCCTTGGAGGTTGTAGCTCTTGACTAAATCATACAACCAGGCTCGACTGTAGCCAGTGATTTCGGCGACTTCCCGCGTTGTTTTATCTGTTGTTAACAGCCAAATAATTTGATAGTGACTGCGTTCGACGCCGTTTTTGGCACTTCCATAGCGGGCAACGAGTTCTTCAGGACTTAGGTGGGGTTCGAGCTTGATACGTCGCGGCATGAGGTTTATCCTATGGATTACTGAGCGCTTTTAGGTTAATTAACTGGATTTGATATAAGTGAGAAATATGTTTAGCTCCGACCGGTAATTGAGGAGATTGCTAGCGCTCCTGCGTCGTGCCGCTACACTAGCGGGGGGGTTAAGTGAGAAATATGTTTAGCGAAGAAATGACAAACTGAACAGCCATGAGTAAACAATGTTATTTGTACATAATGACCAACAAGTATAACACCGTGCTTTACACGGGGGTAAGGAACGATTTACATAGAAGAGTTTACGAACACAAATCAAAGTTGATAGCAGGATTTACCAAGAGGTACAATATTAATAAATTGGTATACTACGAGATTTAAGAAGATATCACGGAGGCGATCGTGAGAGAGAAACAGAAGAAAAAGATTGATTTAGTCAACAGTATTAACTCGGAATAGAAAGACTTGTACGAGGAGTTCTGAGTAGATTATTAAACCGCGAGCCCTTACCGGTCCCCAGGCACCAGTCTCCATTCACCGCTCATGACTAGGTTTCTTTACAAAAGTTTACATAAATTTGGGTTTTTATTAGAAATTGTAACTTACACTAATAGTGTAGTTAGATTTTCTTAAGTATTGTAGAGAGGATAAATCTTGTACCACCTTCCCAGTGGCGATCGCCTGCTTGGGGAAGCTACAAATTAAAACTCACAGGCATGCACCTTTAGGGTTACGCCGCCGTGCAAACCCCTGGCCTGTGCCACTTGACAGACATGATAGAGTATTTTCTCAGGTATGTCAAGTGACACAGGCCCGCCGTGGGTTGTAACCCACGGCTAATAGCTCAAGTGGGTTTTAACCCACTCTCCAGCATTCGGAGGATGCGGATTTAGCCCACGCTTTGTGGACTTTGGCTCTTAGACTCTGTTTTAACCGGATGCAGGTTATTGCGACTGGTGTAAGATATGAGTTAAAACAGACTTGTTACGATTAGCCATCGGTGGAAACGGACATGCAGGGCAAAGCCACTACCACCAAGCGATCCTTCCAGGACAAGTCAGAAAAACAGCAACAGTAGATAACCTTGAAATTAATGCCAAAGGTGATATGAAGACAACAGAGAATGGAGTTCAACTCAATACTATGTCCAAGGAAACCGAAAAGTCAGTACCTTTACCCCCTCTCCCAGGGAACCGCCCCATTGAATCAAGCAGTCTGGAGGTGCGCAATACTCTGGATCCGAGGGAGAAACGCCCGATCGTCTCCAGCAAAATGGAGGTATCTCAGACATATATGGTCTCGGGTAACCGCCCCGTTGCTCACAGTAATATTGATGTTGACAACACATTGACCCTCGTAGGAAACCGCCCGATCGCTTCTAACAACATTGATGAGGATGACATGATGGGTTATCTAGATTAAACCCCTAGGGGGAATAAGGAATCGCCGAATGAGTCATTTTCCTCGTTTTTAGCTAATTTGAATGAGCAAAATTTAACTGTTAAGAGAGAACAGGGAATGGGATAATGGGATTTCCAACTAGACGCCAACGTCATGAACAATTAAGGCATCAATACGTCCTATCGCGCCGCACCATGCTAGCGCTGATGGGTTTTGCCTGCGCCCCCCGGGTCTGGAAGCTTTGCTGACCTATAGCAATGAAACCTCAAGACTTACTGTACCCAGAAATCGGCAGATCCCATCCTTGCCCCAAGATGATCGACCTATAGCCAGACTAAGACGTCAACAGCAGCTGCAACAGGCACGCCAAGAATATCAGTTAGTGACGAGGCTGCCAAATGTTGTCCGCGTCGCTAATTTACCTCCTCAGGAAGCCTTTTCTGAAAAGTATCAAGCTAACAGGGAAATCTTGGGATCCCAACTTGCAGCCAATCAAGAGGCATTTCTAGAAAATCCCGTGCCTTTTCGCAGTCTGGAGGACTACGGGGCTGTCTTTCCCATCCTGCCCCTGCCAGATGTTGCCACCAGTGGACGCCAGAATGCTACATTTGCCCAGCAGCGGCTTTCTGGCACCAATCCCATGGAACTGACCAATGTTTTGGCACCCAATTACCGCATTCGCGACAAAATTGCCATAACAAATGAAATTTTTCGGGCCGTGGTTGGTGATGTAGGAGAAACCCTGAACAGCGCTATTCGATCGGGATCTATGTTTGTTACTGATTATGCGGCACTTGATAATCTTACCCCGCAAGCAGGCCGATTTCTTACTAGCCCCATTTCCCTCTATTTTGCAGATCGCCGCAACCCCCGATCGCCCTTGATTCCGATTGCGATCCAGTTGGGACAGGTGCCAGGGGGGAGTTTGCTCTGCACGCCTCTGGATGGGGTAGACTGGACTCTAGCTAAGATCGTCGCCCAGATGGCTGAACTCAGCATCTTTGAACTCATACGCCACCTGGGTCAAACTCATCTTGCTTTGGAACCCATCGCACTGGCAACTGCACGGGAACTTGCCCAGAACCATCCCTTGTATGTGCTTTTGCAGCCCCATTTTGAGTTTACAATGGCGATCAATGCCCTTGGCGATCGGGTACTCATCAATCCAGAGGAATTTGCCGACTTAACTTTACCAGGTATTTTAGAAAATTCCCTCAACCTTGTCAATCAAGGCACTTCGGAACTATTTAGTAACTTCAGCGACTTTGCCTTCCCCAACAATTTGCACTTGCGCGGCGTCAACGATCGCGAACAGTTGCCTAACTTCCCCTATCGTGACGACTGGTTGCCGATCTGGGAGGCTCTGCGGGACTATGTTACTCAATATGTCAGGATTTACTATAAAACCTCGATAGATGTCCATCAGGATGTTGAGCTGCAAAATTGGCTCCAAGCTTTACGAACCCCCATTAGCGATGGCGGTTTGGGAGTAGTTTTTCTACCAGAGCGTCTGACTAATCGCAACCAGTTAGTTGACCTGCTCGCACAAATCATTTTTACTGCTGGTCCTCAACACTTAGCCATAGCCTGGCTGCAAGACGATTACTCGACCTTTGTCCCCAACATGCCTGGATCCATCTATCAGCCGCTCCCTAACGTCAAAGGAACAGTTAGTGAAGCAGATATCAGTGGGTTTCTCCCTGATACAGAATTAACTCTTGTTCAGCTCCAATTCCTGACAGCAGTCGGCGTCAAGCTCGATCCAAATGCATTTACAAATTTTGGCGATCGCAGTTTTCAAGACCCGCGAGCAATTCGGGTTCTGAAAATGTTTCAACATCGTCTGGAAAAGATAGAAGAGGTAATCGGACGACACAATCAACGCCGAGGGGAATGCTACCCCGGATTTCTACCCTCTCCCATGGCGAACAGCACAAGTGCATAGCACGACCCACGGCAAGGACTAAAGTCCTTACTACGAACGACTCGCGGTAATACTTTAGTCCTTAGTACGAACGTCTAGGCCGTGACCAATTCTCGTACTACGGGACGCTGACTATGGCGAATTCCCTCGATCGCCTCGGCATAATCAGGGGCTTTGAACACCGCAGAACCGGCAACAATCGCATTGGCACCAACTTCCAACACCTGCCAAGTATTATTTACCTTCAGACCGCCATCCACTTCAATCCAGGGATCCAGTCCTCGATCGTCGCACATCCGGCGCAGCTTGCGGATTTTATCCACCACCGCCGGGATAAAACTCTGGCCCCCAAAACCGGGGTTAACACTCATGATCAGCACCAAATCGCAGATCTCCAGGACATACTCAATTAATTCTAGGGGTGTCGAGGGATTGAGGACCACACCCGCCTGCTTACCCAGTTCCTTAATCTGACCGAGAGTGCGATGCAAGTGCGGAGAAGCGTTATGCTCGGCATGGACAGAAATAATATCCGCACCGGCTTTGGCAAAATCTGCCACATATTTCTCCGGCTCCACAATCATCAAGTGGACATCCAAAGGCTTCTTGGTCACAGGACGCAGAGCATCCACAATCAGGGGACCTATGGTTATATTAGGGACAAACCGACCATCCATGACATCCACATGAATCCAGTCAGCACCAGCTGCATCGACAGCTTGCACTTCCGCTCCCAGACGGCTAAAGTCGGCTGATAAAATAGATGGGGCAATAACAATGGGCTTGGACATGGCAATAGATGTTCTCCTGCTTTCCAGATGTAAGTTTAACAAAATCTTTAGGATTACCCGAAAAAAAAATGTAAATTCTCCCTATGCATCTACCTTATATAGCAAGCCGTTCATGAGTTGTGCAACTGGGATATTTCAATGAAAGCCTTGCCAGATAAGGGTTTTATCTGCGTTCGCTGCCAGGCCAAAATTTACACAATGATTTAGGTTCGCTATAAGTAGTAAGGTATAATTGTTTTCATATTGTCAAGTAAATTCAACAAGGCTGTAACCCTGCTCTGTGGCAATTTGAAGCTCTCTTCTTCAAACTACGAACCGCGTAGCGTTGCGAGGTACGAAGCAATCTCGAACTACGAACTAAGTACATGGACAGAAATATTTACACATTACTTTCTTGCAGGATCTGGTTTGAGCCCATCAATTATGTGTAATTAATTTTGTCATACTACTTACTTAACATGTGGGAGGATCTGACTTGAACGGCCAGAAGCTATGGAAAAAACTAGCATCCCTGATTTTGGGACTGAGTACAGCGTGCCCTGTACCTGGGCCAGTGCTGGCATCAAAAGATTTATCAGTAGGATCCGCCGGGATCGATGCCCTGCGCCTGCACGCAGCGCCCTATAACTTGCGAGGTCGTAAGATAGCGATCGGTCAAGTAGAGATTGGCAGACCAGGCAAGTTTGGCCTCGACAAAGCTGTAGCCCAAAATCGTGCGGTTTGGCCAGCGCGGGTGTTCTTTCAGGATGATGAGGCCCAAACTAATAAGCATGTCGATCGCCACGCCCAAAACGTAGCCAGCATCATGATCAGTTCAGATAAAGCCTTTCCCGGCGTGGCCCCAGCAGCGAGGCTATACTCAGCGGCAGTGGGTCCGATCAGACGCAGCGGACAGCCACAGGAATGCTTGTCAACTCAACATCTAGCGATGCAAAATAGCGGCGACCTCAGAGCGATCAACTTTAGTTTTGGCGAATCTTTGCGTCAAGACCCTCGGCCAAATGCCGTTCTGGATGGCAACGCCCTGCTGACCCAATGTATTGACTGGTCAGCTAGGGTTCACAATGTCCTGTATGTGATTGCGGGCAATCAGGGCCGAGGCGGCATTTCCATCCCTACCGATAACTACAATGGCATCAATGTGGCTTTTAGCAGGCGCGAACAGGAAGTATTCAGCAAAATCGACTTTGCCAATATCGGCGACCCGAAAGTGGGGATTGCCAAGCGGATTATCGGTCAGGAGACTAACATAGACAATCGGCGATCGATCGGTTTAGTAGCACCGGGCAATCAAATCCCCTTAGTGAACCTAGACGGTAGCATTAGCCGCGCCAGCGGCACCAGTTTTGCCGCCCCCCACGCAACTGCTACCTTGGCCCTACTACAGGAATATGGAGACAGGCAAATAGCCAATTCAGGCCAAACCTCAGTTCAATGGACTCTGGATGCCCGCCGTCACGAAGTCATGAAAGCAGTAATGCTAAATTCTGCTAATAAAATAGAAGACCGGGGTGACGGGTTCAACCTGGGTATGAGTCGCACCCTTCTCGATCAAAATCACCATTCCTGGTTAGCCTCCGAAGCCTTTTACAATCAAAAAATTCCCCTGGATATTCAAGTAGGAGCCGGTCATCTAAATGCCTATCGTGCCTACCAGCAATTTAGTCCCGGTCAGTGGGGTCCAGAAGCGCCAGCGCCCCCAGTAGGCTGGGATTACAATACAGTAGAGGGGAATGACAGTACCTTTAAGGACTATGTATTAGATCGACCCTTGGTGTCTGGGAGTATAGTGAGTATCATCTTAGCATGGAATCGACGGGTAGAACTAGAAGATGCCAACAATAACAGCGAGTATGACGTTGGGGAAACATTTCAGGATAGGGGCTTAAACAACCTGGAACTATACCTGATGCCAGCAGCAGAAAATGACATCAGAAAAAGCATTTGGTCCTCAGTTAGCCCAGTAGACAGCGTAGAACATATTTTCCACCGCATTCGGATCGCAGGCCGTTATAAAATCCGCGTCCAGTATCGCCAACAGCTTAACGAACCAGAACAACCCTATGCCTTAGCCTGGTGGACAGTCCCATCACCTTAATGAAGAAACCAGTAAGAAACCAGGTTGTTTGCGAAAACCTGGTTTCTGTAGGATGCAGGTGAAGATGGCAATCGTCAGAAGAAATTTGTTGCTAAAAAAGTAACAAGTTCGTGATTAGATAGCGTTTCCCAAATATATTTGCTAGACTACCGCAAAGCTTCATAGGAGGTTAGACAATGAAAATTGCAATTGAAATCCCAGACAAAATAGCCAAGTATATGGAAAAGAAATGGGGCAATCTGGAACAACGGGTACTGGAAATTACCGCCGCAGAAGCCTATCGCAATGAGGCAATTACTCATGCTGAGGTGGGACAAATACTTGGCTTAGGCCGCTATGAAGTTGATGAGTTTCTCAATAAAGAAGGTGCTTATCTAAACTACCCCCTAGCCGCTCTAGAGCAAGATGTCCATAATATTCACAAAATGATGGTAAAATGACTGTTATCTCTAATAGGTAACCTTGGCTTTATCTGATACTGATCGATCATTTTGAACTATTACCAGAATTATTCTATCGTGTGTTCATTCCCCAAGCAGTGCGCGATGAACTAGAGGCATCAGAAGCCCCAACAATAGTGAAAAATTGGATTGCAAGCCCGCCAGACTGGCTATAGATTCAATCGGTAGCTATGCCCCCTGACGTCTCACTGCAACGATTGGGTGCTGGCGAACGCGAGACGATTTTGCTGGCCGAAGAACTAGAGGCAGATTTGATTTTACTCGACGATATTAAAGCAAGGCGACTTGCAGTAGAACGGGGGCTAATTGTGACAGGCTTACTGGGAGTGTTGCAGCAGTCGGCGACTCTGGGGTTAATCTCACTCACGGCTACAGGAAACCAATTTTTGGATATCATCTAGCTTGCTTCAATCCCTTCTGAAACAGAACCGGTCTAATCCCTAAGCAAGAGTTTCGTAGTTATCGATCTGATGCTTATAGTAGTTATCTTGCCTAGTGTGTTATGATGGAAAACGCTGAAATTATTATGCTGTCTATATTTCTGGAGAGTGCGAAGTTCTCATAAAAAATGACTGACTATCAAAGCTGAAACGATTGCTGGTACTGGCTTACAGTAAATTCAATTCAGGACCAAAGTCCTCTCGCCTTTAGATCGCTGAAACCTTAGCATACAAGAGTTATTCAAAGAACTTCGCACTGTCTAGTACATTTTCCGTGCCACATAAATTTGAGAAACCCTATATGTAATCAAAGTTATCTTAGAATAAAATAACATATCAAGTGGGAAGATGAACAGAAAAAATGTGAAATTAGGAAGAGCGATAGCCTGTGTGATATTGGTGCTAAGTTTATGGGGATGTGTAAAAATGGGAGGTGTTGATGGCTCAAATGCTAAAGTGGACTGGGAGAACATCCGGAAACAAAAACAGGCAGCAGAGATGATAGAACAGAAGCTGATAGACGCAAATCCCATATTTGGTTTCAAACTGTTTCAGGAAATTATCCAGACGGAAGGCGATCGGCAGAATATTTTTGTCTCCCCAACCAGCTGACAACTGACAACTGACAACTGACAACTGACAACTGACAACTGACAACTGACAACTGACAACTGACAACTGACAACTGACAACTGACAACTGACAACTGACAACATTAAATTTTATGAGCAGGTATGGGGACCCGTTTGAGAATAAAGACCTCAAGCGATTACAACTATTTATTTATCTGATTCCAGTGATCGGTTTCTTCCCCGCCCTCTGGACCCAGTACCGGCGCACAGGTGATCGCCAGCAGCAAGTGGTGAGTCGCTTAGCAGTGGTACTGGGTTTACTGTGGGTAGTCAGCCATGGGTTGGTGGAAACTGGAGCTAGCACTTTTGAGTCATGGAGACTACCTTGGTTATTAACCAGTAGCCTGCTGACTTCGAGCTATTTTATGATATCATTTTGGCTGATGGTACGTCTGTGGCGACGCCAGTCCCCGCGCTTGCCTGGAGTGAGTCCCTTAGGCGATCGTCTTCCATAAGGTCGTAGCTTGCCGCATTATGTAAATACCTAGTCCGAATTATATACGGCAAGTGGCAAGGCTTACCTTGGCATCAAAGGGAAAAATAATGGGGTTAAAAAGTAGGAAAATCAGGGTGCTAATTACAGTAAAAACAGCCTGTGAGGAAGCAAGTGATCGCTAGAAAAATTATCAATCACAATCATCTGGTATCTACCTATTTAGAACGTGCTGGGATAAAATTGGCTCAAGCCAGTACAATCAAGTGGATATCGATCGGCTTGGGCTTAGCAGGCACCGCCATGCTGTCAGCAACAGCAGGAGCATTGCTAGCAGTGTCTCTAGTCAGTACGCCTCTGATGCAAGCCAAGCTGAGTCCCCAAGAAGCGAAAGTCTTTAACAGTGGAGAGCGCATTGCCAGTGGCGATAATTTGCAGCTACCAAAACTGAATCGTCCTGTCAATATTTTGGTGTTAGGGATCAAAGTCCTGACTTCAGACCTGGACGAACCATCAGAAGTAGACCTAGGATACCATGCTCTAGTTAACAGCTTCGAGGGTCTGAGCGATACCATGTTATTACTCAGGTTTGACCCCAGGAGTCAGAAGCTAGTAGCGCTTTCAATCCCCCGGGATACCCGTTCCTGGGTAGAAGGATATGGTATGCGCAAAATCAATGTAGCTAATGAATTTGGCGGTCCTGCCATGTCAGCAACCTCTGTGAAAGACCTGCTAGGAGGTGTAGAGATAGATCGCTACATCCGCGTGAATATCAAGGCAGTGGAAAAACTAATTGATGCCTTAGGTGGGGTGACGGTCTACGTGCCTTACGACATGAAGTACCAGGATGATAGCCAGCATTTGTACATTAATCTGAAAGTCGGAGATCAACACCTAAATGGAGAGCGGACGCTGCAATTTTTGCGTTTTAGAAACAACTATTTAGGGGATATTGGTCGCATTCAGCGGCAGCAAATACTGATGCGGGCGTTAATGGATCAAACTATTAACCCTCAAATCATCCCCCGATTACCCAAAATTCTGGAAGTGATCAAGTCTGACATCGATACTAACTTGAGCATCGAAGAGTTACTGGCGCTAGGAAATTTTGCTAGCGATACAGACAGATCGAAAATCCAGATGTTGCTAACTCCCGGCAGATTTAGCGACCCCAAGGAATACAAAGTGAGCTACTGGTTGCCAGATTATCACCGCATCGACCAGATGATGCACCAGCATTTTGACTTTGGTGATCGCGCTTCTGAATCAGAAGAAATTGACCCAGCTTACCTACGGGTGGCGGTTCAAGACAGCACGGAAGATTGGGCAGCAGTTGATGATTTTATCGACACCATGTATGATGAGGGCTATAGTAACGTCTATGTCAGTGGTTCTTGGACTGAGCCATTAGAGGTGACTCGGATTATCGCTCAATACGGAGACATCGATAGTGCGAAAGCTATTCGTCGCCGACTGGGTTTTGGAGAAGTGCGAGTTGAGAGCATTGGTCATTTGGACTCGGATGTGACAATTCAATTGGGTCGAGATTGGCTTGCGATCAAAAACGAGTTGCTCCGCCAATCCGATGCTTGGTAAGTAGCCGGGTATAAATAAACTGAGCATCCAGAAACCAGGGCTGTTTCATTCTTTCCGATCACCCATGACGATGGTATTAGTCAGACATTTGCGGCTTAGATCCAATCGAGTAAAATCGGATTAACGAGCGCTGGCAATACTTCTCGGTTAAGGATATAGGTTGTCCGGGTGCGATTCGTTCAGGCGTAAACCGGTGACGGTGAAAGTCTGGTCTGGTTTCATTTGCTAGGGCGTGTCATCAATTAAGCCATATTACAGCTGCCGCGAGGTAGATGGCACCCAAGAAATTGCGAGCGGTTTTATCGTAGCGTGTCGCCAGAGCCCTGTATTGCTTGAGTTTTTGGAATAGATTTTCAATTAGATGCCGCCACTTGTACATTTCTTCATCGTATTCTCTGTGTTCTGTGCGGTTACTTTTTGGAGGAATGACAGCCATCCAATCCGCCTCTTTCAGGCGCTCGAGCACACGTTGTTCCGCATCATAGGCTTTATCTGCAAGCAGCGCGCCAATCTCACCGATTTTATCCAATAGCACGTCAGCGCCTTTCCCGTCGTGGGCTTGGCCAGGGGTAAGATGAAATCCTGTGGTTCCTTATAACGAGGCTTGCACATGTTTGCCTGCTCTAACCTTGGATATCTTTCCTAGCGGCGTCACCGGCTTAGGCTGCCAGTTATCCTACATTTGAGTCCTCGCTTAGCACCACGATGATGTCGCTTCGTAGCACCGAGGACCGGTGTCACCCCCGTACCTGGGGGGAGGGGAATTTAACCCCCATGCGGTCAGAGTTCCCGGCTAATGAAACCGGGCTAGCGTTCCGTGTTTGACCACGTTAGGCTAGAACGAATCGCACAGACACGTAAAGGTTAAGGGGACAGCTAGCCCGTTTGACGGTAATCTGGTTTATTGGAGCAAAAGACTGAGAAAAAGCCCGGATGTGAGCGCTAGAGTTATCAGACTGCTAAAAGAGCAGGATGGTAAGTGTGTGCACTGCGGACTGAAATTCAAAGATGGCGACAAATGGGAGGTTGACCATATTCTACCAGTTTCTAAAGGAGGTAAAGACTGGTATACCAACCTACAGTTGCTGCATGATTATTGCCATGATGTAAAGTCTGCCAGAGATGGTGACAAAGGCCGTATCCATGACAAGGATGGCGAAACTGAGGAGCCGGATGAGGTGAAAGTCTCACGTCCGGTTCTGAAGACGAGTCGGCGGGGTGACCCGTTGGCTTAGTTTAATCTGTGAGCTGGAAGCCTAGCCATCTAGAGCTGTCTCGGCTGTTGGTAGCCATGATACAAAGTTTACCACATTTTTAGGCCAATTAACCGATCGAGTCCTTATAGTACCATATATATCGTTTCTTGTCAAATATGGTCAGAAAAAATTGTTCGTAGCATAAGAGCCGTTTTTTGTCAAAAAAATTTAGATGCGTTTTCCCTGGTGACAATAACAGGCATAGGTTCTGATCTAGCCGATGATAAGTGCTTCTCCGAGCAGTCAGAGAATAAACCTAAAGACCTGACTAAGGCTGAAAAGGAACGCTGCACATGCTTAGGATCCCAACTGTTCAAACAATGTGAGTTTCCTGGCCTTAAGGCAAAATACAACCAGGCTGTAGACAAGCCGGAACCGGATAAACCAGAAGCTCCAGGTGAGTTTCAGTCAGATCCAAGGGAATTTGAGACATACAAGAATAAGCTCAGTCAGTACAAAAAAGATGTAAATAGCTGGCAAGTGCAGTATAGCGAGTGGAAGGAAAAACGGGAAAGTGCCATCGGTGAAGCAGAAGGTATAATTCGCAAATTCCATGAAGATTATGGCTCTGCGTTCAAGGTGAATGTGGTTAGACATTGGGGTATATTGGGCATTCTAATGGCAGCAATGTTTGCGCTCCTACTCTTGGTACAGAAGCGTAAGGACATCCCAGTAGAGTAAATCAACTCCTTAAGTCATACCCAAACAGTATGGAGCCGGTGGTATGCAGTTTAATTCTTGCTTTTTTACATCGATCGGCCTCTACACCTGTCAACTGTTTTAGTTCACTGAAAGTCAAGCGAACAAGAAAAAATATTTTAATTTTGATTTTTACCTTGCAACTCCTCGATCCAATCGAGTAAAATCGGATTAACTAGCTCCGGTGCCTCATCTTGGGGGCAATGTCCCACACCTGCCAGGGGAATAAACTTCTCTACTGCTGGAAATTCAGCTAACTGACGCCCCAGGTCTACCGGTTCCCACGGATCTTCCGTTCCCCAGAGGATCAAAGCGGGACATTTCAGTTCGGCTAAGAGAGCTTCGGGAAGTGGCCCAGTAGAATAGCGGGTGAAGGCGAGAAACACATCGACAGCACCGGTATCCCTGGCAGGTGCGATCAGCAAGTCTACCAGTTCGTCGGTGACAGCTTCTGGACGCTTGTAGGCTTGCAGGAGAATCTTGCGCACAACTTGGGGCTGGGCAATTTGATTGAAGAATAGCTGCCCAATCCATTTGACTGCTAGCAGATTTTGCAGGATGGGGGCTCCAAATCGTTGATGCCATGATAGCTGGTGTCGTCTGCGCTCGTGTAATAGCCGCAGGGAACAGTCGATCAGCACCACTCCATAAGCCAGATCTGGATAATCTACAGCTGCCTGCATCAGGGCAATACAACCAATGGAATTGCCTACCAAAAAAACCCGATCGCCCACGACTTCCTGACAAAAATCAGCAATTTGCTCTCCCCAGATGGCAAAGGTATAGTCGATATCTACCCCAGGAGTAGGTTTGGCGGAACCGCCAAAACCGATCAAGTCGATCGCATAACAACGGCAAGCAGTCCCCAGCACTGGCAAGTTTTTACGCCAGTGGGCGCAGGAAGCCCCAAAGCCATGCACCATCACCACAGCAGGTCTGTATCCCCCGGGATCGCGTAGCGTGCGCGCAGCGCATGCGCTACTCGCACAAAAGGGGGGACACAGACCGGTAGTTCCTTGAGTTTGATAGCGGATGGGAAAACCTCGCCAGCTCCAGGTATGAGTAGTAGTACTGGTAGTGTCTGCAGATATAGTGGTCATGATAGCGATCTATAATGGATTGAATAGGCAAACGCTAAAGCGTTTACTAAAAACGGCAAACGCTAAAGATTATAACCTAGAAAACGGGGAGTACAGACCGACGAAGAGTCACCTCGTGGGCTGAAATTGCTGATAACTGGTCGCTAGCCCACCGTTCCGGAAAAATCGGAAAAATCACAAACCCCTAGCTCATTGGCGCGAGGAAATTCCATGCAAAAAACTGCGGCAAACATAAACTGCCCCAATCCAGATTGTCAAACTCCAAATGACGAGAAAAATAATTTCTGCTCCCAATGCAGCAGTAGGATACCAAAACGCTATCTGTGGGCTGTCAGCAAAGAACGCTGTCCATCGACTTTGGGTAACGGACGTTATATACGCAAAGCAGATCGGATTTTTCTGGACGCCAAACCCGGGGAACCGCCGGAAGCACCCCCAGATGAGATTCCCTCACGGGCAGTACCCTATCTGAGACTTTTCCCCTATCGGCTGCATGTCCCCCAAGCCTATGCACTGGTATCAGCAGGTTCTGGCTCCGGAAAATCGATCCTGCTGCTGGAAAAAGGACCGATCGACATCTCGAAATTAGAGTCGGCCGAAACTGATAACCCATTATTGCCAGAATTAACTAACGTCTGGAAGCAGGCAAGTGTCATGCGCCAGTTGAATTGGCTGTGGCAGATAGCCCAGCTGTGGAAGGCCCTCAGCAATCAGAATGTAGCTTCGACATTGCTAGAGGAAAATCTGCTGCGGTGCCGAGGTCACTTACTGTGTCTGTTGGAGTTGAAATCAGACCAGAAATCTCTTAGCAGTCTGAAAAATTTAGGTAAGCTATGGTCGAAATGGGCCCCCGATGCCCAACCAGAAATTGCCGAATTTCTGAAAAAACTATCTAGTCAACTGAGCAAAGAACAACTGGAATGGCAGGAACTGATAGATCAGTTAGATTATGCATTAGCTCATTGCTCAGCGGCCCAATCTGTCCAATGCCAGATTGCTACCCTCAGCGATAAGGGCCCTACTCGCGGACGCAACGAAGATGCCTGTTATCCATCCAGTGGTAAGGTACTAAAGCCAGCAGACAGGAACTGTGCTTTGACGATCGTCTGTGATGGCATTGGCGGACATAAAGGAGGCAATGTGGCCTCAAATCTGGCGATCGACACCATCGGGGATCGAGTCAATCAGCTTGCCAGATCGGGTGGGAACCGGTCAAACCTATATCAAACACTAGACCAGGCAATCCGAGATGCCAACGATCGGATTAGCGATCGCAATGATAATGAAGACCGGCAGTATCGGCAACGCATGGGCACAACTGTGGTGATGACAGTTGTGCAGGATTATGAAACCTACATCGCGCATGTGGGAGATTCTCGGGTCTATTGGATTACAGAAGATGGTTGCGATCAAGTAACCCTAGATGATGATGTAGCATCTAGAGAGGTACGCTTGGGCTATGCTTTCTATCGGGATGCCTTGCAACAGATTACATCCGGTTACCTGATCCAAGCATTAGGTATGAGTGCCTCAATGACGCTGCACCCGACGGTAGGGCGGTTGATATTGGACTCAGACTGTGTTTTTCTGCTGTGCTCAGATGGGTTGAGTGATAACGATCGGGTAGAGGAACATTGGAGGTCAGAGATTCTGCGAATTATACAGGAAAATGTCGATCTGGCGAGAGTAGCCAAGAGTCTGGTAAATATTGCTAACACTGAAAATGGTCATGATAATGTTACGGTGGGGTTAGTCCATTGTCAAGTGCAGCAAACAGATCGAAAAGTACAGCCTTTAACCAAGCTGGGAGAGCCATATCAACTCTCTCCCTTCGAGGATAAAGCAGAAATTTGGCAAGCTTCTCTATATAGAAACTCGGATACTACTGGTGCGACGACTTCTATAGCAGTAAAGGACAGAATTCATGGGCCCCGATATGGTAGATGGGCTGCTAGATTAGCAGGTATTTTAATCTTGATAGCGATAATAAGTGGAGGGAGCATCTGGACTTACTTAAAGTATCCATCATTCAGGAAATTGGTTGACGAGCGGTCAGCTGAAATTATATCAAAGTTTGATCGGCTCAAAAAGAAACTTCAAGATAGATTATTACCAGCAGTGGATCGACCTGATGAAACTCCACCACCAGAAGAGCCACCACCAGAAGAGCCACCAGACAATCTACCACCACCCATATCAAACTAATAGTTGTAGCGGGGAGCATCTCAATGCAAGCATTTGTATTTGCGAATGTAATCGTGCTAATTGCAAATGGCGTATACACAGTGCGCGTAGCGCTATGGAAAATGGAGCAATTCTCAATTTTTACTTCTGAATTTTGAATTTTGAAGAAAGAATTTTGAATTTTGAATTGCTCAAGCAAGCAAATCTGAGATGCACCCGTTGTAGCGTCTGGTGGGCGCTTCGTTGCTGACCCTACATTTAGCTATGACTGCAAGTCAATTAGTAATTAACCAGATTAAGGTTTAATGTGAGTGGCAAAATTCTGCGATCGGGTAGGAGAAAGTTCCCTAGCCTTAAGAATAGCTGCTGCTAAGAAGGCATAGGACAAAGCTCCGACTAAGGCCAAAACCCAAGAACCCAAAACTCTCGAAGAGTTCCAGAGAGCATGCAGCATTGAGGCACTTAGATAGCCAATTAAAAGAATGCGCCAACGCTTCTTAGGTCTCAAAACGCTCAGCCCAATAAAATACCCGAAATAGCCGCTGTAGGCCATATGTCCGACAACGGAACCTAAAACTCTGGGAATTAGAAGTTGCAAACCTGCTAATTGTCCGAATCCTTTCCCTGACTGTCGTGTCACCTCAATAACAATCCCCGGAACATACTGCCCTAAAGTTTCTATCAAGGTAAAGCCCACCGCAGAAGCACTGCCCAACAAGATGCCATCCAGGGGTTCGCAAACGCCAATCCGTTGTCGCCAGGGGGAACTTAACAGCAGTCCGAGGAAATAGGCAGCAAACACTGGCAATGCCTTGAGTAACTCCTCTAGCAAACCCGCCCCAAAAAAGTGAGCGATTAAGTTAGAGAAAAAATTAGCATTTGAGGGCAAGCTAGCGACATCGCCAGGTAAGAAATCACGAAAAACGATTATAAAACCATGCAGAACGGGACTCGCTATCATCAGGATAGTGAGCAGGGCAAAAGCCAGTAGTAACCACCAAGGCTTAGGTTTGCCGCAGAGTTGGTAGACAAAGTAGAACGCCGCTCCGGATAAGTAAGCTGCTAATAGTAGGGCGAAAGTGACGAAGTTGCCGATCGTGGCAAACATCGACACCACAAATATAACTGTAACGATACCAGGTACTAGATAAGCTTTGTCGATCAGGGAAGCTCCAGTTGAGAGAATGGGCAGAAGCTGGGTGAGAGACACGGAACCTGTCGTTCTCGGGGCTGATGCTTGAGTAGGAGGGGATGTCCCTTGCACCTCAAAGACTAACTCTGCGATGTTCTGACCTAGCACGATCCGATCGCCTGGCTGCAAAATTTGGCATCCTGAGATCCGTTGGTTATTTACATAAGTACCATTAGCGCTCTTCAGGTCACAAATTTCCCAACTGCCTGCCTCTGCCAGGGGACAGACGGCAGCATGACGCCTAGAAACACCACTATAAATAAGTGAATCAAGAATAATCTGGCAGCTAGGGTCTCGTCCGATCGCAACCTCCTGACGGATGTTCAGCTCAACCGTCTGTGACTGCTCGCCAAGGCTAGTCACAAATCTTATAAATCCTTTATCAACTGGATAGTTCGTCATACTAATTTTATATTTGATATTGCTGCGCAACTCAAGGATCCTAATTTTATGTTCTATTTTTGCTCTTTATATATGCAACAAATGTCGGAGATTAACTAGATCGTACCATCGGTCCGGTAAGCCGTCCTGGTACGTCGGGCTGGTGCTTCGGCGCCGTGTCCCTCGGGTAGTGCGAGTGGCGATCGGCGTCCCCTGGGTAGTGCTCCTAGGGGTGACACGGCCTGCCACGTGGTCACTTGATATGATAATATTTATATACCATCTCTGACAACTGTAGCTCTCTATGTAAACTGTAGCTTTCCCAAATAGAGATGGATCACCATCCAACTCTTTGGTAGACTGGTAAAAAACTACTACACCTTTAATTTGAGATAAATGGTATTAAATGTCTCAGTTTGAGTATCCGACGCTCAGTATTGCGATCGCCCGGATGATGGCGACGGCGGAGAGTTTCCACAGGAAATCGGCACATTTTGCCATATGGGTGCTCAAGGCTCCTTATCCAGGGGGCCACGTTCACCATGACTGTATATGGCCAGAGCAGCTGAGCAGAACCTGGCAAGCATGGCAGGAGATGTTTCAGATGCAAGGGTTGCCTCGCCAGCTCCACTTGCCACCAGTGAATGTGCCAGAAATGGAATCAATGCTAGAGGCAATTTCGGACTCTGGGAGTGAGAAATCAAGCTATAGTAGCCAGCTGATGCAAAAGCTGGGGATGGGACTATGGCAGTGGGTGTATAATAATGGCCAGATTCAGAGTAGTTTCTCTCAAAGTCTGGGCATTGCCATTGGCCAAAATAAACCCCTGCGGCTGCGGCTGGAAATCAGAGATCCAAATATAATCACCCTACCTTGGGAAATTATGCAACGTCAGGCGGGAAAACAGGTGATTTCCCTATCTGAGCAATTGTTATTTAGTCGCACGACCAGTGATGTTGACCCCCTGCCACCCAGACGCAGCGACCAAGCATTAAATATTCTACTGGTTTTTGGCCAGTCAACACCGACAAGCACTCAATCCTGGCAGCAGGGGGATGGACAGAGAAAAATATTACCAGACTTGCCTCGGCAGCAAAAATCAGATCGACTGCTCTTGCAGCTGGAGCAGGAAGCAGCTGTAGTGGCTGAAATTCTGCAAAAATCTGCGTCTCCTGGGATCACTAATCGCACTACCCAGGAGACACCGCCAGGACAATATCAACAGGCGGGAGTTGGCGAAATGCCAGTGCCCTGTAATGTGGATACCCTAATTCAGCCCACCCCAGCTAAATTAATAGCACGTCTGGAAACAAAAGTCTACAACGTGTTTTTCTATGGAGGTCACGGTGTCCCAGATCCAGATGGTGGGTTGCTGTTTTTACAACCGGATGTTACCATGTCTGGCACGGAACTGGCTCAAGTATTGACTCGCTCTCGGGTGATATTGGCCGTGTTTAATGCCTGCTGGGGCGCTCAACCGGATACTGACGGAGATCGGGTGATTCCCCGTAGCAGCTTGGCGGAGCTACTGTTACATCATGGGGTGCCAGCAGTTTTGGGAATGCGTGAGGAAATTGCCGATCGAGAGGCCCTCAGTTTTATTCAGGCTTTTG
This sequence comes from uncultured Hormoscilla sp., assembly GCA_963921275.4. Classification (GTDB taxonomy): domain Bacteria; phylum Cyanobacteriota; class Cyanobacteriia; order Cyanobacteriales; family Desertifilaceae; genus Hormoscilla. The sequence goes on along the minus strand of OZ001293.3, from coordinate 5,204,289 downwards.
CTGGGGCCTTGGCGAATCGCCTGCCGATCGATGGGGCGGTGGCAGCAGCGCGGCAGCAGTTGGTCACCCTTTATAAGTTCAATCAACCTGCTTGGACTTTGCCAGTTCTGTATATGCATCCAGAGTTTGATGGGGAACTAATTATGCCTCTAGAGGAAGGGGTGACTGAACTACCAGAAAATTATTTGTCGAGTCGGCAAAAAAATCAGCCTCACGCTAGCATCCGGTCTTTAGAAGATACGGCCCCCCAGGTATGGCAAGTTACGGGGGGACTCATGCGAGTAGGCAGGCGACCAGAGAATGACATCGTCATTGGCGAGAAGTGGGTTTCTCAAAGGCATGCGGAAATTATCTGCCGCGAACCTGTGGGCAATGGTGACGGGGAGGTGACTTACTGGCTGCGAGATTTTTCTCGCTATGGCACCTTGATTTGTGAGTCGGATGGCTGGAGAAAAATCCATCATCAAGAATATGAACTGAAATCTGGAGTCAAGCTGAAGTTTGGCAGTTCCCAAGGTCAAATGTTGGAGTTCGCGATTTCAGCGACCAGTGGCCAGTAACCAGCTCGACGGTCAGTTTGTAGGACCGGCTCGATGTCTCCTGGGGCGAGGTATGTCCCGGGGCGAGGTATCTCCTGGGAGCTCGATGTCTCCATCAGAGCACTAGAAGCACTACTCCGGAGACATCGTAATCGCACAAAAGGGGAGATACAGAGCGCTAATCGCACAAAAGGGGACATACCTCGCGCCTTACGCACTACCCAGGAGACATCGCTCGCCTGTCCGAGTCAGTTGTTAGTGGTTACTTGGCCTGGTACATGCTTAAGCACCCGCCCGCGTCTGCCATGCTGGGGCGATTAGTTCTGATATCTTCATAAACCACAGGCGATCGCCGCAGGTGAAGCAGATAGCTGCTGTGGCGGCGCGAGTTGACTGTTGCATCTATCTTCCTAATTAAAAATATATTTCGGAATCGGTTACGGAAACAGCCGCAATTAAGATGTAGCTACCTATAGCCAGTTAATAGAGCAGTGCCCTCACATAGTGTTATGAACGACAAATATCTCCCCTCAACCAACTCCCTTGAAGGGGGCGAAAGAAGATTAAATAATCCTTCTCAAGAAATACAGCCACAGTATTTTTTATCTTCTCGATCTGAAGCTGAGATTGAATTATTCCAAGCCCTTTGCTTTACCGAATATACTTATCCCTGGAGTTCGCTGACCAGAGAGTCCCAAACCTATTTTACTGAACTCGAAGCATCTACCGCAAGCTTGACAGACAGACCAGAGCCAGAAGTGGCGGCGGGTGCGCAAATATTTTTCGCCCATCTCGATCGACTCTGGGATGCTGCGACACCCGAGACAATGGCCAATGTTCTGGAAGACCAGTTTGCGAACAAGATACCCGCAGCTTTACTACAGGCGATCGGCCACCAGGTGAAGCAGCTAAAAAATTCCTCTCTTACTCTGGCAGAGCAATTAGTACAATGTACCTATGAGGTAATGCCTCAGTGGGCAGTAGAAGACTTGCAGGTTTTAGCCCGTCCTTTTGCTTACGCTATGCGGGGAACTGATACTGATGCTGCCATTGAGGCTATTCAGGGCTTGGTGGCGAAGGCTAATTGGACTGATTTATCTGAGATTGAACAGGCCCGCTTGTGTTTAGCTTATGCTCGCTATATTTTTGCAGATCGGGATTAGCTTCTGCGGGTGAGCTTTATTCCATGTCGCGGTAATAGCTCGTTTACAATTGCTCAAAACCGCTACAGGCAAGCTTTATACCCGTCTGTGTCAACGGCGCTTGGTCGCAGTTTTGGGAGAGATTGATATCTTAAAGCCCCGATGGCTTTGGGAATCATTGCACCAAGGACTACATCAAGCACCGAAGGTGGTATGGCGAGCGTGATGGTGGAGTAGGCTTTTGGCGACTGTGCGGTCGGTATTCTAGACTTTGACCATGCAGCAGGCCATCTATGGCGAGCGGTGACTGCTTGGTTGGGTCATGACCCCGAAGCGGCTGAGATTTGTTTTGAGCGCTGGCGACATCTCCTGCGCCATGGCAAACATACCCAAGTGCTCATGGAGTTGACTCGGCTGGTGAATCGAGTGACTTTGAACGCCGAATCCATGAAAGTACTGGCACAAGTCCAAGCAGATTTCTAAAATCACCTCCAGCATGTGGCTTATTCGGCCTTTGAACAGGAGCAGTTGTCTTTGGGTTCTGGCCTTGTGGAGAGTGCTTGTAAATGGTTAATTCAGCAACGCTTTAAGGGGGTGGGTATGGGTTGGAGTTCCACGGGCTTTGAGCATCTCCTCTATCTTCGCTTGGCTTGGGTCAAAACGCGGGAGATACCCTTTTCTCCTCAGCCCCAATGTCAACCCCCAACCTTTAGATGCGCCCGTACAGTCGTGTTGACATTCTATGGCTGCGCCCCCATCCCGTAGCGTGGCGCAGCCATGGGCAGTGTTATTGGCACAAAAGCGTGGTAGCATCATTATGCTATACCTCACCAGATTGAAAAACACTATATGGCTGTTCTCATTATAAGTATAATACACCTGCGGCAAGGCGAATCTTTGTTTTTGCGCTCAATATTTTCTGTATGGGAGTTCGGTAAAAATCAATTCCCCAATTTCTATGGCTGTACCAACTGGTGAATCCAGACGACTGGATAATTTGTCCAATTATTTACGCTTGAGTTCCCTATTTTAGTTATAAGAGCAAATCCGATAGCTTATTATCCACATTCCGCACGTCACTTGGTAATAACCTAAGTTGCTACCTATAGAACCTCAACACCAAAATCAGCAAAAAATGCCTTGTGACTTATCCCAGAATGGCATTTTTTCGGATATATTTGCAAAAAATGGCTGTCTGGGACGTAGCAATTTTAATAGGTAGCAACTTGAGTTAATATGAAATCATTATGCACATAATACACAAACCTTGGTGGGTATGTCAATGTTCGCAGCCGCTACAAGTACAGTGATAATCCTCACCTATTACAAAGCGGATTACGTAAAGTAGGTATTAATACACGTTGAAGGGCTGCCCGTCTTCACCCCAGCCTTAGGATCCCTGGGAGCCGACCGTTCTGAGTCCGTTGATGGCACATCAGCAAAGAAATCATCAAACTCATCCACCGCCAGCGCCTGATTTTCCTCTGAAAGGGATTCTCCCGTTCCCGAAACCGAGTCGGAGAGCTTCTGCTCTGGTGCCGAGGTTCCCTCATCTATATCTGACAAACCCCAATCGTCAAATCCCCAATCATTCCCCGATATCTTCTGGGTAGTGCGGGTAGCGCTCCCAGAAGATATCGAAGAGGAGGGGAGTGATTCATCCCTTTTCGTTTCTGGCCCTGGAGCTGCTGAGCTTATATCATCTAAAAACCCATCCAGACTCACATCTGACGAATCTTCGATATCTCTGGGGTAGTGCGAATATCGCTCCCCAGAGATATCGAAGTCCCGAATCGCCTCATTATCGTCCTGGGAATCAGGCGATCTGGTCTTCACTGACTCTACCTCTGGCAAACCCCAATCGTCAAATCCCCAATCATTCCCCAAGGATGGGAGTGATTCATTACTTCCCTGTGCCCCTCGGGAGCGCTAAGAGCACGTTCCCAGGCAGAGCCGTGGGAACGAGGGGGGGGACACAGGCGGCCCATCTCATCATCTGTCTCCACCGAGAGTATATAAGTCCTAGGGGTTTTCTGCTCTGGGCCAGAGGCCCGATCGCGCCGTGACTGCGCAGAAGTATCATCTATGTCTGGCAAACCCAATCGTCAAATCCCCAATCTGAATCCGATGTCTCCAGAGTAGTGCTTCTAGCGCTCTCCAGAGACATCGAAGACTCTGTACGCGAATCTGTACTCCCTACCTCTGACTCTATCGCTGCCGAAGATTCACTCTCATCAAACGCAGCATCCACCGACTCACTCCCTGTTTGGACCTCTCCACTACTTTGTATCTCTGAAGTTTGATTTTCTGGTCCAGACTCTGTTGCCTCTGTTTCTGACAAACCCCGATCGTCCAATGCCGGAGTCTGTTCTTGCGATCGCACCTCACCCGGGCCATCCTCTTTTTCTCTGGACGCGCTTTCCGGGGTTTTTGCCGCCGACTTTTGTGATTTGTCCCGACCCAGAGCTTCATTTAACTGCTGTTGGGTGATCGGCTCTAGCGATATCCAAGTTGGGTCTGGATCCTCTTCTGGTTCTTCAAATCCCCAATCATTCTTCGATGTCTCCGGAGTAGTGCTTCTAGCGCTCTCCGGAGACATCGAAGACTCTGCACGTGAATCTGCACTCAAAGCCTCTGACTCTATCCCTGTATAAGATTCGCTAGAATCAAACTCTGACTCCGACTCTATCCCTGCTGAGCTTACCTCCGAGGCCAACTCAGGATAGGTCACATTCGACAGAGTCCCCCTGTTTAGGTTCTCCTCCTCAACTGGAATGGTGGTGGCTGCTGCTACCGCATCACTCTCATAGTCATCGACAGCAGCATCCGTCTGATGAGGCTTCCCTTCTGGAGATTGTAACGTAATCCTGACTTCCCTCTCTGCGCTTTCTGGTGTTTTTGCCGCCGACCGTGGATCTTTTTCCAGATTGCCCAGATCTTCATTCAACTGTTTTATAGCGATAGGATTTAACGAGATCCAAGTGGGGTCTGGATCCTCTTCCGGATCGTCTATGGGCAGCAAATCCTCCTCCGGTGATGCTGGAATATAGACATCCGATGAGTCTACCCACTTCGATGGTGCCTGTGCGGAATCCTTTGGAGTCTCAGTCGGTTCCTCTAGGTCTTCTTCCTCTGGGAATAGCTCCGCCAAATTATCGATCGCCTCTGTTGCTGCCGCCGTTGGCCTATCTGCCGCCGCCGTTTCAGCGCCAGACCCCCCCTCGGAAGCAAACAACCAGTCCTCCAACGACCTTGCTGTTTCCGGGCTTTCTTCCGGAGCTGGTTCTTCCTCTTCCGCAAACAAATCTTCCGCCAATGTTGCAGTTTGATTTATCGAGGTTTCGTCATTCGAGCTGCTACTTTCACTGGCTGTTTCTTGATTTGACTGGGTGAGAGATTCGCTACCCGTCGCCAAAGACTCTGGACCAAACATCGCATCGAATAAACCATCATCATCAGCATCTTGCTCTTTTGTCGGGGTCTGTTCCGACTCTGATGGGACATCGCCTTTACTCGGCTTTTTCCCCGAACTATCTTGCCGAAGAGCGATCTGGTTTATATTCAGCTTCTCCAGCAACTCTAGCACTTCTGTCAACTGCTGAGACTGGCTTGACGAATTTCGAGCCCCTGCTCCTGGCGGCCTTTTTCTTGCTATAGTAGGTTCTGACGCATCTGGAGCCAAATCCTCGAAGCCCTCTATTTCCTTAGATTGTAACTCCTGAGTCGCCGACTAACTGAGTTCTGGTTCCGGTTGAGCGATTTCCGGTTTTTCCTCTGGATCATTAGCCTTTGGCAGTTGCAACCCTGATTCAGTGACCTTTTTACCCGACCTTTCTGGTCGAGATTGCACAAAACTCGAAGCCTCCCGTCCCAGCTGTTCTGCCAGAGTATTGATCAAGGCGCTAAACATCACCTCCCCCTGGTGTCCCAAATTATACATTTTGTCTAGTCCTTGGGACAGAGACTCTTGATAGCTGTCAATATTTTTCTGTATCGTCTCGAATACCACAGCGATGCTTGAGTCTAACTTCATCAATAGCTGGTCCGACTCAGCTTGCAGCATGCGCATTTGAGCCAGACGGTCTGAGGGAGTGAGTAGGGAGTGAGAGGGGTAATTAGAGTCCGATGATGGCTCCAGTTCCCCTATATAGCTAACTGCCTCAGCTTCCAGACTCTTCAGGATCTGGGCTACCTGCTGGGTCATGCTTTCCTGCAAGCGTTCCGTTAGCACCTGCAAAAATTCCCGCATCAGCTGTTGTTGTCCAGCTGCCTGCCGATCCATATAATATTGCTGTCGCTGATTTTCCAGCTGCCTGATTTCCCCGAGCAGATCGCTTCGCTGCCGTTGCAACGCTTCGAGATCCCCTTGTATTGGTTCCATCAGACTATTGCGCAGGTCTTGCACCACGGCTTGCAAGATTTGCTGATTCAGGGCTCCAGGTGTTACCCCGCCCCGATAAGGAGAAGGCGATGTCTCTGGGGTAGCGCTTTTAACAGTCGCTGGTAATGATAGCTCCGCACCTAGCATACTTCTCCGAGGGCCTGATGCTTCTGGTCTTTGCCCAATTTGAGTCTGAGTATAATCGCCATCTGCTTGCCGATGGTGGTGCGGTGTCTGCTCTTTTGTGCTTCTAGCGCTCCCAGGATATGCAGCACCAGGAGACCCCGATGATTGCAGGGATACCAGATAGCTGCGCACTAGCTCTAGTACCCGCCGTTGTCTTTCAACATCTCCAGACATCACCCAAGGTAGGCGAGGGCTTGCTTTGTGGAGGACTGCGTCTATTTCCGCAATCATTGTTTGGAGTTGGTCATTGCCAGATGTCACAGCTTCTCTAAAGGTGCCTATCACTTTCTACTTGCATCTTACCACCGCTAGTGCGTGAGAATAACTCACTTATTCCATGTGCTGCGTTTAACCCTCACAAATCGTTCCAAGTAGATCTGTGCAGTGCGATTCGTTCTAGTCTAACGTGGGCAACTACGGAACGCTAGGCCAGGTCCAAACTGGTAACTCTGGTATTCATGGGGGTTAGATTCCCTCTCTCCAAGTGTGGGAGTAACACCGGTCCTTAGTGCTGCTGAGTCACATCACGGTGGTGCGGAGCAAGGACTTAAATGTAGGATAGCTAGCAGCCTAAGCTAGTGACGCCGCTAGGAAAGATGCTAATGGCTAGAACAAGCGAACCTGTGTACGCCTCGTTATCTAGAACCAGCGAAATAAGGCTTAAAGCGCTGGCCCAAAAGGGAAATGGTAGTTTGTGCTGGTTCTTGCACTTGGCCAGTATCGCACTCTAAGAACTCCCGGGGTATAGCAGGGGCCTAAAAGCATCGTGAAATGATACTAGGGAACGAAGTAACTTCTCGTGTGCTGTCTAGATTGGACAAGTTAGATGTAAAGCGCAAGCCGCGAGGGGAGAGATAGCCCGAGAAGCTAATGCCTAGGGTAACGCCTATGGATATGATGGGGTGTTCCTCATCCAGCTGACGCGGGTTGGTTAAAGTAGGAAATCTTGGGTAAGAGTATCTCTAAGACGCCGGAGGCCTCTCGAAGGTTGGATGACTGGTAAAACAGACTTGGAAATGGTAATACTAAAGGTTATCTGGCAGCGCCGCTTACCAACCAGGAAAGGAGTGAAATCGCATGAGATGAGGGACAAGTGGAGCAATCCGTAGTAATCCTAGTAGTGACAATGCCCTACTTGCCAGTAGCCGGATGCGGTGAAAGTCGCACGTCCGGTTCCGAATGGGAGAGTTAGGGGGTGACCCCTAGCTCGACCCCTACTAGTATAACAGAGCACATCTTTCGATGCGCTCAGGCCACAGCCAGCAAAGCTCTTGGCGTAACGCCGCGAGCGCGTATATAGTGCGTCCTATACATTTGTGCAAATTTTCTGGAGTGAAAATAATGGCTGAAACAATTGCAGGGTAAGGCTTTCAGCTAAAAATCCAGTTGCACAACTCATGAACGGCTTGCTTAAGTTAGCAGCCAGGGCTAGCCATCGGTCTGCTTTTTCTATTTTAGCTGATAACGCTGCTTTATAGCAAGCAAAAATGCGCAATTATTAGTAGTGCGCGAGCGCATCTTGTTTATGACGTAGCCCTTCGTTTTGCGCCACTTCGCTACTCCTCGTGCGCCTGGTATTATTTTCCAGTTTATTCCCTAACCCCTGATGCCAGCAACTTTTTGGTGCGAGTGCCACTCATCAAATACCGAGTTACTATAGTTTCTGAAATAAATATGTTAGGGGTCGAGCTGGGAATCGCTTCGGAACCCTCCCATTCGGATAAAAATCCAGTTACACAACTCATGAACGGCTTGCTTAAGTTAGCAGCCAGGGCTAGCCATCGGTCTGCTTTTTCTATTTTAGCTGATAACGCTGCTTTATAGCAAGCAAAAATGCGCAATTATTAGTAGTGCGCGAGCGCATCTTGTTTATGACGTAGCCCTTCGTTTTGCGCCACTTCGCTACTCCTCGTGCGCCTGGTATTATTTTCCAGTTTATTCCCTAACCCCTGATGCCAGCAACTTTTTGGTGCGAGTGCCACTCATCAAATACCGAGTTACTATAGTTTCTGAAATAAATATTTTAGGGGTCGAGCTGGGAATCGCTTCGGAACCCTCCCATTCGGAACCTAAAGAGCGACTTTCCTCGCATACGGCTACTGGGTAGTAGGCCCTTGTCATAAGTAGGTAACTTCGGGATTACTCCCGTTGTCCCTTGCCTCATGAGATTTGGTCCCTTCAAGACTTACGTCTTCATACATACCTGGCAGTCACCTACCGGTTCATAGCATTTTTAGGACTACTTTCACCCAAGACTTCCTACTATCACCGACCTACGTCTGCATATCCTAGGCATTATCCCAGGCATTTGCTTCTTAGGCCATCCTTAAGACTGTGGTCATGCGCTTCACATCTGGCTGGTCCCTAGAGACAGAACCACAGGGGTTACTTCGTTCCCAAACGTCATTTCACGATGCCTTTAGGTTCCCATTATAGGCTGGCAGTTGTTTGTGTACAAAACTAATGATTATAGAGCATTAGTCCTAACTGCATGCACTTTTGTGCCCGGTGTTTCAGCCTTATTTCACCGATTTGACATGACGACCCTTACATGGGTTTGCCTGTTCTAACCGTGAACATCTTTCCTAGCGGCGTTGCCTCCTCAGGGCTGGAAGCTATCCTACATTTGCCCTCGCTCAGCACCGTGATGATGTTGCTCCACAGCACCGATTTTTCCGGAACGGTGGGCCAGTGTCACCCCTGTACATGAGTCGGGGTCGAGCTGTCCCTCGCGGGACAACCCTCCCTTTCGGAACCGTGCATGCGACTTTCACCGCACACGGCTACTGGGTACTAGGCCCCTTTCACGGGTAGGATTACTAGGGATTACTCCCATTGTCCCTTACTACTTGCACGTCCGCCCCTTTCCTGGTTGGTGAGTGGAGCTGCCGGATAACCTTTAGTATCACCATTTAACACTCCGTTTTACCAGTTAAACATTCCTCAATCCTCAACTCGCTTTCGCTAACGCTGTAAATGGGCTTATGACATTTTAGAGCTACTTGTACCAATAGTTTACTAGTATCACCGACCCGCGTCTGCGTATCCATAGGCATTACCGGCGTCTTCCGCATGCTCTTGTCCTGAAGGACTTTGGCGTCTTCCGCACACTCTTGTCCTGAAGGACTCGGTGTGCTCCAGACACCAAGGCATGCTCCAGACACCGCCTAGGCATTAGCTTCTCGGGCCATCTCTCCCCTCATGGGCATGCGCTATGCGCTGCGCGCACGCTACGCGGACGCACATCTGACTTGTCCAAATGAGGACAGCACCACGGGGGTTACTTCGTTCCTCTCGCTGAGGTTACTTCGTTCCCTGGTATCATTTCACGATGCCTTTAGGCCCCTACTTTTCCCCGGCAGTTATTTGGGTACAATGTTAGCCAATTCCCTAATTAACACTAACTGCATTAACTTTTGTTCCAGCGCATTAAGCCTTATTTCGCTGGTTGGGTTTAACGAGGTTTACATAGGTTCGCTTGTTCTAGCCATGGACATCTTTCCTAGCAGAGTCACCGGCTTGGGCTGCCAGTTATCCTACATTTGAGTCCTCGCTTGGCACCACGATGATGTTACTTCGCAGCACCTCACGCGGTTACCCCTGTACCTGGGGAGGGGGAGTGCGATTCGTTCCGGCATAAGCCAGTAGGTGAAAGTCGGGTCTGGCTCTATCAGCCAGATAACTCTGGTTATCATGGGGGTTAAATTCCCTTTCCCCAGGTACGGGGGTCGAGGGTACTACCGGTCGGAGGTGCTACGGAGCCACATCGCCGTGGTGCCTCCCGAGGACTTAAATGTAGGATAACTGGCAGCCTAAGCCGGTGACGCCGCTAGGAAAGATGCTAATGGTTAGAACAAGCGAACCTATGTAAACCTCGTTAACCAGAACCAGCGGAAGAAGGCTTATGCGCTTGCCCAAAAAGGGAAATGGTAGTTAGTATTAGCTCTTGCCTCTGGCTAATAACGTACTCAAAGAACTCCCGGGGTATAGTAGGAACCTAAAAGCATCGTGAAATGATACTAGGGAACGAAGTAACCTCTCGTGAGCTGTCCCCATTTGGACAAGTTAGATGTAAAGCGCAAGCCACGAAGAAGAAGGATGTCCTAAGAAGCTAACGCCCAGGGTAATGCCTGTGGATATGCAGACGTAGGACGGATATGGTAAGACACCCTTGGGAAAAGTAACCTTAATGTCACAGAACTAGGGAGAAATTCCGAAAGTACGAATTTTGGATTCAAATCTTAGCCAGGTAAAGTTCAGAGCCCTTACGAAAAGCGGAAAGCAGAATGGGGAAGATGTTAGTAAAGAGCGGCGAGTATGGTTTGCTGAACTATCCTCCGCGAACCTTCCGCAGCTCAGTACTTAAACGGTCCAATAGGATTGACCATAAGGGGTAAAATTTCAAAGGGTAAGGGACAACGGGGGTAACCCCCAGTAATCCTACTGATGACAACAGCTTACCAACCAGTAGCCGTGTGCGGTTCCAGTCGCTCTTCAGGTTTCGCTCTTGGAGGGTTGGGGAGTGATTCCCAGCTCGACCCCGACCATTAAACCCCGACCATTAAACCCCCATGATTACCAGAGTTCCTAGTTTCCTAGGCCAGCGTTCCGTATATGACTACGTTAGGCTGGAACTCATCGCACGGGAATCTAACCCTCATAACGCCTGAGTTGTGGGTTTTACCCCACCTGACTATCCTGAACGTGGTGCCCAGTTACGCCAGAAGGAATCGCACCTATAAATTACCAATATCTAGCATTTTAACAATTTGCAAAGGGTAAAAGATTAGGAGAGATACTTGCGCGACCTGGAAATGTATTATATTATCTAGGAGGTGGAATGATAGTTGATATAAATCCTGCTTGCACCGATGGAAAGGTCCAAATAGTCACCGGCAAGTTTAAAAAGCTCCAACCGGGCCGCTATAATTATACCTCCAGCGTTCACATTGGCATAATGCCCTATGGTAGACAGACTGAACACCCGCGAATCAAGTGCAGAAGAAATTCGCTCGGCACCGTTGTTTGAAGGATTACCCGAAAGTTCGATCGAGCGGGCGACAGCTCAGGTTGTGGTGCGCACCCATCCATCTAATCAGGTGATTTTGCTGGAAAATGACTGGGGAAGTTCGGTGTACTTCATTCTAGATGGTTGGGTGAAAATTCGCACCTACAATCTGGATGGCAAGGAGGTGACGCTGAATATCATCGGCAAAGGAGAGTTGTTTGGTGAAATGGCCCCTCTGGAGGAGGTGCCTCGCTCGACAGATGTGATCACCCTGGTTCCGACTAGGATAGGTAATATGCCAGCCTCGGATTTTGTCCATCTGATTAATACGGAACCGAAGGCGGGAATTAGATTAGCTCAGTTGATGGCACAACGTTTGCGTCAGGTAAACCGGCGTCTGCGGTTGCGGGAGTCGGATAGTACCTCGCGGGTGGCAGATATTCTGCTGTTTCTGGCCGATGGACAGGGCAAACGCACTACCGAAGGAGTGGAAATTCCTAATTTACCTCACCGGGAACTGAGTAGTCTGAGTGGACTGGCACGGGAAACGGTGACCAGGGTGTTGAGTAAGCTGGAGAAGAAAAATCTGATAGTGCGCGATCGGGATATCCTTTGCATCCCAGATCTTCATGCTCTGGAGCGGATGATGGTATAACCCTATTACCCAGGGGCATGAGATAAAAATGGCACCGGAAAAATCCGCAGCAGACACCGAAAGTCAGGCAGCAGGGGAAAAACCAAATAAAATGGCACCATTGCCTCTGGTGGAGGCGGCATTTTTAGCCAGTACATCCAGCATGATCTGGCTAGTGAATTACTACTTTCCGATGGGACCAGTGTTGCGAGTGTTTTTCCCGGTGCCGATCGCTCTGGCGTACCTGCGGCGGGAAAATCGCACGGCCTGGATGACGGCGACGGTATCTGGTTTGCTGCTGACGGTGCTGATGGGACCGACTCGCAGCATTTTGTTTGTGATTCCTTTTGGTCTCTTGGGAGTGCAACTGGGAGCCCTGTGGCGACGGGGGGCTGGTTGGATGATGTCGATTGCCTTGGGTACGCTGCTGGGCTCTTTAGGATTTTTCTTTAGGATTTGGCTGGTATCAATCCTGTTGGGAGATGATTTGTGGGTTTACGTGACGGTGCAAGTGACAGGCTTGATAGACTGGGCATTCCTGAAGCTGGGGTTGCTAGTCGTGCCTAGTCTATCCTTGATTCAGGCGATCGCCGTAATTTTGGTACTGGCGAACAATGCCATTTACATGTTCGTGGTCCATCTGGTGTCATCCCTGCTGCTAGAACGTCTGGGAACTCCTATTCCCCCGCCCCCAGAATGGGTGCAAGTTATTCTCGACTATGAGGATTGATTTTTTTCCTCTCCCTATGGCCAAATCACCCTACCTGTATCGCGTTTATACCCAGCATCAACTGGGTCAGCAGTGGCTAGATAGCTATCGGGGGCGACGCCCAGTTTTTGCTTGTATTTTGGGTTTTACTGACACGGGTCTGATCCCTGGCATTTCAGCGGCTGGTGCAACCCCAGCCGATCGGCGATATACTTGCCTGGCCGATGCGGAGTTTTTGTACAATGGCCCGACCAGACAACCTCAATATCCTTTGCCGCCGTTGGATGCTGGGGTTTCACCTGTGTTAATTTCCCGGGCTGTGGTGGCCACACTGGACATCCCGGTTTATCTGTTCAATGGGGGTTTGCCTGCGACACCATCAGTACCGACAATTGATTTAAATGGGGCACCTGCACGCTGCGTGACTACCGGCAAAGCCCTAGAACTAGGAATGGTGAAACAGCTTTGGCATCAGGGACTCAGTTGGGGAGAGAAACTGGGTCGCGAGGCCGAGTATCTGATTATCAGCGAGTGCGTGGTCGGGGGAACTACTACGGCATTGTCCCTATTAACTGGCTTAGGTATCCCTGCCGCCGGTAAGGTCAATAGCAGCCATCCTGCCTGCAATCATGCCCAGAAGTGGGATGTGGTACAAGCAGGGTTACAAGCTGCCGGTGGGAAAGCTCTAGGAACCTACCCTCTTGACCCGCTACAACTGGTAGCCGCAGTGGGCGATCCGATGCAAGTTGTGGCTGCTGCCATGGCGATCGCCGCTAGCCGCACCGCCGGTGTTTTGCTAGCAGGCGGGACCCAAATGTTAGCGGTCTATGGCCTGATGCAGGCGATCGCCTGCGAGTATGCTTTAGCATGGCAACCGGAACAGGTCGTGGTGGGCACCACCCGCTGGGTTGCCGAAGACCCCACCGGCGACACTGTCGGTCTAGCTAACTCCATCGGTTCTGTACCCCTGATTGCCACCCTGCTGAGTTTTGCGAGATCTCGCTTTCCGCAGCTTGTGGCATATGAGCGGGGTTTTGTCAAGGAAGGCGTGGGATGCGGCGGATGTGCGATCGCGGCTTCTCTGTACCAAGGTTGGAAGCAGATGCAACTCCTCCAAGAAATTGAAGACTTAATCGAGATCGTCGCCAGGGAAAAATATGTAAATTGTTAGTTATCAGTAGCACAGACTTCCTAGTGAGGCCACGGTAATAGACATGAAAACTAACAACAAACTCCTATGAATGTTTTTTAATCTGCCATTCGATAATTTTTCATTGCCATTGGATGAATAATCTGTGTCATTGAATGATTTTTTTCTGCCATTGAATAAATTACCCCTGCCATTGGATGATTATTAAGCGGGCTTGATTGCTTACCCTGCCTCCTCCTTGCTGCGATCGCCAACCCGGCGAGCGAGCGCGAACCCTTTCAGGTTGAATTTGTTGCGTGGGTATATTGCGCACCCGCTGCTGACCTGTTACCTACTGAACGTGGGTTCTCTGAGATAGGAGTTGTTCTTCTAACGCTGCAATTCGATTGTAAGCAGCAGTAAGTTGAGCTGTCAGTCTTTGGATCTGGATTTCGGGTGATACCTCTATATCGACGCTGATATCGTTATTTTGTGGATAATTATCATCCACAAGCACATCCTTGTGATCCATCATTGCATGACCTAGGCTACTGTCTTGATACTTGTATCGAATTACACTTGGACTGGGTCTATCTGGTTTAACGGTATTTAAACTCTGCTCGGACAAAAGCTGGGCAATTTTATACTTTAACTGCTCGAGACTTTGAGACATAAGATCGACTTTGATCGTCAAAGCGGCAATTTGCTGTCTAACTCGTTCCATGGTGTTCTCCAGTAGTTCTGCTGATGAGTGTTTATTATCCTAAAAAATTTTTGATAATAAACTTGATAACTTTTTGAATTATTTAACTTTTAGTAATAATTCAGCAATAAATACTTACATTTATGAAAATGGTTGCTACAGATGGGTCGATGAAAGCGGCGTGGATATTCACCGGTAGCTGAGAAACCCGGTTTTTCCAAAAAACCAGGTTTCTGGCAAAATGGGGATAACACCGGCAACTGGCAAGCTAAGGTAAAAGTGAAAAGTAAAAGTATTGAATGTGAGTATGAATCGTCGGAGTTTTATCCTAGGTACTTGTACAGATGCTCTGGGTCTGATGGCGGGAGCCTCACTATTGGCAACAGTAGCCGGATGCAGGGCCCGACAGCAGGACCGCCTGAGAGTCAAACTGTTGAAAAACTCGATTCCTGCCCAGATGTTAGGTCAATTTCGCAAGGAATTGAAACAACCCGCAGTCATGGATTTTACTCCTGTAGCTCAGCTTGAGGAGTTGTTTAAATTGCTGTTGCAGCTTTCTGGTGCTGAAGCGCCCAAAAAGCCTGGTTTACTGACACGACTTCGTTTCTGGAACTCTAAACCTGAACCCACTCCTGACTTGGTCACTTTGGGAGATTACTGGCTACAATCAGCTATTGACAAGAATCTAATTCAACCTCTGAACCCAGAACAACTGCATAGGTGGCAGGAGTTGCCAGAAATCTGGCAAGCATTGGTCAAGCGGAATGACCGAGGTGAAGCAGACCCGGATGGAAAGGTTTGGGGTGCTCCCTACCGCTGGGGTAGTACTGTGATTGTCTACCGCCGAGACAAGTTTAAGTCTTTGGGATGGCAACCTACTGATTGGAGTGACCTCTGGCGCGAGGAATTGAAGGGTCGCATCTCTCTTCTCGACCAGCCTAGAGAAGCGATCGGCTTAACCTTGAAAAAGCTGGGCCACTCTTATAATAGTGAGAATCTGGACGATATTCCTGCTTTGGCAGAGGAATTGCATAAACTGCACCAACAGACTAGGTTTTACAGCGATGAGGCTTACCTGCAACCCTTGATCGAAGGGGATACCTGGGTGGCAGTTGGGTGGTCAACGGATGTCGGACCTGCGATGGGGCGCTACAAGCTTCTTGCTAGCGTGGTGCCCCAGTCTGGCACTGCTCTCTGGGCAGATTTGTGGGTACGACCTGCCTCTGTTACCAACGGTGACAACACTCTAGCAAACCAATGGATTGATTTTTGTTTGCAAAAAGATAAAGCTGGTCAATTTTCCTTGCTCGCTAAGGCATCATCACCCTTGCTCTCTGAGCTCAACCCTGCTGATTTGCCTCAAGCTTTACGAGATAATCCTATTCTACTGCCCGATCGCGCCATTCTGGAGGCAAGTGAATTTCTCTTGCCTCTGCCAGCAGCTACCGTTGCCCAATACCAGTCTCTGTGGAGAAAAATTCTTTCTTAGTGGTTAGGGACTTGCGGGAAAATAAGATACCAGTCAGGAGGGGACAATGGTGATATCCCATTTGGGCAAGTTTTCAGAGCATTGCCAAAAGACTTTGTAGGGTTCTAATGCATCTGCCAAGACCTTAACCCCAGTTTCCTAGGTAGTTGTGACCAAATGAACAATCGGTTTAATGCCTTTCCAGGTCATATTGCTAGCCCATTGAATAGCAGCTTCAACTTAATCTAAGATAGCTCCGTTCCAATAGTTTTCCAGTGCCGCCCAACACCGCTCAATCTGGTTGTATTTGCTGTGATGTGGATTGGTTAGATTGCGCGCGTTGATTTTAGAAGTATCAGAATCTGGTGATGGCTCTGGTAAAATTGAGATTAATCAATACCATATTTGGAGCGCTTTATTGACAGGAACTCTATCAAACCCCGATGCTATCGTCTGAGTAATATATGTGAGAATGCGAAGCGGAGGTTGAAACCCAGAACTGGCAATGGTTTTATTTTTGGAGATATCTAATGTAAACGCTCTTCATTAATATTTGAAATCTGTTTAATGCCGCGATCGATATAGATATGAATTGACTGAAAACATTGAAATATCCAACGCAAAGTTGGTCTATCAGTCAAACGACCTCTAAGTACAGGACAAAAATGCTGAAAGCCTTACCGATACGGGAATAGAGCGCCGAGTGCGGGAGAGAGGGCTCAGAGGTGAGGTGGAAACCGAGCAGAGTGGGAGTAGCGCGAAGTGGAGGTGAGAGGGTTAGATCTGGAGGGGCGACATGCCTGCTGAAATCCATACGAGCGTAAGAATTTCAGCCCATAAGCTTCAACAAGATACATGCTGTTTTGGGCAGACAGACGACGTAGTTATAAGGGTTTGAGCTTCATGAAAATGAAAGGATGGTACTGATGCGACTGTATCTTGGACGAATCTATTGGCCTCAAAGCCTTATCTAGTAAGCTTTTGAGGGCTCATGTCGCCCCCTCAGGGGTTAGATAGGAATCACCACAACACCATCTCTCCTCTCATGAACGAGCTTAACCGATTACGGGACACCTTGCGTCGGAACCTTCACTGGCACGGAGCGCGATTAAACTTTGTTTGCCTGTTCCTGATGGCGCTGTTTCAAGCCAAGACAGTAAATCTAGCCGAACTAGCCACTGTCGGAGCCACCTCTGTACAAATCTCCTCGAATTACAAGCAATGGCAACGTTTTTTCGGTGAATTTGAATTCAACCTGGTAGAAATCGCCCGTTTCGTGGTGAGCCTCATCAACATTCCCCTGGACGTTGAGCCTTGATCGCACCTGTTGGTCTTTCGGTCAAACGCACTTCAACATTTTGATGCTGGGAGTCGTCCACGAGGGCATCGCTTTCCCTTTGCTGTGGACGATGCTCGATAAGAAAGGCAACAGTAATAGTAACGAGCGCATGGACTTGTTCGACCGCTTCGAGGCCCTGTTTCCGGAAGTGAAGGTGGCCTGCCTAACCGCTGACCGGGAGTTCGTCGGCCAGGAATGGCTTTCCTATCTTCTGCTCGACCCGAAGATTCCCTTCCGTCTGCGCATCCGCCATAGCGAGCAGCCCCAAGTCCGGCAAGACTCGTCGTCGTGGAGAACGGATGTTTCACTCTCTGCGGCCGGGGGATCTCGTGTTCTGTCCGGTCGCCGCTGGGTTTGGGGACGAAAGGTCTACGTAATTGGCTCTCGTCTGCCTGAGTCGGGGGAGCTGCTTATCCTCATCACCGACGCTCGACCTGAAACTGCTCTGCGGGATTATGCCCAGCCTTGGGGCATTGAAAATATGTTTGGAGCCTTGAAGAGCCGTGGCTTCTGTCTTCACTTTGACAACTCGGAGCGTTTAAGCCGCTTGCTGACCTTGCTGAGCCTGGCTTTTACCTGGGCAATGAAGGCAGGTTTTTGGACTCACGAGTGTTCGCCGATTCGTCTGCGCTCTCATGGACGACGCGAGAAGAGTCTCTTCCGCACGGGCTTCGATTTTCTACGCCGCACTTTTTCCAACTCATTTTACACATAATTAGATTGGTGAAGTGC
Organism: uncultured Hormoscilla sp.; assembly: GCA_963921275.4. GTDB lineage: Bacteria > Cyanobacteriota > Cyanobacteriia > Cyanobacteriales > Desertifilaceae > Hormoscilla. The sequence continues at coordinate 5,186,319 of OZ001293.3, read as the reverse complement.
GATTCGTTCTAGTCTAACGTGGGCAACTACGGAACGCTAGGCCAGGTCCAAACTGGTAACTCTGGTATTCATGGGGGTTAGATTCCCTCTCTCCAAGTGTGGGAGTAACACCGGTCCTTAGTGCTGCTGAGTCACATCACGGTGGTGCGGAGCAAGGACTTAAATGTAGGATAGCTAGCAGCCTAAGCTAGTGACGCCGCTAGGAAAGATGCTAATGGCTAGAACAAGCGAACCTGTGTACGCCTCGTTATCTAGAACCAGCGAAATAAGGCTTAAAGCGCTGGCCCAAAAGGGAAATGGTAGTTTGTGCTGGTTCTTGCACTTGGCCAGTATCGCACTCTAAGAACTCCCGGGGTATAGCAGGGGCCTAAAAGCATCGTGAAATGATACTAGGGAACGAAGTAACTTCTCGTGTGCTGTCTAGATTGGACAAGTTAGATGTAAAGCGCAAGCCGCGAGGTAAAACAGACTTGGAAATGGTAATACTAAAGGTTATCTGGCAGCGCCGCTTACCAACCAGGAAAGGAGTGAAATCGCATGAGATGAGGGACAAGTGGAGCAATCCGTAGTAATCCTAGTAGTGACAATGCCCTACTTGCCAGTAGCCGGATGCGGTGAAAGTCGCACGTCCGGTTCCGAATGGGAGGGTTAGGGGGTGACCCCTAGCTCGACCCCGACTAAATTTTTGAGTTGCCCGTGAAAGATTTCCTTTAAATCCTGAAAAATATAATTCAGTAATTTTCACTATTTGTGGGCTAGTTAGATTGCGAATTGGCGCGTTGATTTTAGAAGTAGTAGATCGAGATAATGGCGCCCTCAATTTTGAGGTTAATCAATACCATGCAATAGAAGCACAATATTTACAGGAGCTCTATCAAATACCGATGTTTGTCGTATGAATCACATCTGTGAGAAAGTGAGATCCATACTTGAAATTCAAGGCTAGTAAGGATTTCAATTTTTGGAGAGGTCTTGTCTGTTTAAGCGTCTTCCTTATCTGCCTCTGGACCAGCTTATAAACTAACAAGGATAACACCATAATCAAACCTAAAACCTCTATCCGCTTTAGGGATTTGAGAAATACACTATCCGCAAAAAACATCGGGGATTTCAGAAAAGCAAAGCATCTTTCTACTGACTGTTGTTTATTTTTATATGATGAGAGCATTTTTGACGGAGTTAACGCCTCAACATCGAGCCGGTTTGTTGCTAAAATAAACCTACCGGCCTGGTCTTTTAGCTGTTCTATTTTTTCTGAACAAAGGCTAACAGTTGCTTGAATTTGATAGTGGCAGTCTGAGGAACCATTATCATCTTTTATGAAAATAGACTGAGTCTTGATTTCTGTCAATTGATGAAATTTTGACTTTTTTAATAGCTTATTAGCTGCTTTAATAGCATCCGGTTTGCAGGCCAACTTTTGTTCGCTTAAATCTTTTAATTTTTTTTCAGCAACAATCTTTTTTAATTTTCTCCTCTAAACTTTTTAAGTCCGCTTCTCGACATTTTTGACTTTCAACACTAACCATCTTTGTTCTATACCTCCATAATTTTGCTTAACTTCCGCATAACTATATTCTGCCTGCTCCCTAGGAGTTAAATTATCTTTATCCATCTCCCTGACTAGCTTTTGAGCTGATTTTATTGTTAGTGGTACTCGAGTCAACCATTCAACATTACCTAAGTATTGCAAATTTTCTTGTGTATATAATGCTGCATCTGCTACCATCAGACCTGAAAAATTAAAACTATTTTTGAACTCTTTTATCGTTTTCGCAAACTGTTTTTAGTCTGATTGATTTCCATCTCCCATTTTCATCCATAATGGAAAATGGAATATCTCCATCACCTGAACAAATGAACAAACTAACTCCATTGTAAATTGTTTCAAATGCAGTTCTGCGATTTGTTGAACTTTCTTGGGAGCACCTGTCGCCGGCTCTACCTGGGCTCCACAAGTGGGACAAGCTACAGGCAATAGCTGTTCTGTGCGATCGGGTTCTCCAAATCCCGGAGCCTGTCTTACCAAAGTGATTATCTTTAGGACCGCCTTTTTTACCTTTTTTACCCTTGCTAGGGGCTGAAGGTTTTTTGAGAAGGTCTTGTGAGGGGGGGACAGAACTGTTTTGAGACGACCGGTTTTTCAGTTTCTTCAGCTCGGAGGAGAGTTGTAAATTTTCCGAGAGCCTCTAGTTCTTTCTGTTGCTTCTCAATTCTAGCCTGCTGTTGTTTGAGCAGTTGCTGCTGCTTGACCATCCACTCCATCACCAGCAGATAGTTCGCCATCTCGTCAGCAGGGATGGCGGAGGTCATCTGTGAGGTCTGTAGTGCAGCAGTAAAGGTCATATAAGCTAGTATACGTGCGATTCGTTTAGCGTAAACTAACTTGACACAAGTCAAGGAGGGGGACCGCTACCGGGATTTCGTAAGTCCCGAGAACTTACAGGTGATGGTGGTGAAAGCCCGCCCCTCCAGGTGCAGGAGTGACAGCACCCTCCCCACGGTAGCGATGGCATCAATCCGTGAAGCGGGAAGGAAAGGCGCTATGGCTGGGAGCCTAGACCGGTCATCGTCGAGCAAGTAACTATGATGAGCGTAAAGCGAAGGTTTGCAACGTCGTAAAGCCTATCCAGTGTAATAAGGCTGATACACTGGCCCAAAAAGGGAAAGGATACTGGTCATTGGCGGATGTATACCCGACCAATAAGCACTGACAATAAACCCGGCGTAGAGAACCCGTCTAAGGTTACGACCAATCATCTGTAGGAACGAAGTAACCCGGTTGTAGCACTCTCCATCACCGGTCGATAGATGGAGTAGCCACCACAGGCGTAACATCTGCTCTCCGGAAGGCAGGACGCAACTGGGGGAGATTGAGTGGAGAAGCAAATGCCTGTCTGTAATGGATAGGATAAGCTGACGCCCTCACGGTCTCGTCAATTGTGAAGTTGTAAGTAGTAGTGAATATGTCACGGAACTTAGTCGAAAGACAAGAGTATGAATGGAAGACTGTCGCCTGGCGAAAGCTGGAAAGGATAGTTTTTAAGCTGCAAAAGCGAATTTACAGAGCGGCACTGGAAGGTAATAAGCAGAAGGTTCGTAAGCTCCAAGGATTACTAAATAGGTCATGGTCCGCGAAGATGATAGCGGTACGGCAGGTAACACAACAAAACCAGGGAAAGAAGACGGCTGGTGTGGATGGTGTGAAAGCACTGACCCCAAAAGAACGTATCGAACTGGTAGGTCAAATTAAAGTTACTCGAAAGGCGAAGGCAAAAGCCACACGAAGAGTGTGGATACCGAAGCCACGAAGGGAGGAGAAGCGGCCATTAGGAATACCAACGATGCACGACCGCGCACTTCAGGGATTGGTTAAAGAAGCGCTAGAGCCTGAATGGGAAGCGTATATGGAAGCCAATTCCTACGGGTTTAGACCAGGTAGGGGATGTCATGATGCAGTTGCAGCGATATTCGCTAGCATCAGTCAAAAATCGAAATGGGTGTTAGATGCGGATATTGCGAAGTGTTTCGACGAAATTGACCATTCCGCGCTCCTAAAGAAATTGAATACTACGTCACCAATCCGTAAACAAATACGAGCATGGCTAAAAGCTGGGGTGATGGACCGGGGAAGGATGGAATCCACAGAAGCCGGAACTCCCCAAGGTGGGGTTATATCTCCATTACTAGCCAATATAGCTTTACATGGGCTGGAAGGGGTAGTAATGGGTCTCGCTCACACAAAAAGAGAGAAGGAGAAGTTAACCGTAGTAAGATATGCGGATGACTTTGTGGTAATACATAATGACCGGTCGATGATTGAGGAAGCTCAAGGAGTGATTGAGGAGTGGTTGAAGGGAATAGGGCTGGAGCAAAAAGCCGAGAAAACGAAGATATCCCACACATTGGAAGGAGAGAGCCCTGGATTTGACTTCTTAGGGTTCAATATCCGACAATATAAAGTAGGGAAACACAGAAGCGGCAAACTCTGTAACGGAACCCCCCTAGGATTCAAGACCCTAATCAAGCCTAGCGATAAATCCATAAGGAATCATAAAGAGCAGCTATCAGAGATAGTTCGCCGCCATAAAGGGGCACCGCAAACGGCCTTAATAGCAAGACTAAACCCGATGATAAGGGGATGGAGCAACTATTATAGGACGGTGGTAAGTAAAGAAACTTACAGCTCTATGGATAACTACTTATGGAAGTTGTTATGGCGATGGGCAAAGAGAAGACATCCTAACAAAACGGGCAAATGGATTGCTAGTAAGTACTGGGGTATGACCGGGAAAGACCGGTGGAGGTTCGCTGGCAAGTCTAAAGAAGATGGAGGAATGAAGCTAAACCGATACTCTGAAACTGAAATAATCGGATGGGGTCGAGCCGGGAATCGCTTCCCGACCCTCCCTTGAGGAACCGGACTTGCGATTTTCACCGCATCCGGCTACTGGGTACTAGGCCCTTTTCATAGGTGGATGGGGTCGAGCCGGGAATCGCTTCCCGACCCTCCCTTGAGGAACCGGACTTGCGATTTTCACCGCATCCGGCTACTGGGTACTAGGCCCTTTTCATAGGTAGACTTAATAGGAATTACTTCCGTTAGCCCTTGCCGCCTGTCTTTTCTTCCCTTTCCTGGTTTAGCGAGTGGTTGTTCTGATAACCGTTAGTATCACCATTTTCAAGTCAGTTTTACCAGTTATCCATACCTTATCCTCCACTTGCGTTTCGGATTAGTTCCGTGGCTTTTTAGGATTACTCATTCCAGCAGCTTCCTAGTATCACCGACCCACGTCAGCGCTGGCTACCCAGCATCATCTACATTACTGTAGATGTTATCCCAGGAATTACCCCGGGCATTCGCTTCTTGGGCCATCCCTCCCCCCGTGGCTTGCGCTTAACATCTAACTTGTCCTGATGGACAGCACACGAGAGGTTACTTCGTTCCCTAACAACATTTCGCGATACCTTTAGGTCCACACTATACCCCGGGAGCTATTTGAGTACTATATTAGCCAGAGTCTAAAACTAATACTAGCTACCATTTCCTTTTTAGGCCAGCGCATATAGCCTTATTTCGCTGGTTCCTTATAACGAGGCTTGCACATGTTTGCCTGCTCTAACCTTGGATATCTTTCCTAGCGGCGTCACCGGCTTAGGCTGCCAGTTATCCTACATTTGAGTCCTCGCTTAGCACCACGATGATGTCGCTTCGTAGCACCGAGGACCGGTGTCACCCCCGTACCTGGGGGGAGGGGAATTTAACCCCCATGCGGTCAGAGTTCCCGGCTAATGAAACCGGGCTAGCGTTCCGTGTTTGACCACGTTAGGCTAGAACGAATCGCACAGACTTAATAGGAATTACTTCCGTTAGCCCTTGCCGCCTGTCTTTTCTTCCCTTTCCTGGTTTAGCGAGTGGTTGTTCTGATAACCGTTAGTATCACCATTTTCAAGTCAGTTTTACCAGTTATCCATACCTTATCCTCCACTTGCGTTTCGGATTAGTTCCGTGGCTTTTTAGGATTACTCATTCCAGCAGCTTCCTAGTATCACCGACCCACGTCAGCGCTGGCTACCCAGCATCATCTACATTACTGTAGATGTTATCCCAGGAATTACCCCGGGCATTCGCTTCTTGGGCCATCCCTCCCCCCGTGGCTTGCGCTTAACATCTAACTTGTCCTGATGGACAGCACACGAGAGGTTACTTCGTTCCCTAACAACATTTCGCGATACCTTTAGGTCCACACTATACCCCGGGAGCTATTTGAGTACTATATTAGCCAGAGTCTAAAACTAATACTAGCTACCATTTCCTTTTTAGGCCAGCGCATATAGCCTTATTTCGCTGGTTCCTTATAACGAGGCTTGCACATGTTTGCCTGCTCTAACCTTGGATATCTTTCCTAGCGGCGTCACCGGCTTAGGCTGCCAGTTATCCTACATTTGAGTCCTCGCTTAGCACCACGATGATGTCGCTTCGTAGCACCGAGGACCGGTGTCACCCCCGTACCTGGGGGGAGGGGAATTTAACCCCCATGCGGTCAGAGTTCCTGGCTAATGAAACCGGGCTAGCGTTCCGTGTTTGACCACGTTAGGCTAGAACGAATCGCACAGACACGTAAAGGTTAAGGGGACAGCTAGCCCGTTTGACGGTAATCTGGTTTATTGGAGCAAAAGACTGAGAAAAAGCCCGGATGTGAGCGCTAGAGTTATCAGACTGCTAAAAGAGCAGGATGGTAAGTGTGTGCACTGCGGACTGAAATTCAAAGATGGCGACAAATGGGAGGTTGACCATATTCTACCAGTTTCTAAAGGAGGTAAAGACTGGTATACCAACCTACAGTTGCTGCATGATTATTGCCATGATGTAAAGTCTGCCAGAGATGGTGACAAAGGCCGTATCCATGACAAGGATGGCGAAACTGAGGAGCCGGATGAGGTGAAAGTCTCACGTCCGGTTCTGAAGACGAGTCGGCGGGGTGACCCGTTGGCTTAGTTTAATCCCAAGGAAAGCCTATCTCTGTCAGCCGAGGGGAAGTTGTACAGTAGTCCTGAGAGCTGAAATTCTTATATGGCAATGGTAAGGAGCGATTTTACACAGTGGATGTTTATAGCAATGAGCATCGCCAGTTATCCATTCTCAATAAGCTTTATTTATTGCTGTGAGCAGTTACAGATATCCTGGCCATTTACGACAACTGATGCTCGGATAAAGCTCAAGAGTCTTTACCTATCAATTAAATCTTGACACACTACCAGTCTATCGATATCTGCTTGCGGTGAGGGAAGTAGAACCGCCCCTGCCCTGTCCTATCCATTAACCTCTTAGGGCAGCCAGCGGGGGCGAAAGCCTCTCCAGGGCAGTTGTTGGGGTTGCAGTTGCTGACCCTGTTGTGGTGCGATGTTTACCAGAGGTAGCAGCCAGAGACGACTGCTATTCGGGCCTTGATTCTGACCGATGGCCTGAGCAGCATTAGGGTTAGTAATAGTTTGATCGAATAGCAATGCCAGACCATCTGGCGACAGAGAGATTTGCATATCTCGCCGATCGGTCGGTAGTGCTAGTAGGGGTATCTGATTGCCAGTTTTCAGGTCAATGGCGGCGATATAAGGCAACTCCTGGTAGATTTCATCAGACTGGAACAGTTGAGATAGCAGACAATAGAGGGTGGTTTTACTCGGGTCAAACTGGCAGCTAGTAATGGACCCTGTAGTATCTAAGAGTTTTTTCTGCTCGGAGTTAGTCAGTAAAAAGAGCGATCTGGTGTAATCTGGATTAAATTTTACCATTGCTGCAGAGCCATCTGGGGCGAAGTCCAGTACCATGCCAAATTTGGGTAGAAAATCGATCGGTTGTACCTCTTCCAAGTCAGGGTCAAGTGGCAGAATAGCGATACCTTGTCCTTGGGTCATGGCGATCGCCCGACTATCGGGAGTGATGGTAAACTCTCCTCCGGGTTTGCTGTTGAGAGGTTGGGGTTTTGTCCCTGGACGAACTACCCACAAACTCATATCTCCTGAATCTCGCCGGTTAATGCGTTGCACCACAATTGTCTGTCCGTCTGGAGACAGGTCAAACTTGAGGTTGCGGTAATCCTGATTATCTAATACTGTTTCGATTATCCCAGCTTCTGCCTGCCTTTGTTTATCTTTCTGCCGACTCGATGTTGGAGTTATACCTGTGGTCGCGGTATATAATTTTTGTTCCAGGAACCCTTGGTCTGCTAAGGGGCGATCGCTGGCTGCAAACAGGATCCGATCTCGACTTGGGTAGGGCTGAAAATCCATCACTACCAGCTTTTCTGGAGTCATAATTTCTTTTGACTGCTTAGTCAGATTATATAATACTAACCGTCCTGCTTCTTCCCCATCAACCCCGATGTAGGCCAAAGCCCGATCTCGGCTCTTAAATTTTCCCAGAAATGGCTGGTTTGCTACAGTTTTTTCCTGGCCTATCAGCCTATCTTTAGCCCCCAACAGCTGCAAATTAAAACTTGTACCATAGGGAACGGGATTAGTTAAAGTATAAGCCATTTTCCGTCCCGCCCAACTAATTTTTCCCGGCAGCAGCGGCTCGATTTTCATGTTATTCTCTACGCTTTCACGATCCATAGGCCGATTGAATGTCAAGATAAAAGCAGTATCCTCAGCACTCACTGTTTTATCCTGCCAGCTGAAATTCCGCACTCGCGGTGCTGTATACACCCCATTCATTAACAGAATTACTATTACAATACTCAGAGTTGTCATTATGGCGATCGCCACCCTGTCTAGCGGTTGAAGTGATTTTTGATCGATCATTGCTAATTTTTTTATTGCGAATTGAAAGTTGTCAATTTCCGATATGTCCATTTTCCCTTTTCCATCCTTCCTAATAATTATAAGGATTTTCTGGTTCGGAAATTGGTTTCAGAGAGTCAGCGGCGATCGTCAGTTGGCGTTTCCCATCTAAAGTTTCAGCAATCATTTTACCTTCTATTTCCCACCAGGTATCTGGGGGGTAATCATTGCGATCGGAATTCAGCTTAACAGGTAATCCTACTGGGTAAGCATCCGCAGCACAGCAAGTAATCACAAAGCGAGAAATCAACAGATATTCTGCTGGCAAGGTCGGAAGATGGATGACAAAACCATTCACTTTCACCTTTTGGCCAGCATAGGCGTCAGGTTCGGGATAGACATTGAGAGTCCGGACCCAATCGATCAGCGATCGCCCTTCTGGTGGAGTCGCATTTATAAATGCTTGAGGTTGAGATTCTGTCACGGGCAAGAAATCGTTTACGCCTCGCTGTAGGGCTGTTTGACTGGAAAACACTGTCGGTTTGATCGAGAAACCCGCAATGGCGGTTGCTAATAATATTGTGCTACTCCAGCCCGGAGGAAATGCGCTCAAATGTTGAGAGTTTGCGAACCGATAACGCCGTTTGCGCAGCAGTTCCCTGCCCTGCAACCCACTTACTAGCAGCAGACCCAATCCCGCCACGAGCGTCAGCCAATGATAAGCTGGGTGAATCAGCAGATTTAACTTGTTAGTCAACCATAATTTCAGCAGCAAAACACCCCAAGCTGCGATACTGAAAATATCTAGCCACGGCCTCAGGGATTTTGACCTTTTGACCATAATCACTCCTGTGCTAATATAGCATTTGATAAATCAACGCGAACACAAAGGTTAACTGCGCCGCCAAGGCAAATAAGTAAAATATAGCTCTTTGCTTGAAGATTGACAACATCAGACCAATGCCTTTCAGGTCAATCATCGGGCCAAAGACGAGGAAAGCGAGCAGAGAACCACTGGTAAAGGTGGAGGCGAAAGATAGGGCAAAAAAGGCATCTACAGTAGAGCAAATGGATACCAGGGCTGCTAAGATCATCATAGCCAGAATCGAGGTGACGGGACTATTGCCGATCGAGAGTATGACCTCCCGGGGCACGGCGACTTGAAGGCCGGCGGCGATCGCACTTCCGATCACCAACATGCCTCCCAACTCCCGGGTTTCCTCTATAGTATTGTCCAGGAACAAACGCCAGCGTTCTGGTAAAGGTTTGCTCTTCACTCCAGCTTCCATTTGTAACTGATTGACGCCCAGAGGTTTACCAGGTCGATCGAGGATAAATGTGCCGGACTGTAACAAGGGCGACCGTGCTGTTGCCGGAGATATAAAAGTAGCTTTCGGTGTCTCCTGGGCAGTGCGAGTTCGGTGTTCCCCCTTTTGTGCTTTTAGCGCTCCCGGGGGACACCGAAAGATCCCAGGAGACACCGCACTGTAGCGTTCAGGCAGAGAACGCACCATACTCGGTTGCAGTAAATCTCGCAAGTCAGTTTGAAAACTGAAGACCCAGGCCACGATGGTCGCGCTCGCCAGAGAAAATAGGACTCGCAGGACGACAATTTCGGGCTGGTCTCGGAACGCAGTCCAGGTGGACCAAATTACGATCGGATTAATTGTCGGGGCCGCCAGTAAAAAACCCACGGCCACCGACGCAGGCAACCCCTGCATCAGCAGGCGACGAGCTACCGGTACATTGCCGCACTCGCAGACGGGGAACAAAAAACCAATCAAACTTCCTGCTAAGGCACCCAGTAGGGGGTTTTTGGGGATGAGTGCGGCCAGTTTGCGCTCATCGACAAAAAATAGCAGTAAGCCTGAAAGCAACACCCCTAGCAGCAGGAAGGGTATGGCCTCTACGAGCAAACTGAGAAATACAGTAAAACCACTGTGCAACTTATTTATGACCCTTGGTGTGAGCAGCGAACTGTGAGCTTGATAGCTACCAAGCTATTGTATCCGAACCGGGATCGGTCCGGCAGGAAGCCCACCACGGACAGGCGAGGACAGTTAGAAAATTGTCACGGCGTTTCCCGGACTGAAGGGGCTTCAGTTGCCGAAGATGTCGCTACAGTCGAGGAACTGACACAACCACCCTAATCTTAAGGGGAAATTTTCCCGATGCTGCAATTAGAGCTGAATTGGTGCATCTGGAGTAGTTATGTCATTGTCGTCAGAAACTGGATTTTATCACTGGTTATCTTCTGAACAGGCCCGTGAGGGCCATAACCCCAAGCTAACCCAAGCACAAACCATCCCCTCTCTCCTTCGGTGTCCCCCGAGAGCTCAATGTTTCCTGGGACGAGGTATCTCCTGGGAGCGCTAATCGCACTACCCAGGAGATACAGAGCGCTAATCGCACAAAAGGGGAAACATCGTATTCGCACTACCCGGGGGACACCGCAGCTGGATTTTCAGGACTTGAAAGCTTTTGAGCAAGTCACGGACCAGTACCAGCATCTGGGAGCGGAGTTTTCCCAGGCGATCGCCTTGGTAGGGTCGATGGGGCTGTTATACCCCGCACCTCCCTCTTAGATTCGGACGTGCGAGTTTCCCCGCATCCGGCTCCCGATAACCTAGTCAATTGACTTGCTGGTCGGGGTCGAGCTGGGAATCACTCCCCAACCCTCCAAGAGCGGAACCGGACTTGCGACTTTCACCGCTGGGGCTTGTCCTTAGGCATATCATCATCAATAATTAGGTCACCCCGTTTCCCCTTACCCTCTGTAATTTTACCCCTTATGGTCAATCCTATTGGACCGTTAATGATTTCAGCTCCGGAAGGTATGCGCTGCGCGCACGCTGCGCGATCGCGGAGGGTAGTTCAGCAAACCATTCTAGCCGCTCTTCTCTAACATTTCCCCATTCTGGCAATTTATCGGGGCTCTGAACTTTACCCGGCTGAGACTCTAGGGTGTGTCATCAATCAAATTGCTTGACAGAAGTAGATGGATACGGTATGGAGTCCTTATCCAGCAATAACAATCAAGAGGGCATGATATGAGACGCTATGGCTTGCGAGACGACCAGTGGGAACGGATCGAACACCTTTTACCTGGTAAAGAGGGTGACCCAGGCGCTACAGCCAAGAACAATAGATTATTCGTGTTCTGCCGTGTTATATCGATATCGTGCTGGCATTCCCTGGCGGGATTTACCGGAGTGTTTTGGGGATTTTCGGGTTGTTCATACCCGCCATCCCGTTGGTCTGAAAAGGGAGTTTGGAAGCAGGTATTCGATGTCTTGGCCTCAGACGCCGATAACGAATACGCCGCGATTGATGCCACCATCCTGCGTGCCCATCAACGAGCGTGCGGGTGCAAAAAAAAACACCCTCAGATACGTGCGAAACCCAAGCCATAGGCCGTAGTAAAGGGGGACTATCGACAAAGATTCATGCCACTTGCGATTGCCCAAGGCAATCCCACAGGATTTCATCTTACCCCTGGCCAAGCCCACGACGGGAAAGGCGCTGACGTGCTATTGGATAAAATCGGTGAGATTGGCGCGCTGCTTGCAGATAAAGCCTATGATGCGGAACAACGTGTGCTCGAGCGCCTGAAAGAGGCGGATTGGATGGCTGTCATTCCTCCAAAAAGTAACCGCACAGAACACAGAGAATACGATGAAGAAATGTACAAGTGGCGGCATCTAATTGAAAATCTATTCCAAAAACTCAAGCAATACAGGGCTCTGGCGACACGCTACGATAAAACGGCTCGCAATTTCTTGGGTGCCATCTACCTCGCGGCAGCTGTAATATGGCTTAATTGATGACACGCCCTAGTCCATATTCATACTTTTGGATTTCTCCTAAGTTTTGCGACGTGTTAGGGCTACTTTCACCAAAGGCTTCTTACCATATCCGTCCTACGTCTGCATATCCCAGGCATTACCCCAGGCGTTGGCTTCTTAGAACATCCTTCCTCTTCGCGGCTTGCGCTTTACATCTAACTGGTCCAAATGGGGACAGCTCACGTGAGGTTACTTCGTTCCCTGGTATCATTTCTCGATGCTTGTAGGCCCCTGCTATACCCCGGGAGTTCTTTGGGTGCGATGCTGGCAATAGATGACTACCAACACTAACTACCATTTTCCCTTTTGGGCCAGCGTATAAGCCTTATTCCGCTGGTTCTATGTAACGAGGCTTTAACAGGTTCGCTTGTTCTAACCATGAGCATCTTTCCTAGCGGCGTCACTGGGTTAGGCTGCCAGCTATCCTACATTTAAGTCCTAGCGGAGCACCACGGCGATGTGACCCCGCAGCACTAAGGACCGGTAGTACCCTCGACCCCCCACACCTGGGGAGAGGGAATTTAACCCCCATGATAACCAGAGTTATCCGGCAAATGAAACCAGACCAGACTTCACCGTCGCCAGTTTACGCCTGAACGAATCGCACCATGTGGATATAATCATGACACGACTTATGTACTGCCATCAAGTTTGTCAGCTTCCAATTGTCGTGGTTTCCATCGATGTGATGGAGCTGTACCTTCTCTCCATCTAGTAGTTTCATTCCGCAGTGTCCACATGTATAGTCCTGTCTCTTTAGCGCTGTTGCCGTGAGACCTTCGTAATATTTGGAGTTTCTTTGACACCAGTAAGTTATGTCCCCGTCGAAAGGCGATTTATCACCTATGACCTTGACGTGCTTGTGTTCGTGATAGGGTACGCTTGGGAATGCCTTTTTGATTAAGGCATCTGCGCCCTGTGTGCAATGAAGTACAGTGAGAACCTGGCGCCACTTAACTTACAGTAGCGGTGGTAGTTCCTCCATCCTCTTACTAGGCGAGATAGCTTTTGCGCTTTGGTGAGATCACCATAATTAGAGTTGTTGACAATGTGCTTGACCTTTTGGCGGAAAGCCTCATAATTGTCCTCTGAAGGGACGCATCTGAACTTCCAGTTCTGTTGCACTTTGAAATGCCAGCCGAGAAAATAAAACCCATCTGTCGCGGCCACGAGCCTCGTATGAAGTGCTTTTATATTCAACCCTCTTAGCGCTAAGAATTCCTTGACCTGTTGCCGGATAACATCAGCATCATCTTCTGGCTTGAGGTGGATGTTTTCGATGCCATCTAAGACAATGTTCGCCAGTACCGGACTTACCACGCCTCCCTGTGGAGTTCCCTGCGAGGGGAACTCCGGATTAACTCCTGCCTTGAGACATTTCCATAGCCCTAGCTTCACGCATTGAGGGGCTATAGTGTGTTTCATCAGGAAGTTATGGTCTATACGATCAAAACACTTCTCGATATCCAATTCCAGAACTCTTTTATCCAGTCCGTGGGCGAATGACCTCAGACATAGATATAGGTTTTTCTGGCAGTCGTGCGTTGAGCGTCCGGGTCTGAACCCGTAGCTTCTAGCGTAGAAAAGTGCTTCATGGGCAGGTTCGATGACATATTTGACAAGACATTGCCATGCCCTATCTTTAATCGTTGGGATTTTGAGCATTTGGGTCGTCCCGTCCTTTTTGGGAATTGGGAGGGACCGTAAACGGCTATGTGACCAAGTTTTGGCTTGTTCTTTTAGCAGTTTCTCTAGCTCTTGTCTTTCTGGGAAAGTGAGGCATGTTTTGCCATCTACCCCCGCCGTTTTCTTCCCGGCGTTGAGCTGCGTTACCTGACGGATGGCTATGTATCTTGCACTCCGGGACTTCAGAATTAGCTTTTGCAGGATCTTCCCTCGGGCCTTGTCTCCCGCTCTAATAGCTTTCCACACTCGACATTGCAGGCGAAAAAGATTGCGCCGGAATTTCTTCCAGGGCAAATTCTTCCAAGATTCACTATGAGTTTTCCTCACGCGCCTAACCATACTCTACTCTGTCAAGAATGTTCTGATTACCTCGGAGCAGTTACGCTCCTGTGTCTTCTCTTTTGTGCGACTAGCGCTCCCAGAAGACACAAAAGTCCTACCCGCTGCTGAGATTTCCGCTGCTCGTCCAGCCTACTGTGGTTTCGACCTGTCCACAGACCCCGACAACGTTTCTCTTCGTTCCGACCCCTAGATTAATTGACAGTTTAGGGCGGTTCAATTCGCCCGACCACGACTCGGAGATGACGGCTAAGTCGGGGTCGAGCTGGGGGTCACCCCCCAACCCTCCCATTCGGAACCGGACGTGCGACTTTCACCGCATCCGGCTACTGGGAAGTAGGGTATTGTCACTACTAGGATTACTACGGATTGCTCCAGTTGTCCCTCATCTCATGCGATTTCACTCCTTTCCTGGTTGGTAAGTGGCGCTGCCAGATAACCTTTAGTATTACCATTTTCTAGTCTGTTTTACCAGTCATCCCACCTTCGAGAGGTATTGGGGCGTCTTAGAGATACTTTTACCCAAGATTTCCTACTTTCACCAACCCGCGTCAGCATGTTAAGGCAATCCTCAACGTATCCATAGGAGTTACCCCAGGCATTAGCTTCTCGGGCTATCTCTCCCCTCGTGGCTTGCGCTATGCGCTGCGCGCACGCTACGCGGACGTACATCTAACTGGTCCAAATGAGGACAGCACACGACGGGTTACTTCGTTCCCTGGTATGATTTCACGATGCCTTTAGGCCCCTGCTTTACCCCGGGAGTTATCCGAGTGCGATGTTGGTCATTCTAAATACCAACACTAACTACCATTTCCCTTTTGGGCCAGCGTATAAGCCTTATTCCGCTGGTTAAGGGTCACGAGACTTTCACAGGTTCGCTTGTTCTAACCATGAGCATCTAACAAGCGCGGTGTCGCCGGCTTAGGCTGCCAGCTATCCTACATTTAAGTCCTAGCTCCGCACCACGGCGATGTGACTCCGCAGCACTAAGGACCGGTGTTACCCCCACACCTGGGGAGAGGGAATTTAACCCCCATGAATACCAGAGTTACCAGTTTGGACCTGGCCTAGTGTTCCGTAGTTGCCGACGTTAGACTAGAACGAATCGCACTCAGAAATACAATGCCGTGAGTTTTACGTGGTCGAGGTTGGCACTTTTAAGTTCAGATTGCCACCTTTGGAACAAAAATTTCTGACTAAAGCAGCTCAAATCCATGTATAATGGGCATTATACGTCAACGCGCACGGTTTTATGATATCATACAAATGTATGGAGTTTGTTGGCTCTCGTTTCTCTGGTAAACTACTGATAGTAATATTTTATTTGCTACCTGTTGTTGGACTCTTACTTAATGGACAAAAAAATGAAAGAAACAACTGCTCAGGCCATGCCACCTTGTTTTTACAGATGGTGCCGTCGCGAAAGACGATTTATTTATCCATAAAGCCCAAGAAAGAGAGTTCCGTCATTATTTTACGGGACTATTAGGAGAAATCGAGCGCAAAAATCTTTCTCAAATAGCTAGAAATACTGTCGGGGTTCAAGATCATAAATTGCATCACTTTATAACTGACTCTCCTTGGGATGCTGATTATGTAAATGAAAGGCGATTAGAGATAATGAATTATTGTGGTCAAACCAAGCCATCTAATAAGGATTTTAATTTAATAGTTTACGACACGGGTCATGGAAGAAGTGGAACATTAACTGAAGGAATTGGCGGTGTCACTTGACAGGCATGAGATACTATCTTCTCATGCCTGTCAAGTGACACCGGGGCGACAATCTATTGGGTAAATTGGCCAAGTTGATAACGGGATTGTTATGGTAACAACTCATCACATGCGTTGGATTAAGAAGTTTACCATTAGATGTAGCTCAATAGCCGAAGGCGTGTACACGCTGATTCTTTAGAGAAAGGATGCATAAGCTCCAGAATTCAAGAAAAAACCAGAATTAGCTTGATAACTAATTGATAAATGTTTAAGTAGAGGGTATCGTCCGGGAGTAACGTGTTTTTGATGGAGGTTATGGAAATAATGGTCCTTTTTTAACAGAACTAGAAAAAAGATGGTTAATTTATATTGTCGGCGAAAAATCGAAATGTAGAGGGAAAAATAGAAGCGGGTCAAAAAAAAGTTCCGGAGATTAGATGAACTGGCAGCAATATTACCAGAAGAATCGTTCTATTAATCTCGAATTACAAAAAACTCGGACAGTTTGGGTGGCAACAATAAAAGTAGAAATTTCCGTCAGGTCAACGTACAGTGGCTATCGTCATGAATGCCAAAAACCTTGAATCGGCGATCTGTGTCCCCCGGGTAGTGCGAGTAGCGCGCTGCGTCTCCTGGGTAGTACGAGTAGCGCTCCCAGGAGACGCAGCACCGGGGGACACAGCGGAAATTGATTATTTAATCACTAATGATCCCGCTGGAAAAGCAACAGCACAATGGATAGTTACTACCTATTGACAACGCAATTGGATTGAAGTTTTTTACCGAACAATCAAAGGTTGGTTGGTTTTTTGAGAATCCCAAATTCGAGGGAAAAAAAGCATTGAACGTCATTGGATCTTGGTATTTTGTACGTATACTTTTATTCTCTGGCATTGGTTAACCGGTGGTCTAGCACGACAATGGGCTAATCGACCATTAAAAACATAAGTTGGGCGCGTTCTTAGCTTTTCGTACAGCCGTCTCAAGCGCGGTTTGTGCGTTGGCTAGGTAACAATGTTGATGTATTTGCCGTTCACTTGCGCGAGTCGGGCGCGATGTGTGGGCTTAGATTTTGTTTAAGTCCCGCTATGGGACCTTCCACCGTGACGCCCCTTTCATCCTAAACGATTTTTTCTATTTACCTTAACTCAACGAAATATCAGTATTTTTCCAAAAAGAAATCCGGTTTATCGACCGACGCTATAAGCTGTCGCGCTATTAAATCGCATAAGGGCAAAAGCTGAGAGCCAAGTTCTCAATGGGTTTCCCAATGCAATAATTTTTAATTTTTAATTTGGAATTGCTTAGTGAGTGATTATCGATAAGAAAATCCTTTCCAGTCTCAGACTGGAAAGGAGAACACCAAACGGGATGAAGCGATATCTAAACTTGGAATCTACAGTAGGACAAGACTACTAATCAGCTGAACGGGGGTGACATTTGCAACGGTGGCCAAGAGTTTATCTGAGCTAACATCCTTGATGGAAATCTGACTGCCGCTCACAATCAAGCTCAAGGAGATTGATCCTCCCGTTGTTGTTAGTCCTATGCGATCCGTCCCGGGCTGGAAGTCCGAGATTCGATCGGTTGACCCTGATCTGGTGCTTGCTGTATCAATTTCCAGCACGAAGGTATCTCGACCACCCCCACCAAGGGGAAGATCTCGACCCTCACCACCAGTGAGAAAGTCATTACCTTCGCCACCAGAGAGAGTGTCATTACCTGTACCACCAATAATGCTATCGTTGCCAGCTGTGCCAGTCAGATCGTGATTGCCTCGGGTTCCCGGAATGGGAGTGGGAGTGGTCCGTTCCCGTCGGAGTTACCATCGGAGTCATCATCCAGGATAGCATCAAGCTTGACATTATAGTCGCCGATCGCGATCGTCTGGCGGATAGTCTCGTCGAGTCCGCCGCCAGAGAAAGTCACGGTGTAATTGCCAGACTCTAACTGAATCTGATACCCACCAGCATCCATCGTGTTAGTGGTGAAGGTTTGACCGTCGGACTGACGCACCGCTTGCACTGTTACTCCACCAAGTCCTTCATCGTTGTCCTGGTCATCGTAGGCAACACCAGTCAAAAACGACCCCGATCCAGACTTGGCAAAGTCCTGGGTGGTCATCACAGCATTAAAGTCAGTGCCGTTGCTAGTAAATAAGCCAGTTACTGTACCAAGGCCAATCTCTCGGAAGTTCTCGTTCATCAGATTGATCCGATGACCTCTACCAGGGATGTTGAGATCGACAAACAGATTCTCGTGTTGGGTGGCAACCGACTGAGTCACATCTGGTGTTCCCGTTGTACCGTTCCATGCAATGTTCTCGCCCCAAGTCCAGCTGCCAGTAAAGCTGTAGCCCGCCTTTTCCATCCGATGCTCCAAGACCCAATTCCGGAAAGTTTCTCTGTTTTTTACAAAAAGTTATAATTTTTACTTTGTCTAAAGACTTTGTTCTCCTTGTGTCTAGTCATGTATAGCTTTTATTAAAATCAATACTGTTTAAATTTGGATATTTTTTATCAAAAATAAATATTGATTACGTATGGTAACGGTTGGCAGCGGCGTCAGCTTAAGTCTAGTCAGATATAGTGCATTCATACTGGCGATGAGCAGCAATTACCCGGGCGGGCAGGCGATCCGCCCGCCCTACGGTCCCCGGGCAGGTGGGCAGGCGACCCGCCCTACGATCGCTCAGGCGATCGCCAGAACCCGCTTTTGAATGCGTTCGATGCTGGCGGTAGGAATAGCAGCAATGAGTTGGCGAGTGTACTCCTGTTGTGGTTGGTTGTAAATATTCTCCGCGCTGGCAATTTCGACAATTTTACCTTTGTTCATCACCGCGATCCGATCGCTCATAAACTTAACCACACTCAAGTCGTGAGAAATAAAGATATAAGTCAGTTCAAACTCGGACTGTAATTCCTTGAGGAGGTTCAAAACTTGGGCCTGTACCGAGACATCTAAAGCTGAAACCGACTCATCACAGATAATAAACTGAGGATTGAGTGCCAAAGCACGGGCAATACATACCCGTTGGCGCTGTCCGCCGGAAAATTCGTGGGGCCTGCGACTCATCCAGTCAGGTGAGAGTCCTACCCTTTCTAACAGATAGGCACAGCGCGTGTGTCGTTCTTTAGCATTACCCCGGCTATGAATTTCCAGGGGTTCCATGATAGTTGTGCCAATGGACATGCGCGGATCCAGGGAACTAAAAGGGTCTTGAAACACCATTTGCATTTCCCGCCGCAACTGTCGCAGGCTCCTTTTGTTAAGATGAGTGATATCTTCACCTGCAAATAGCAGCTTGCCACTCAGAGGTGGCACCAATTGCAGCAAACTGCGTGCCAATGTAGTTTTACCACAGCCCGATTCTCCTACCAATCCCAGGGTTTCCCCGGGATAGACTTCAAAGGAGACATTATTCACGGCCATAAAATAACGATTGGTTTGGCTAAACATGCCCTTGACTGGAAAGCCAACTTTTAGGTTTTGTACAGATAAAAGCGCCGCTTTCTGCTGGAGTGCTGTTAAGCGTTCTTCTAGCTGAGTTGGACTCACTTCCTTGATAGCGGCCGTGTCAGCTTTCTCTGGCATCTCCTGGATTCCCGTAGCAGTAGTCACCACTTCCATAAACTCACAGATGGTGGGCAGATATTCCAGGCGTACTGTTGGTTGGGGACGGCAGGCGAGCAAACCTTTGGTGTAAGGATGCTGCGGGTTGGAGAAGATGTCCAAGACTGACCCGACCTCGACAATTTTACCCTGATACATGACTGCTACGGTATCGGCAATTTCGCCAATCACGCACAGATCGTGACTAATGAAAATCATCGATATGCCCTGTCGCGTTAGTTGCCGCAACAGGTCGAGAATGGTAGCTTGGACTGTAACATCCAGGGCTGTGGTGGGTTCGTCGGCAATCAATAGCACCGGATCGCTTGAAATTGCCATGGCGATCATCACGCGCTGAATTTGCCCCCCGGAGAGTTGGTGGGGATAGCGTTTGAGGATCTCCTGTTTTTGGCTATTTACTAGACGCTGGAGTTCTTTGTCCCTTGGTTCTTCCCTCTGCTGGGGCCATTCTGCTAGCAGTTGTTCCTTCAATGCTTCGTCTGATGGCAGGAGTTTCACTTCTTGCAAAAGCCCGATCGCCCGGCGTCTGGCCTCTGGGGAGGAAACATTTTGATGCTGTATAATTGCTTCGGTCAGTTGGAAGCCGATGCTATAAACTGGATTGATGGAACTCATCGGTTCCTGGAAGATCATCCCCATCTTGCCACCCCGAAGTTGCTGCATTTGTTGGGGTGAAAGTTGCCGAAGGTTGACCGGTTCGGCGTCCCCTGTCTCGCGAAACCAAATTTCGCCCTCGGCGATCGTACCCTCCGGCCTAGGCACCAGATCCATCACTGCTAGGGAGGTAACGGATTTGCCCGATCCTGATTCTCCCACAATTCCCAAGGTTTGTCCTCGTGCTACTTTCAGGGAGATATCGTCAACTGCTTTAATCAGTTTTTCGTCAGTTTGGAATTGGACTCGCAGATTGCGTACTTCTAATACTATATCACTCATGAGGGTTAAGCTGGGATCGGTTCTACGTGACGACACACTTTACGGCTTCCCAGGCGCTCAGCGCCTAGAGAGGGACCAGAGGATATCAGATCGATTATAGTCTATCTTTGAGTTGTTAAAATGCGTTTTATTAATAGACCGACAATCTAGGTCGCCCTCGGTTTTTTTTGCCCTGGACTACTTCTAAGCCGCGATCGCATCCGTTGCCAATGAGAGCATCCCACTAATGCAATAAGCAAATATACTCTTAAGACGATGAGTAGCAAGACCATTAGCAAAAGGATAGACAATGTGCTGGTAGTGATAAATATGTAGTGATACAACATTACATCCCTCTATTTATTAGCCTTTTTCAAAGGGATAATATAACAATTTTACCATGCATAAGCAATAAGCCATTCAAAATTCTTTCTTTCTCATTCAAAATTCGGAAACCCTTATGAAATAAGGATCTCAGCTTTTCGACCTATGCAATTTAAATGCGCGGCAGCTTATCTATTGAAACCATAAAATATTCTTATAATAAGTGATTTTCAAAATGCTATATTGTTATTGGGAAAAACAATTTATAAAGTTATGAACGCACCATCAGATTTATGTTGGCGACCAGATTGCCCTAACTGTAAAAGTAAGCGAATTTTTAAAAATGGCAGTATTCACAACAAGAAGCAAAAATATAAGTGTTTTGAATGTGGCAGCAATTTGTTGAAAACCCTACCAAAAAGCAGATACCAGAAGAAACGAAAAATAATATAGATATTCTCTTACTCGAAAAAATTCCTTTGGTAGGTATTGCCAGAATAACAGGAGTTTCCAGGCCCGGTTATGGCTGCGCTACGCTGCGCGATCGAAAATATGTCAATAAGAAATATGCCGAAACCCCCCGTGAAATAAAGGTTTCAGGCAAGCCGAAGAGGAAATTAACAATTGAATGTGACGAAATGTGATCTTTCGTAAAAAACAAGGAGAATCAACAATGGATAAGGTTAGCGATCGATACGAAAAACTGAGAAATCGTTGGAATTTATGTTGGGGATCAATGTCTCCGGAGTAGTGCGAATACGATGTCTCCTGGGTAGTGCGATTAGCGCGAGGTGTTTCCCGGGTAGTAGACCTCTCCAAAATAGAAATTTATGCTATAATAAGATTTGACAACTTTAATTTTGGGACTGAAAGCCATGAGTTATACTTGGACAGCAAAAAAATCATCAAGAAGTAAAGCGGCTTGTCGGTATCAGTTATGAAAACCTAATACAACTTATAAGCTTAGCCAAAAAGTTAGATGCAGATTATCAAGAAAAAGTTGAAAAGCAGAAAACTAGATTGATAGGTGCTGGTGGAGGTGCTAAGCCTAAATTATCGGTGGAAGATTAAATAGTTTTAACCTTGATTTATCTCCGTCAAGGAGTAACATTTCAAATATTAGGTTTGATGTTTGAAGTCAGTGAATCTAAAGCAAATGATGTTTTTAATTATTGGCAAAAAATATTTCGAGACTCTTTGCGGTCAAGCTTGCTTGAACAGGTGAAAATTAATGGAGAAAACGAAGAAGTTTTATCAAAAATTTTAAGGGAATATGAATTGATTGTAGATAGCGCAGAGCAAGGGATACCAAGATCTAAAGACTATGAAGGACAGAAAAATTTTTACTCAGGCAAGAAGAAATATCATAGGAGAAAAAATCAATGTGTTACCTAGTAGCGATAGCGTGTGCAGATATTGTCGATATAATTTCTGGAGAAAGAGGTCCAAAAAGCGACATAAATATTTGGCGCGATCATCAATATTTTTTTCATCCAGAGCAAAAATTTGCAGGAGATAAAGCCTATATTGGAGAACAACAAAACACATCATAAAAAGCAGAAAAAACAGGAATTAACTGCCAAACAAAAAGAAGAAAATCAATATTTTTCTTCTCTGAGAGTTTTCGTTGAACACGTCATAAGATTAGTGGAAAATTTTCGAGTTGCCAGCGATCGATTTCGCTTAAATATAGATAAATACGAGTCGGTAATTTAGACAATTTGTGGGTTAGTTAGATTGCGCATTGGTGCATTAATTTTAGAAGTATTAGAATCTGGTGACTGAAAAAATTGAGATTAATCAATATCATTTTTGGAGCGCGTTATTAACAGGAAATCTATCAAACCCCGATGCTGCTGTTTGAGTAACATATGTGAGAAAGTGAGGCTGAGCTTGAAACCCATAGCTGACAATGGTTTAGTTTTTGGAGATGTCTAGTGCGATTAGCGCTCCCGAGAGACCGCTCGCCCTGTCAGGAGACATCCAGCTCTCCGGAGACATCGAAGCAGTCGTGAATCGGCAGGAGAATTATGGAAATCTTTGCCTCCTGTTTATAGACGCAGTTTGTTACACAGATTTTGGGCTGTGGATCTTGACAGGGGTGATTTAATATATTATCACCCCTGTCAAGATCCACAGGAAGCATACAAAACAGTAATCCCTAGTAAACGTCACAAAGCCGTAGTCAAAGAAAGTGGAAAAACTAATCATGTGGAAAAACTAATCATATTGAAAGGTTAAATAACACTTTGAGGCAAAGGTAAGGGCGATGTAAGGGCGATTGGTTCGTCAAACATTATCATTTTCAAAAAACCTGGAAAATAATATAGGCGCTATTTGGTATTTTGCGCATGAATATAATAAATCTTTGTCGGGTTAGTTGTGTCATCACCACATGTTTATCACCACCTTTTGGGGAAAGAATCGGCTTCGTTGCAACCATCATCCCCAAATAGCATATTTTCCCAGAGCAGTCAATGCCTTGTAGGGGTGATAATCTGACTATTGCGGTGCGATCGCCAGTCCCACCTCTGCATCCCGACAGCAGCAGCAACTGCCAGGCGAGACTCGAACAACTGACAACTAACCGCTGACCGCAAACCGGTTTATGATCTCAGATGAATATACCCAGCGACAAATACACTCATTGCAACTGCTCTTTAAAAAGCAAAAAATTCAAGTTGCGCATTTTGGGGATGATGGCCGCAAATTGCCAATTGCGATTTGCTGATTGCGCTCAAGGATCTATATAACCAGATATAAATATATATCGCCTGAAACCCTAGCCTGGTTAGGTCATAATGCCTGTTGGGCGTGGTACCCGATCATCCCGTCCCCGCGCAACGCCTTGATTTTTAGCTCGATCGCTCTGGTCGCCAATCACTGCGGCCTTGGCACTAGGGGCTGGGATGCGATCTCCTCTAACCCGACTGAATTCAACAGTTGTTCCCATCCAGCGGTTATCAAGGTGTTCTCTGGTTGCATCTGTCGCAGCTGGGCCAGGGAGGCGATCGCCTCTACCCATATGCCATTTTGCGCGTATATAGCTGCCTGATCGAGCGGTGTTGCCTCCGCTAGCTGGCTTTTCATCCTTGAGCTAGCTTCCGTACGCTGCACCTCGCCAGCGACGAACACCGCTGGCGAGAAATCTTCTGGCCCTTGCGTGGCGCAGATCATCCCAAAGGACCAAACATACTTCTGACCCACCGCCAATGGTGGAGCGTCCGAGGGAATTTTTATTTCTACTATACCGCCATTTTGTGGTACTTCCACCTTTGTATGGTAAACATCATTGTTTTCAGCATCCTTGAGGCTAAACATGGCCGACTCCGTCTTCCCGGACAGCACATATACGCCATAGCTGTTCTATGCGATCGGGCTCTCCAAATCCATTGCGTGTCTTACCAATGTGATTATATTTGGGACCGCGCTTTTTACCTTTTTTGCGCTTGCTTTTGTCTGAAGGTTTCTTCAGAAGGTCTTGTGAGGGGGGGACAGAACTGTTTTGAGACGACCGTTTTTTCAGTTTGTCCAGCTCATCGGAGAGTTGTAAGTTTTCTTTTTTGAGAGCCTCCAGTTCTTTCTCCCGCTTCTCAATCAGGCCCTGCTGTTGTTTGAATAGTTGCTGCTGCACGAGCCACCGCTCGACCAGCAGCACTGATGTCGTCATCTCGTCAGCAGAGATGGCGAAGGTCATCTGTGAGGTCTGTAGTGCAGTAGTAAAGGTCATATAACGGGACTTTGAGAAAAAATAGGCGTAAAATGGCATCAAACCCTTTCACAGAGCCACATAAGGGTCGAGCTGGTCTCGAGGGACCCAGGCGAGCGGGTTTGCTGCCTATGAATTCCCTTCGACGTAAAACCCACACCCCGTAAGCTAAGAAGCCGTTTTTTGCCTGAGAAAATCTCAAAGTCCCGATAAGCAAGTATACCCCAAGCGCAGCTCAAATAAGTCAGCCTGCTGAAAGTTGTACCAAGTCTGTGAGGGCTGAAATCCTTATCCTGCAATAGTTTGGTGCGATTTCCCCTCCAGCAATGTTTATACCATAGATCATGGCTCGCTATACATTCTCAATAAACTGTCTCTATTGCGGTGAGCAGTTACCCGCGTCGGCGCTGGGAGGTGCGTTCTTCCGCCGTGTTTTCGGCCACAACTTCATATAAAATCGCCTGTTTATTGTCGTGAGAACCTTTGCGCAAAACCCTTCCCAAACGCTGAATATATTCTCGCTGGGATCCCGTACCCGATAAAATAATGGCGATCCTGGCGTCGGGAACATTAACACCTTCATTCAAAACATGGGAAGCTACCAGGGTTTTGTATTCTCCCTGGCGAAAGCGAGTTAAGATTTCGTGGCGTTCTTTGACAGGAGTGTGATGGGTAATGGCGGGAATGAGTAATTCCTGAGAAATGCGATAAACAGCGGCGTTATCAGCAGTAAAAATTAGGATACGTTCTGTAAAATGCTGGGCGAGTAAGTCCGTTAGCAACCGCAGTTTTGCATCAGTACCCAAGGCAATTTCCTTGGCTTCCCGATGCGCTAACATGGCTCTACGTCCCTCTACAGAACGACAACTGGCTTGCACGAACAGCTGCCAACCTTTGATGCTACCTAGGGAAATGTTTGCTTGTTGGAGAAAGTCGTTGCGTAGGGCGATAGCCCTATTATAGCGATCGCGCTCTTGTTTGGACAACTTCACCTTCATCTGCACCACCTGATGTGAGGCGAGGGCTATGCCAGCCAAGTCTTCAACAGTTTTATGATATACTATTTTTCCCAACAGACTTGTCAGATCCCGATCGCGTCCATCCGATCGATCGGGAGTAGCAGTCAACCCCAGGCGATAGGGAGCAATAGCATATTCAGCGATCGCGCGGCTAAACTCTGTAGGCAAGTGATGACATTCATCACAGATTAACAGGGCATATTTAGCTCCCAGGGCCTCGACATGAATAGCCGCACTATCGTAAGTAGCCACTAAAATGGGGGTTCTGTCTCGGGAACCGCCGCCCAGTAACCCGACTTCAGCATCTGGAAAAGCCGCCTTCAGGTGAGCATACCATTGATGCATCAAATCTAGGGTAGGCACGACAATCAGGGTAGTGCGGGGAGTCGCTTGCATGGCCAGTTGGGCCAGATAAGTCTTCCCCGCCGCCGTGGGTAATACCACCACCCCTTGACGCTTGGCCTGCTTCCAAGCTGCCAGTGCTTCTTGCTGATGGGGGTAAGGTTCCATTTCCACAGCCCGAACCAGTTCCACTGGATGAAAATCCCTGGCCTCATCGATAAAATTCGCCCCTTCCGCTTGCAAGGCTTCCACCAGCGGGCGATAGTGAAGGCCCAAAATGCGAAACTTCTCGATTCTGTTATCCCAGGTAGCATAATCTATCCAGGCTTTCCCCCTGGGTGGTGGATGCAGGATTAACGTGCCGCGATCGAATGATAAAGTCGGGGTGCGAGCCATCGCTAGTGTCAGTGATTAGTGATCGGCGATCGGTTACCAGTGTTTTTGCATCAGGTGGAGATGTCCCGCTGATGTCACTTGACGCAGGTGATACCATATTAAATCACCTGTCTCAAGTGACATCGGGAGCGCCTGCGGCATGCTGGTCATTGATTAACACCTAGAGCGTCGGTCCATTAATAATACTTGACAAATTAAAACATCTGTGAATCAACGAAAAATCAACATCTTCTCGCCTCCCCCCCCATGTCCTCCCTCTCCCCCTCATGATTTTACCCATCGCGTAGCGTGGCGCAGCCATAAAGAAGTTGTACTGGACCGATGCTCTAGCTACACTAGTGGTATGTCAAGGCAATGATGACGGATAAGAGAAGGAAAGAGAACAAAGAGAGAGAAACCATGCCAGCCAAACGATATATAGTCTCCCTAACGGAAGAAGAACGCCAAAGTCTAGAAAAGCTAACCACAACAGGAAAAGCTGCGGCGAGGAAAATTAATCATGCTCGCATCTTACTCAAAGCCGATATTAATCAAATCGATGGAGGGTGGACAGATAGTGAAATTAGCCAAGCTTTGAACATTAGTACTAGAACCATTGAAAGAGTAAGACAAAGCTTTGTAGAAGAGGGTTTAGAAAAAGCGATAACCCCCCGTCCCCAACCCTCATCTCAGTTACGGCGTATTGATGGAGAAGCCGAAGCTCATTTAGGAATGAGGATTTAATAACTTATCAAAGTTAACCTGGCTGTGGCTTCGCGGTGTAGTTCCATTGAGGCAGAACCTCATGGAAGACAATTTTCATATTTTGCTTACTGCCACTTTCTTACCTGTTTGGTAAACTCTGGGAATCACCTTGGTAAACACCTGTAGTCCCCTTTTGGTTGTAGCTGTAGCCATCAAGTCTTTGGCTGTTTCCACCCTTTCAAAAATGACACGTTCACGACTTTCATATTTTGCTTACTGCCACTTTCTTACCTGTTTGGTAAACTCTGGGAATCACCTTGGTAAACACCTGTAGTCCCCTTTTGGTTGTAGCTGTAGCCATCAAGTCTTTGGCTGTTTCCACCCTTTCAAAAATCACACCTTCACGACATGGGGAAACAACCGATGCTCAATGGGATTGTACTTGGAGGTATAGGGGGGATAATGGGCAATGCGAATCTCAATGCCCAACTTATTGCTGAGGGCTTGAAGACATTCCTTGAACAGGTAGGCTCGAGAACTATTAACCTAAGTTGCGACCTATTAAAAAAAATATGAATTACCCACTTAGACTTTACAGATATTTGGGATATTTCGTAGCTTTTGATACAAAATTATATTTTTTTTGTGCTAGACGGCGGGTTGGCTGTTTATAGGTTATAATGTACTAAAATAATAGTTAATTGCTGGGGGATGTAGATGATGGAAGATATGATTACAACAATTTTTGTTCTTTGTGACGAGCTACTAAAAGCGTTAAATATAAAAGAAGATCCACAAGTAAAAATGAACAATGCCGAAGTGATGACAGTCGGATTAGTTGCTGCATATTTTTTCGGAGGACACCACGATCGCTCTTGTCAATTTATGGTCCAACACAAGTATATAAAAAATCTGTTAAGTAAAAGTAGGTTCAATCGTCGATTACACAATATTGAGGAACCAATTTGGATGTTTTTCTTCCAAGTTATAGCTCAAACATTTAAAGAGCTCAATCCGGGTCAAGAATATATTCTTGATAGTTTCCCGGTGCCAGTATGTGATAATATTAGGATTGATAGATGCCAAATTTATAACAAGGAAGAATATCGAGGGTATATTGCCAGTAAAAAACGTTATTTTTATGGATTAAGAGTTCATATGTTGGTAAACAAAAATGGAAAGCCAATAGAATTTTATCTAGATCCTGGTAGTTATAATGATGTTAAAGTTTTGCAATCTTTTGGCTTTGACTTACCATCAAATTCAATAGTTTATGGAGATAAAGCTTATAATGATTATCAATTAGAGAATTTACTAAAAGAGTCGTCAAGTATAATGTTAAAACCTTTGCGAAAAAAGAACTCAAAAAGAAAAGAATATTCTTGTTTTGAATATATACAAAAAGTAACAAGAAAACAAGTTGAAACCTGTTTTAGTCGAATCACCAATTTGTTTCCCAAGTCAATTCATGCTGTTACATCTAAGGGATTAGAGTTGAAAATAATTCTCTTTATCATAGCTTTTTGTATCCAATTTTTATAGGTCGCAACTTGAGTTACTATTTACCAGTCTGAGGTTACTACCCTGAATCTCAAAAGCTGCCGATACCTCTTGACCAGTGTTACCAGTAGCATTGTTAATCGTAAAACTGGAAGCGCCAGTCCCTGTCAGTTGGGCTAAATTCCCGATCGGCGTTGAACTATTGGCAACCAGTACCTCTGCGCCGACGATGCTGGGACCATTACCTGTTGGTGTTGGGGTCGGTGTTGGTGTTGGTGTTGGTGTTGGTGTTGGTGGTATCGGTTCTTCGGGGAGTGCAACATCTATGAAATCTGTATCGTCTATCGAGTCAAAATTGACATTCTCGATCACTAATAAAACATTGCCTTGGAGGGTGTCTTCAATAATTACGTCATTGGCATTTGCTCCTGTACCCTGAGTAATCTCCAGATCCGCAAAGGCGAGTCCCTCTGCTAGACCAATTAAATCCTGACCATCTTGGAAGTCAAGCACAACATCCGCCTCAGATGTTGCGGTGACTGTGAAGCTGTCAGAGCCAGCACCTCCTGTGAAAGTATCTACGCCGCTACCACCAAAGAGCGTGTCATTACCGGCATCCCCAGAAACTTCGTCCCTGCCATTGCCTCCCAGCAACAGGTCATTGTCATCACCGCCGGAGAGGATGTCATCTCCGGCCTGACCAAAGATGGTATCATCCCCCGCTTCGCCAAACAGCCGATCGTTACCATCTTCTCTGGTGCTGTCGCTACCTCCTCCGATCGAGTCATCTCCATCCCCACCAGAGACGGTATCGTCACCCAGATCCCCCAGTATGGAATCATCACCGAGGTCGCCACACAACTGGTCATCCCCTTTGCCACCTCTAATGCTGTCATTGTCTTTACCGCCGTGGATGATATCGTCTCCCAGGTCGCCGAAGAGAGTATCTCTACCAGTACCGCCAAGCACCAGGTCGTTGTTTTTGCCTGCACGCACCCGGTCATTACTTTCTCCAGCCGAGATCGTATCATTGCCTTGGTTCCCAAACAGAACATCGTTTTGCTCATTTCCTTCCAGGAAGTCGTTACCCTCTCCACCATAGATCAGGTCTAACCCATTCTCTCCCAAGACAGTGTCATCGCCCAGGTCTCCATAAAGCTCATCAAAGCCTTCCCCACCGCGCACAAAGTCATTATCTTTGCCGCCGAAGATGGTATCGTTACTCAAACTCCCATCTATATTGTCATTCCCTTGTGCTGCCAGAATGATATCCGACTCTAGGGTTCCCAATAGGAAATCGTTCCCCGGCGTGCCTGCGATCGTTGCCATTTTTCCACCTCCTTCTACTATTTTTGCAGTGGCTCTTGCCCTACTTTCGAGTTATTTTGTAGCGGATGACAGTGGGCACGGCATACCCTACTTTCTATTTTCCATTTTTACTTCTTAATTTCCTATATTAACCTAAGTTGCTACCTATAAAAATTTTGACATCTGAGACAACATTTTTGCTAAAAAAATTCAAAACTATGCCTTTTTTGGGTAAATCACAAGGTAATTTTAGCTAATTTTGCCGACCTAATTTTGGGGTTGAGGTTCTGTAGGTCGCAACTTGAGTTATTACTACCACCACCATCACACAAAAGCAAGATGGAGGTAGCCAATGGATAAAGTACGCATCCGTAGGTGAGCCACCAATAATGAATGGAATCGCAGGCAAATTCACTTGTATATCGAGACGTGCCGCACATACCCAATATTATGAGTCATGTCATAGAGACCGTGGGGAATCACCACACCCGTTGCTAAAGATGGCCAGTCGTAGTCATACACCTCGATCGGTTTCTGGGTATAAGCATGGCCATCGCGAAACAACTTACCGATTAACTCTTTTTTTTTTGTATCCACACTCATAACCGGATTGCCTGCGCCTTGATAGTCTTCCACCAAGGCAGCAATCTTCTCAAATTGCTCCTTGCGCTCCGGGTGGTCTCCAGTGGCCTTGGTCTTGAATGCCTTACGGCGACGAAAATTATGCTGTTTCAACAATTTATCTACCACGGTCACACTCACGTTAATCTCTTCTTCTTGGGCGAGTAAGTCGGCAATTTGCTGACGAGTCAGATGCGTCCATTTGAGCGATTCATCCATTGGCGAACCCGCTGTATGAGCCTCAACAACTCGAAGGAATGCCTCATATAATCTCTCTATCTGCTCCAATGCTTTTTTGCCTCCACCCCCAGGGCGACGAATGCCCCTAGTGCTCATCGCTTGGTCATCGGACAACTCTTTAAGCCCAAGGGGAATGGTGTGGGCATGGCAACCCATTAGTTGACTGATATAGCTTATGCCACCGTAGCCTGAGTTACATTGTAGGATGAGAACCTCTAACTTACTCGAACGCTTGGAAAGAAGAGTTTCCCAGGAAGTCTGATGAAATAGGAGCTTTCCCGAATGAGCGCAGCTGTCTGACGTTATTTTTCCTTGTCGTCCAACGAGATCATGCCTTACACAACCGCTCAAAGGTGGCGAAAAACTAAAGACACCAACCAAGCTCAGACGTGGGAAACCACCCATATGGGGAAAGAGGATACAGTTAATAACTCTAGAAGATGATATAGCGTTTCTCAAATTACTGTAGTACCATAACAGCAATGTACAAACCAGTTCTCAATATCTTTTAGCGAGACGAGATCAAAAGTTTTTTTTATAGCTGATTGTAACTCAAGATAAGTTCTCGGTTTGAGGGAACGAATAATTAATTTTACGAAGAACAAAAATTTTTCTATTGGATTAAATTCAGGAGAATAAGGAGGTAAAAATACTAATGATGATCCGGCTTCTTCAATTGCTTTTTCAATCTCTTTTCCTTTATGAGTGCTACTATTATCTAGCACTACATGAGCACTTGGCTTTAGGAACTAGCTTATTGATAATAAAAGCTTCAAAAACTAAACCATCGGCTGCTCCTAAAATCTTAGTAGATGCGACAATTATTTTTTTAGCAATAGCCCCATTGAGACATTTTTACCTCGTTTATGAGGACGATTTCCCCGAGCTCTTTGACCGCACAATGCCCGAGCCAAAAATCTGACAAAACCTAAATTCACTCCATACTCATCAATGAAAACCAAGTCCTTGACTGGGATAGAGCGCATTTTTTCCCAGAACTATACTCTCAAAGAAAGCACTCTGTCGCTCTCTTTTTCATTAGGGTGCAAAGTTTTTTGCTTCCATGTAAAATTTAGCTTTTTTGTCATCCTTCCCATTGTATATCTACTAATCAACACTCCCGTTTTTTCTTTCAGTAATTCGCACAGTTCTTCTAAAGTAGCATCTTTTTTTTTCTATCAATTCTGCTAAAATTACCAGTTGCTCGGGATTCAATTTCAGTTTGACACCTCACCTAAAAGGTTTTGGAGCTATGTCTCCTGTTTCTCGATATTGCCGGAATAGTTTAATTATAAAGCCCAGAGAAACCCTGGCTAGGTCTTTCTGGGTGATTTTTTCATTTTGATAAGTCTCCAAAATTTTTTGCCGTAAATCTACTGAATTTTATTAAACTAAGCCAGGGAGTCACCTTCCTGACTCGTCTTCAAAACCGGACGATCTGCTTTTCACCTCATCCGGCTCCTCAGTAATGCCATCCTTGTCATGGATACGGCTACTGCCATCGCTGGCAGTCTTTGTATCGTGGCAGTGTTTGTGCAACAGTTGTAGGTTATCCCACCAGTCCTTACCACCTAATGAAAGTGGCTTAATGTGGTCCAGTTCCCAACTATCGCTATCCTTAAACGTTAATCCGCAATGTTGGCATTTCCCCTTTTGCCTTTTGAGCAGCTTTGCTACTTTGTTATTTAACTCGGGGTTCCTACCTAGCTTTGTGCTCCAGTATATGAGGTTTCCGTCGTATGGGCTCGCTGTTCCTTTGACCTTTATGTGTCTTACTATCTCTACACTTCTGTGTCGGTATAGCTTGACTTCCCCTTTTTCTGTCCCATCTTGGAATTGCCATTTTTTGTTCTGGTCAACTGACCAATATTTCTCGGCTATCCAATGTCTTGACTTGTTGGGGTGTCTTCTTTTTGCCCAATTCCACAGGATTTC
Source organism: uncultured Hormoscilla sp. (assembly GCA_963921275.4). Classification (GTDB taxonomy): domain Bacteria; phylum Cyanobacteriota; class Cyanobacteriia; order Cyanobacteriales; family Desertifilaceae; genus Hormoscilla. Next base: position 5,153,821 of record OZ001293.3, on the reverse strand, counting down.
CCATAGGTAATTATCCATCTCTGAGTAAATTTCCTTGCTTACTCCAGTCCTGAAGTAGTTGACCCATCCACGTATTACCGGGTTGAGTTTAATTATCAGGGCAGCTTGTGAGGCCGCTTTATGCCTGGTTACTATTTCTAGTAACCGTTCTTTGTGCTTACCTATGGATTTTTTACTGGGTTTTATGAAGGTTTTATAGCCTAGGGGTTGTCCATTTCTGCGCTTACCGCTTCTGTTTTTACTTACCTCATATTGCCTGACGTTGAATCCTAGGAAATCAAATCCTGGTTTGTCTCCGCGTAGCGTATGAGCTATCTTCGTCTTTTCAGGCTTGAGTTCTAGTCCAACCCCTTTTAGCCACTCTGCTATGACCGCTTGCGCTTCTTCTATCTTTTTCCTATCATCATGCATTACCACAAATTCGTCGGCATATCTGACTACTGTCAGTTTGCTTTTATCGCTTCGTGTTTTTGCAATTTCCATTACGACTTCTTCTAGCCCATGTAGAGCTATGTTTGCCAGTAACGGTGATATGACTCCACCTTGGGGTGTCCCCTCATTGGTTGCATACCATTCTTTCCTGTCTATCACCCCGGCTTTTAACCATGCCCGTATTTGTTTACGGATTGGTGATGTCGTATTCAATTTTTCCATCAGCGCTTTATGGTCAATCTTATCGAAGCATTTGGCAATATCGGCATCTAATACCCACTTTGGTTTTTTGTTAATGCTGATGAATATTGCTTCGATTGCGTCGTGACATCCTCTTCCCGGTCTGAACCCGTATGAGTTACCTTCCATATACGCTTCCCACTCCGGTTCTAACGCAATTTTTAGTAACCCTTGTGTTGCGCGGTCGTACATTGTCGGTATTCCTAGTGGACGTTTTTCGTTCCTCCCTGGCTTTGGTATCCACACTCTACGAGCTGGTTTGGCTTTGCCTGAGATTTCTATTTGTCCTACCAGTTCCAGACGCTGCTTTGGGGTTAGTGACCCCGCTTTACGGATTGATGCCATCGCTACCGTAGGGGTTATGCTTTCACTCCTGCACCTGGAGGGGTGGACTTTCACCACCATCATCCATAAGTTGTCTAGGCTAATGATACCTAGCTAGTGGTCCCCATACTTGACTTGTGTCAAGTATGTTTACACTAAACGAATCGCACCATAATCTACCCCACTTTTCAATTCATACTGTCTGGCTCCATGATAACTATTTGAGAAACGCTATATATGGAGTTAGTGAAGGAAAAAATGTTACCCAAATATCACTCGTATGTTGTGGGTGTTGACGAGCATAAATTACATCATTTTATAACCGACTTGGGATGCTGATTATTTGAATGAAAGACGATTAGAAATAATGTCAATCTGTCGTCAAACAAAACCTAGGGATATATTTAGCTTAATAGTGGACGATACAGGTCATGGAAAAAGCGGAACAATAACTAAAGGGGTAGGCACCGGGACGACAATATATTGGAGAAGTTGGCAGTGCGATTCGTTCCGGCATAAACCAGTAATGGTGAAAGTCGGGTCTGGTTCCATTAGCCAGATAACTCTGGTCATCATGGGGGTTAAATTCCCCTTCCCCAGGTGCGGGGGTGACACCGGTCGAAGGTGCTGCGGAGCCACATCGCCGTGGTGTGGAGCGAGGACTTAAATGAAGGATAAGGTCTCAGCCTAGAGACCGACGCCGCTAGGAAAGAGGTTCATGGTTAGAACAAGCGAATCCCTGTAAGCATCGTAACTCCAAACAAGCGAAAGAGGCTGACACGCTTGGTACAAAATGTGCATGTAGTCCGCGTATCAGTGCTTGCTACTCACTGATATCGTACCCGAAATGACTGCCGGTGTATAGGGGAGACCTAAAAGCCTCGCATGAAATGATATCAGGGAACGAAGTAACCTCTCGTGTGCTGTCCTCATTTGGACAAGTTAGATGTAAGGCGTAAGCCACGAGGGGAGAGATGGCCCAAGAAGCCAATGCCTAGGGTAACTCCTATGGATATGCTGACGTGGGTCGGTGATAGATAGAATCTTTGGGAAAAAGTAGCCTTAATGTTCTAAACCAGGAGAAATCCAAGGTAGATAATGTTGGACTAAAGACCTAACCGGGTAAAAACGTCGAGAAGCCTAGCTAAGTAGGTGAACGTGAGTAAAGAGCGGATAATGAAGGGTTTTCTTGTTAGCCTCCGCGAACCTTCCGGAGTTAGGCATTTATCTAGTCTGAGACTAACCATAAGGGGTTCCATTGCATGAGGAAAGGAACAAAGGGAGTAATCCTGAGTAATTCTACCCAGGACAAGGGCTATCTACCCAGTAGCCGTGTGCGGCTCCAGTCGCATGCACGGTTCCGAAAGGGAGGGTCGGGAGGCGACAATAGGCTCGACCCCGACTAAACTGATAACGGTCTTGTAATGGTAACAACGCGGAGTAAGAAGTTTACCGTTAGATTTTGCCCAATATTTACCGGCAAGTTCTTTATAAGAAGGATGCATAAGATCCAGAATTCAAGAAAAAACCCGACCTTAGAACTAATTGATAAGTGTTTAACTCGAGGTTATCCTCCGGAAGTAACCTTGATAGATTAGATGGAGGTTATGGTAATAACGGTCCTTTGTTAAAAGAATTAGAAAAAAGAGGATTAATTTATATTGGATGTCCTAAGAAGAGAAAGGTAGAAGTTGAAATAAAGACAGGGCCTCTCATCAGTTCCGGAGATTAGATTAACTGACAGCTATATTACCAGAAGAAGCTTTCAGTCCAGCTAGATTTACCAAAACCTCGTCCAGTTTGGGTAGCAACAATAAAAGTAGAGATTTTTTGTATCACTTCAAGTGATACAGATGTCAAGTCAAGGAACAATAGCTATCGTAATGAATGCCAAAACTGTTGACTTGGCAACGGAAATTGATTATTTAATAACCAATGCTCCCATAGAAAAAGCTACGGCAGAATGGATAGTTACCACCTATTCACAAGGTAATTGGGTTGAAGTTTTTTACGGAACGGTAAAAGGCTGGTTGTTTTTTTGAGAATGCCAACTTAGAGGTAAAAAAAGTATTGAGCGTCATGAAAACGAGCGTTTTTTGTGCTTATACTTTTATTCTGTGGCATTGGTTAACCGGTGGTCTAGCGCGACAATAGGCGGCGGGACCATTAAAAACATTTGTTGGAGCGTCAAGATCCTTTCGTACAGCCGTCTCAAGCGCGGTTTGTGGGTTGGCTAGGTAACAATGTTGATGTATTTGCTGCTCACTTGCGCGAGTCGGGCGCGATGTGTGGGCTTAGATTTTGTCTAAGTCCCGTTAAGGTCAATTATACTGATGTAATCTAACTATTGAAAGCAGTACAATGCGATCGTCAGGGTAATTTGCCCGCACCGAATAAATGCTATCGTCCGCCTTTTGTTCCCACCAAACCCGACAGTAGGAATAATCCCACCGACAGTCTTAATCATGCTACTGCCGGTAGTTAATCCATATATCACTGGTATAAATTAAATATGTCACCGGTAGAAGCAGACCCAAAAGGACGCCGGTCATACTGAAGCAGTTGCAGAAAAGAGAAGCTGCTAAATTTATAGGCATTTATGCTATAAAAGGAAAAGCAAGTTTTGCCAAAGGTGACCCAAACCTGCTAAATTGACCGAAGATTGGCAAGCAACATTAATTGATCGATATGAAAGTTCTGGTTATTGGTGGCGATGGTTACTGCGGTTGGGCAACCGCACTGTATCTATCCAAGCAAAATTACGAAGTTGGTATCCTAGATAGTCTGGTCCGGCGTCACTGGGATAACGAACTACAGGTGGAAACCCTGACCCCGATCGCGCCCATCCAGCAACGCATCCAGCGCTGGCGGCAGAAGACTGGCAAAACGATCGAGCTATACATCGGCGACATCAACAATTACGCTTTTCTCAGCAAGGCACTGGGGCAGTTTGAACCAGGGGCGATCGTCCATTTTGGCGAACAGCGTTCGGCCCCCTTCTCAATGATCGATCGGGAACACGCCGTCCTGACTCAGGTGAATAACGTGGTGGGGACGCTGAACATACTGTACGCCATGAAAGAAGATTTCCCCGACTGCCACCTGGTGAAGCTGGGGACAATGGGAGAATACGGCACGCCGAATATCGACATTGAAGAAGGCTACATCACGATCGAGCACAATGGGCGTAAGGATACCTTGCCCTATCCCAAGCAACCAGGAAGCTTTTATCATTTGAGCAAAGTCCACGATAGCCACAATATCCACTTTGCCTGCAAGATCTGGGGTTTGCGGGCCACAGACCTGAATCAGGGGGTTGTTTACGGCGTCCTGACAGATGAAATTAAAAAGGACCCAGATTCGGATAATGATGAAGTGGATGAGTTGCTGATCAACCGCCTGGACTACGACGGCGTATTTGGAACCGCCCTAAATCGCTTTTGCATCCAAGCAGCGATCGGTCATCCCCTGACTGTTTACGGCAAAGGCGGTCAGACTCGCGGCTTTTTGGATATTCGAGATACGGTAAGGTGCCTAGAATTGGCGATCGCCAACCCCGCCGACGCCGGAGAATTCCGAGTATTCAACCAATTCACAGAAATGTTTAGCGTCGGCGAGCTAGCAGAGAAGGTGAAGGAAGCAGGTGCAGCGATAGGACTCAAGGTACAGATCGATCACCTGGAAAACCCCAGAGTTGAGCTAGAAGAACATTACTTCAATGCCAAAAATACCAAACTAATCGATCTCGGTTTAGAGCCTCATAAACTCTCAGATTCCCTGCTAGACTCCCTGCTTAACTTCGCCACCAAGTACAAAGATCGGGTTTACAAAGACCAAATTCTGCCGAAAGTGCTTTGGAAAGGCTAGTCCTTTGTATTTGGTCATTTGTCCTGGTTAACTGACAAATGACCAACCGAAAATGACCTATAACCAATTATGCGCATCGCTCTTTTTACTGAAACATTTCTGCCCAAAGTAGACGGCATAGTGACGCGCCTGCGTCATACAGTAGACCACTTACAACGTAACGGTGATCGGGTACTGATATTCTGTCCCGAAGGAGGGCTGACGGAATACAAAGGGGCCCAAGTTCATGGATTATCCTGGAGGCCCCTACCCTGGTATCCGGAGTTAAAAATGGCGTTTCCGCGCCCAGAAATTGGCGAAGTCCTGGAGAAGTTTCAGCCAGATATCGTGCATGTAGCCAACCCAGCAATATTGGGATTAGGCGGGATATATTATGCCAAGACCCTGAATATTCCCCTGGTAGCATCCTACCATACCCATCTACCAAAATATTTACAGCATTATGGTTTAGGAATGCTAGAATCAGTGCTATGGGAAATGCTCAAAAGGGCCCATAATCAAGCTGACCTGAATTTATGTACCTCAATGGCAATGGTATCAGAACTGCGATCGCACGGGATAGAACGAGTAGACCTATGGCAGCGGGGCGTGGATACAGAATTGTTCGATCCGGAACTGGCATCAAAGGAAATGCGATCGCGCCTCAGCCAAGGACATCCCGAAAGTCCCTTGCTACTATATGTGGGACGTCTGGGTGCGGAAAAAGAAATCGATCGGATCAAACCAGTCTTAGAAGCAATTCCTCAGGCCAGACTGGCATTAGTCGGAGATGGCCCCCATCGCCTGGCCCTGGAAGCCCATTTTGCCGATACGCCCACTCATTTCGTCGGTTATCTCCACGGTGTGGAACTGGCCTCAGCCTTTGCCTCAGCAGACGCCTTTATCTTTCCCTCCCGCACGGAAACCTTAGGATTAGTGCTATTAGAAGCAATGGCCGCTGGGTGTCCCGTGGTGGCCGCCGGTACTGGTGGGATAATCGATATTGTCACCGATGGGGTGAACAGTTATCTATTCGATCCAACGGACGCACAAGGGGCGATCGCCGCCACAGTGCGTCTCCTAGAAAATGGGGAACAACGAGAAACCCTGCGGCGCAATGCCCGATCCGAAGCAGAACGCTGGGGTTGGGATGCCGCGACTAGGCAGTTGCGCCGGTACTATCAAGGGATAATGGGGCAGCAGCTATTAGCAGCCTGAAAGATTTCTGGCTTTTGTGTCCCTAATTACTTGCAGGTCAGGTAATGGTGGGATAAATTGGTGAAGACGATGGCGCCAGGAATGTCAGCTTTCGGGTTCTCACTGGTGGATTAAGTCAGGCGATCGCCTTAAAATCACGTGAATTCGACGAAACTATAAAATGGCAGGAGGTAGTGCTGGTAAGCCTTTGACCTCCAGATCGAGGCGAGGTTTTTTATCGGCGTCGGTGTAGGCCACCAAGCCGGCCAGCAGGTTGACCAAGAAGTTGAAGACACTCCGGTGGCGAGAATGCTCGATTTGACAGATGTTCTTGAGTTGGTCGTTGACTGATTCAATGACGGCCCGCTTTCGGAGCTGGATTTTATCGCTCGTTTTCATCAAGCGATTTTTCATATTTCGCTTCGATTTAGCAATTTGAGACCTTGTTCGTATAATTTCTCGAATAGGTCTCTCAAGACATATCCCCGGTCTCCAAACAGTTTTCCAAACAAGTCTTGAGCCATCTCTGGTACAGGTTTACGGTCGTCAGTGTTGGCTGGCGTGAGCTTGAAGGCTAGTAACTCTCCGCGCTCGTTGATAATCAAATGCAATTTAAATCCGAAATGCCAGCCAGTTGAGCTTTTCCCCCAGTGGACTAGCCCTTTGAACACCTTATGGTTATGAGCACGACGAGGGTGACAAACTTCTATGGGTGTAGAATCAACAAAGGAAATGCCTGTAACTTCTCCTTTTCGAGTATGAAGAAAACAACTTCATAGCATTAGACACCACGGCATCAATTCCACAAAGCGATTATAGCTGACCAAGTTGGGAAAGGCTCCGCGCCAATGGGGGAGAACACACAGGGTGTAAAACTCTTTGAACGTACGGAAGCCCGAGCCATGAAAAGCGATGGCAATCGTCATAATTTCTGAGAGGCTCATGCGCGAACGACAGCATCGTTCCCCAGGCATGGAGGGCAGTTGCGGTTGTTCTTCCCAGTGGCGCACCGTTCCGGAAAAATCGAACATTTGGCAGAAGTCGTCTAGTTCACAGAAGATGCGGGTGACATCCAGGCGCGATACAATTTGACTCATGGTGGGTTCAGACTGGGGTGGAATGGTTCAAACCCAGTCTCCGCCTTTTTTTTTTGTCCAGTCCGTCGAACTCACGTGTCTTTAAGTTGCTTCTGAGAATTTACAGAGCGGCACAACTTGGTGATAAGCGGACAGTTCGCAGACTCCAGAGGTTACTGGTGAAAATCCCGGGCA